>JBKJOM010000215.1:0-3109 GCA_046595775.1 Ramlibacter sp. | reverse complement strand
CACCTCGGGCCAGCGTGCGCTGCGGGGCACCCAGCCACCGTCGGTGCCCGTCACCTCGAACTCGTGACCGTGCAGATGAATCGGATGGTTGGTCATGGTGAGATTGCCGATACGAATCCGCACCCGATCGTTGTGTCGCACTACCAGCGAATCGATGCCGGGATACGCGCGGCTGTTCCACGTCCATAGATTGAAATCAAGCATCGTGTTGACCTTGGGCGTGTAGCTGCCCGGATCGATGTCGTAGGACGCCAGCAGCAGGCAAAAGTCGCGGTCCACCGGCATGAAGGCGGGATCCTTGGGGTGCGTGATCCACAGGCCCATCATCCCCATCGCCATCTGCGTCATCTCGTCGGCGTGCGGGTGGTACATGAAGGTGCCCGCGCGGCGCGCGACGAATTCATACATGAACGTGCCGGGCCGCCGCGCGATGAACTCGTAGACGAAGGTCTTGCCAGGGTCGATGGACTTCTGCGTCAGGCCCGAGACGCCGTCCATGCCGTTCGGCAGGCGCTGGCCATGCCAGTGGATCGAGGTGTGCTCGGGCAGCTTGTTGGTCACGAAGATGCGCACGCGGTCGCCTTCGACCACTTCAATGGTGGGCCCCGGGCTCTGACCGTTGTAGCCCCACAGGTGGGCCTTGAAGCCGGGCGCCATCTCGCGCACCACCGGCTCGGCGACGAGGTGGAATTCCTTGACGCCGTTGTTCATGCGCCAGGGCAGGGTCCAGCCGTTGAGCGTGACCACCGGGTTGTAGGGCCGGCCGCTGGTGGGCACCAGCGGGGGCATGGTGTCGGGCTTGGTCTGCGTTACCGGCTCGGGCAGCGCGGCCATCGCCACCTTGCTCACGGCTGCGGCGGTCACCGCGGCCGTGACGGCGCCAGCGCGGCGAATCAGATCACGTCGAGAGAACATGCGATTTCCTATGAAGTCGGAGGTCATGGCTCGCCCTGGCCCGATATCGATCCAACCATGCCGGCGGCGGAGGCAGCGCTCATGCTCGGCTTGCCGATGAGCGCCATATCGAGAGCGGCCTGTGCGATCCAGAAATCGCGCAGCGCGTCGATGTAGCCCTGCACGCTGCCGATCTGCGAGCGCGCGTCGGCGAGCAGTTCGAACACGCCAATCAGCATCCCGTTGTAGCGAAGCTGGTTCTCTTCCGAGATGCGCTTCTTCAAGGGCACGATCTCGTCGCGGAAGTGGCGGGCGATCTCGAAGCTGCTGAAATAGCCCTTGTAGGCCTGACGAACCTCGGAACGGGCGTTGATCGCCGTCTCTGCCGCGCGGTTGACGGATTGCATGTAGATCGCCTCGGCCTTCGCGACTCTGGCCGTGCCCCAGTCGAAGATCGGCAGCTCAAGGCTGATCGTGTAGCCACGCTGAACCGGCAGGTCGTTGTACGAGTTGCGAACTGCCCCGACCTCCAACACGTTGATGAATCGTGTCGCCTTCGTCAGCCCGAGGTTCTTCGCCAGTTGCTCGGTGCCGAGCTTGGCGGCCTGCACGTCGATTCGCTGGGACATCGCCGTCTGTTCGACATCCGGCAGGTCGTTCGCTGCCTTCGGCAGGTCGGGCAGTCGTTCGGGCAGCTTGAACTGCGTCTGCGCGCCCCACAGTCCGAGCAGCCTGGTCAGCCGTTCGCGGTCGGCACCCTGAACCTGCTCCGCACGAGCGAGGCTTAGGGCCGCGTCAGCGGAAAAGCCCTGTTCCCGCGCCTGTTGCAGTTTGTTCCAGTTCCCTGCCTGCGTCTGCCGACGGGCGAGTTCAGCGCCTGCTTCTGCGGCCGCTTGGACCTGTAAGGCGTAGCGCACTGTCTCGTCGGCAGCGAGCGCGGCGTAGTAGGCCTTGCGGGTCTCGGACGCGAGCGACAGCACGTTTACCGTCACCGCGCCGCGTGTTTGTGCGAAGCGGCGGGATTCGATCTGCTGCGTCATCGGCAGGGTCAGCAGCCGCACCAGGTTGAACTGGATGCTGCGGTCGATCTCGATTTCCGAGCCTTGGATCAGGCGCCCGAAGCTGAAACTCGGGTTCGGCAGGCGGCCGGCTTGGACCATGTCGGCCTCGGAGATGCCGAGTTCGAAGAACGAGGCCTGCAACCCCTTGTTGTTGAGCAGTGCCACCTGGACGGCGTCTTCGGCCGACATCGGCTTGGTCAGCAGTTCGGCAACTCGGCGGTCGATTGCAGCCTGGTCGGCATCCGACCTGGCCCACTTCAAGTCTTTGCCCAGGCGGTCTTTGGCGGACTTCTCGACGGGGCCGAAGCCACCATCGCTGCTGAAGCTGGCACAGCCGCTCAGCGTCGCCGCTGCCAGGACGGCGAGCACGAACCTCTTGCGGGCGCGGACGGGTGAGGGCGTTTTCATGGCGTTCACCTCACTTCATCTCGTGGCCGGCGTGGCCAGGCATGGCCGGCTTGGTGCTGGCGGCAGGCTGTGACGCCGCAGGCACTGCCGACGCCGGGGCGGCCGTCAAGCCAGGCTCCCGGGCCTCGCGGGCATACGCTCGCCAGCCGCCGCGCTGGCGCACGAGGTCGTTGGTCTCGCGCCAGGGCGCCACGTCGGGCTCGGTGAAGGCCTGGTACCGGCTCAGTGAAGATCGGTAGACCATTACCGGAATTGCCGCCTTGGAGTCAGCCGGGTCCGAGCGTTGGACAGAGGGCGGCTCAGGCACCTTGGTCGGCGGCTGAGTCTGGGCTTGTGCCGGCGCGTGGAAGAAAGGCAGACCTGCGAGCACTAGCGCAGCGGCCAGCGCCGACAGCGGCAGCATCGCTGTTTTGGAGAAGCAGAACATGGAAATCCTCGTGTGATCACGTTGGGGACGGTCGTGCGCCCGTCTGGGCGCGATCGAAGAACGCAAGGGCGACCGCCGCATGGCGACAGCGAACGGCCGGCGCGAACGCGCGGCCCTTCAGCCGGGGTGATCAGACGAGGACGGGGCGCGGAGGCCGGTCGAGGCGACCGGGCAGTGCGGAGGCGTGCCGGGACACCGAGAGCGGGAAGTCGGCGATCGACGCCGGCGCAATGACGCCGGCAGGCGCGGAACCGGTCAACGCAGCGCTCACGCAGCACGGCGAGCAGGCATTGCAGCCCGATTGCGCATGCGAATGTGC
>JBKJOM010000064.1:0-4850 GCA_046595775.1 Ramlibacter sp. | reverse complement strand
ACTTGATGGTCTCCAGCCAGACCGGCAGCGGCAAGACCGCTGCCTTCCTGTTGCCCATGCTGCACACGCTGCTCCAGCAACAGGCTGACGCTGCGGCCAACGAGAAGGCCGAGTTCGACCGCCTGGTGGCTGAGGCCACTGCCCGCGGCGAAGCCGCGCCCAAGCGCCCCAAGCGCAAGGACCCGACCAGCTCGCGCAACTTCCGCGCGGCGACGCCCGGTGCCTTGATCGTCTGCCCGACGCGCGAACTCGCGCAACAAGTTGCACATGACGCGATCGAACTGGTGCGCCATTGCCGCGGCTTGCGCGTTGCCAACATCGTGGGCGGCATGCCTTACCAACTGCAGATCGCGCGCCTGCAGGGCGCCGACCTGGTGGTGGCCACGCCGGGCCGCCTCCTTGACCTGCAGCGCTCGTCGCAGATCAAGCTGGACCAGGTGCAGTTCCTCGTCGTGGATGAGGCCGACCGCATGCTGGACCTCGGCTTCGCCGACGACCTGGCCGAAATCAACCAGCTCACGATCCAGCGCAAGCAGACCATGATGTTCAGCGCCACCTTCGCGCCGCGCATCCAGCAACTGGCCTCGCGCGTGATGCGCCAGCCCAAGAAGATCCAGGTCGACAACCCGCAGGAAAAGCACGTCAACATCAAGCAGGTGCTGTTCTGGGCCGACAGCCCGCAGCACAAGCGCAAGCTGCTCGACCACTGGCTGCGCGACACCACGATCAACCAGGCCATCGTTTTTGCCTCGACGCAGATCGAGTGCGACGGCCTTGCAGGCGACCTGCAACAAGCAGGCTTCGATGCCGTCGCGCTGCACGGCGCGCTGAGCCAGGGCCTGCGCAACCGCCGCCTGATGGCGTTGCGCCAGGGCCAAGTGCAGATCCTGGTGGCCACCGATGTTGCCGCCCGCGGCATCGACGTGCCCACCATCACGCACGTCTTCAACTATGGCCTGCCGATGAAGGCCGAAGACTACACGCACCGTATCGGCCGCACGGGCCGCGCCGGTCGCGATGGCCTGGCCGTCACGTTCGCCGAGTTCCGCGATCGCCGCAAGATCTTCGATATCGAGAGCTATACCAAGCAGCCGTTTCAGCCGGAAATCGTCGCGGGCCTCGAGCCCCAACAACGCGCGCCGCAAGCACCGCGTGGTGGCTTCGCCGACCGCGGCAGCCGTGACAACCATTCGCGTGACCGCAAGTTCGGTGGCGCACCGCGCACCGGAGGCTTCGGCGCCCCGCGTTCGGGTGGTTTCGGTGCCCCGAGATCTGGCGGTTTGGGCGATGCTCGCTCCGGCGGCTTCGGTGATGCACGACGCAACGACGACGGCTTCGGCCGCAAGCCGGGTTGGGGCGATGCTGCCCCGCGCGGCGACCGCAATGAAGGCTTCGCGGCGCCCCGTGGCGATTTCGCGCGGCCGGCACGACCAGGCAATGCGGGCAAGGTCTTCGTGCCCAAGGACATCAAGAAAAAACCGTACAAGCCGGCTCGTTAAGCGGCAAAACGGAAGAAACTCTCATGGGCGCCTTGCGGCGCCCTTTTTTTTGGTGCGCTCAGGTGGCGGAGATCGCGCGGCCCGTCTCGGGCCATCGCCGCTGGATGAAGATCCACGCGAAGAGCCCGATGCTCATGAAGCCGATCGAAGTCACCGCGAGCGCCAGCGCCGAGTGCATCACCAGCGGCGCCACCACGCCGGCCACGACGCCGTTGGCCGTCGATGCGATCACGGCCTGCAGCGATGATGCGAGGCCGCGCCGCTCAGGAAACATGTCCAGCACCAGCAGCGTCACCACCGGCACCATCAGCGCCCACCCAAATGCAAAGACCGCGATGGGAATCAGCGCCCATGCGGCGTTGGGCGTGGCGATGAAATTCGCCACCACGTTGGCCAGTGACACCGCGACCATGATCGTGAAGCCGTAGCGGATCTGCCGCCGGGGTGCGATCTTGCCTGCGAGCCGGCCGCTGAACCAGGAGCCACCCATGATGCCGGCAATGGTGAGCACGAAGAACCAGAAGAACTGCGTGGGCTCCAGGCCCAGGTGATCGCCCAGGAACGCCGGCGCGGCAAGCACATAGAGGAACATGCCGTTGAATGGCACGCCACTTGCCAGCGCAAGCAGCAGGAAACGCGGGTTCGCACCGAGCTGTTTGTAGCCCTGCATCAGGTTGCGCACGTTGAAAGGCTGCTTGTGCGACTCGTGCAGTGTCTCGGGCAACAGGCGGTAGTTGGCGGTCCACAGCACCACGCCAACGCCGGTGAGGAACCAGAAGATGCTGTGCCAGCCCAGGTGCACAAACAGCCAGCCACCGACGATCGGCGCGACTGCGGGCGCGACCCCGAAATAGATCGTCACCTGGCTCATCACCTTCTGCGCCTGGGCCGGCGGGAACATGTCGCGCACGACGGCGCGCGAGACGACTATGCCGGCGCCGGTCGAGAGGCCCTGCAACGCCCGGAAGAACACCAGTTGCCCGATGTTCTGCGAGAGCGCGCAGCCCAGCGAGGCCAGCGTGAACAGCGCGATCCCCCAGAGCACGACCGGCCTGCGCCCGAAGCTGTCGGCGAGCGCGCCATGGAAGAGGTTCATGAACGCGAAGCCGAACAGGTAGGCCGACAGCGTCTGCTGCATCTGCGTAGGCGTGGCATCCAGCGCCTTCGCGATGCCCGCGAAGGCGGGAATGTAGGTGTCGATGGAGAACGGCCCCAACATGCCCAGCACGGCAAGCAGGACGGCCAGGGCCCAGCGCGGTGCGCGCCAGAGTTTGTCGGCATCGGGATTCATGTGCCGTTAGTCTATCTACACTCGGGGGATGAACACCGCTCCCCTGGACGAAGAACGACCGCAGGCCACGCCCCTGGACGACGTACGGATCAAGCAGGTCCGGCCGCTGATCTCGCCCGCACTGCTGCAATACGACCTGCCTGCCGATGTCGAAGTACAGCGCTTCATCGAGCGCAGCCGGGTGCAGGTCAATGACGTGGTCCATGGCCGGGACCCCCGCCTGCTGGTGGTGGTTGGCCCTTGCTCGATCCATGACGGTGAGCAGGCGCTGGAGTACGCGCGGCGACTGAAGGCGCTTGCGCCCGAACTGGAGCGCGAGTTGCTGATCGTGATGCGCGTTTATTTCGAAAAGCCCCGCACGACCGTGGGCTGGAAGGGCTACATCAACGACCCGTACCTGGACGGCAGCTTCCATATCAACGAGGGCCTTCGCCTGGCGCGAGAGTTGCTGTTGGCCGTCGCGAAGATGGGGCTGCCGGCAGCGACCGAGTTCCTCGACCTGCTGAGCCCGCAATACATCGCCGACCTGGTGAGCTGGGGCGCGATTGGCGCCCGCACGACGGAAAGCCCAAGCCATCGGCAACTCGCATCGGGCATGAGCTGCGCGATCGGTTTCAAGAACGGCACCGACGGCGGCGTGCAGATGGCGGCCGACGCATTGGTGGCCTGCCGCTCGCCACATGCTTTCATGGGCATGACCAAGATGGGCCTGGCCGCGGTGTTCGAGACCGAGGGCAACGGAGACTGCCACATCATCCTGCGGGGCGGTTCGCGCGGGCCGAACTACGGTGCGGCCGACATCGAAGCAGCCTGCGCGATCCTGAAGAAAGCGGGCGTGACCGAGCGCGTGATGGTCGATTGCTCGCACGCCAATTCAATGAAGGATTTCCGGCGACAGGTCGAGGTGGCGCAAGACGTCGCGCGCCAGCTCGAGACCGGCGAAAAGCGCATTCTCGGACTGATGATCGAAAGCCACCTGGACGAAGGGCGCCAGGACCTGAAGCCGGGCGTGCCGTTGCGCCCGGGTGTGTCCATCACCGATGGCTGCATCGGCTTTGGGCAGACCGAGGCAGTGCTGCGCCGGCTGGCCCAAGCCGTCAGCACCTTGTCATTGCGGGCGTGTTCGTAGCGCAGACGCGACGACGTAGTCGCGCAGGATGACATCTCCCACAGGCTGCTCGCGCAAGTAGTTCAAGGCCGCAGCGCGCCTGAAGCGGGTGACGAACGTACACGTACGTTGCCCCGGCCTGGGCGATGAGGCTTTGCTTGATCCAGGTCAACGAGCCGCGCGCGTGGCCGCACTAAGGTGCATGGCAAATGCATCTACTTGCTTCACGAGGGAACTCCAGATGAAATCCACCGCCACATTCCCGCTCGTGCGCGGCTTGCGCACCCTGGCCGCGATCGCCGGGCTCGGCGCCGTGCTGTTCGCGCAGGCGGCCCCGCCCAAAATGCCCGGTGACTTCGGCGCGCCCCGCGGCGCGGCGATCCGCGCGGTGCTGACCAGCCCGCCGAATGTTCCGCCGCCCACCGGCCGCAACTACCCGGCCAAGGTGATCGTGGACCTGGAGGTTGTCGAAAAGGAGATGGAGATTTCTGAAGGCGTGAAGTACACCTTCTGGACCTTCGGCGGCACGGTGCCCGGCAGCTTCATCCGCGTGCGCCAGGGCGACACGGTGGAGTTCCACCTGAAGAATCACCCCAGCAGCAAGATGCCGCATAACATCGACCTGCATGGCGTCACCGGTCCCGGTGGCGGGGCGGCGTCGAGCTTCACCGCGCCGGGGCACAGTTCGCGCTTCACCTTCAAGGCGCTCAACGCCGGCTTGTTCGTCTACCACTGCGCGACCGCGCCGGTCGGCATGCACATCGCCAACGGCATGTACGGCCTGATTCTCGTGGAACCGAAGGAAGGCCTGCCGCCCGTCGACAAGGAGTACTACGTGATGCAGGGCGACTTCTACACCGCAGGCAAGTACCGCCAGAAGGGCAAGCAGGCGTTCGACATGGAGAAGGCCATCGACGAGCGCCCGACCTATGTCCTGTTCAACGGCGCCGAG
>JBKJOM010000011.1:0-8886 GCA_046595775.1 Ramlibacter sp. | reverse complement strand
CAGGTCGGCGCTCGCCGCCAGCTCGGCGTGCGAGCCGGCAAGCCGCACGCCGTGGGCCGACGCATGCTCGTGCAGGCCCGCGGCGTGCGGGCCCACGAGCTCGAGGTCGAACGCGCTGACTTCGACGCCCTTCGCCCGCAGGTCCTCGGCCAGGGTGCGGCCGACCTCGCCGTAGCCGACCAGGCCGACCTGCCAATCGAGCGGGGAGGTCTTCACGTCAGTCGATGTAGCGAAGCCCGGCCTTCTCGAGCGGGCCCCGCATGTTGTACATGTCCAGCCCCAGCACGCCGGCGGCGAGCTTGGCGCGTTTCTCCGACTCGTTGGCTTCGCGCGCTGCGGCGGCATCGGCCACGGTCTTGGCGAGCGCCGCCGGCACGACGACCACGCCGTCGTCGTCGGCCACGATCACGTCGCCGGGGTTCACCAGCGCGCCGGCGCAGACGACCGGCACATTGACCGACCCGAGCGTCGCTTTGACCGTGCCTTTGCCGCTGATCGCTTTCGACCAGACCGGGAATTTCATCTCGGTCAGGTCGCGCACGTCGCGGCAGCCACCGTCGATGACCAGGCCGACCGCGCCGCGGGCGCGGAAACTGGTGGCCAGCAGGTCGCCGAAGAAGCCGTCGGTGTTGTCTGCGGTGCAGGCTGCGACGACGATATCGCCGGGCTGCAACTGCTCGGCGGCCACATGCATCATCCAGTTGTCGCCGGGTTGCAGCAGCACCGTGACGGCCGTGCCGGCCGCCTGCGAGCCGGCGTAGATCGGCCGCAGATAGGGCTTCATCAGGCCCAGGCGGCCCATCGCCTCGTGGACCGTGGCCGAGCCGAAGCCCGCCAGCCGATCGACCGCCGCGCGGTCGGCGCGGACGATGCCGCGCTTGACGATTCCGAGTTCGTGCATCTCAGATCCCCTTGGCTTTGAGCGCGGCATCGAGCCGCGGATAGACGCGCCGCGCATTCGCTTCGTAGACCTTGTGGCGGTCGTCGCCGACCACGATGGTCGAGGCTTCGATATAGCGCTTGGTGTCGTCGTAGTAGTGGCCGGTGCGTGGGTCGATGCCTTTCACCGCACCGATCATCTCGCTCGCGAACAGGATGTTGTCGATCGGGATCACGGTCGTCAGCAGGTCGATGCCGGGCTGGTGGTAGACGCAGGTGTCGAAGAAGATGTTCTTCAGCAGATGCTCTTCGAGCAGCGGCTTCTTCAGCTCCTGCGCCAGCCCGCGAAAGCGCCCCCAGTGGTAAGGCACGGCGCCCCCGCCGTGGGGGATCAGGAAGCGCAGCGTCGGGAAGTCCTTGAACAGGTCGCCCTGCACGCATTGCATGAAGGCCGTGGTGTCCGCATTCAGGTAGTGTGCGCCGGTGGTGTGGAACGCGTGGTTGCAACTGGTGCTGACGTGGACCATCGCAGGGATGTCGTACTCGACCATCTTCTCGTAGATCGGGTACCACCACTTGTCGGTGAGCGGCGGCGACGTCCAGTGGCCGCCCGACGGGTCGGGGTTCAGGTTGATGCCGACGCAACCGTACTGCTCGACGCACTTCACCAACTCCGGGATGCAGGTCAGCGGTTCAATGCCCGGCGACTGCGGCAGCATCGCGACCGGTGCAAAGTGCTCCGGAAACAGCTCGCTGACCCGAAAGCACAGCTCGTTGCAGATCGCGGCCCAGGTGCTGGACACGGCGAAGTCGCCGATGTGATGCGCCATGAAGCTGGCGCGCGGCGAGAACAGCGTCAGGTCGTTGCCGCGCTCCTTCATCAGGCGAAGCTGGTTGCTCTCGATGGTCTCGCGAATGTCGTCGTCGCTGATCTTCAGCTCCGACGGATTGGGCTTGGCGGCCGGGTCCTTGATGCCTGCGATCTGCTTGTTTCGCCATGCTTCCAGCGCCTTCGGCGCCGTCGTGTAGTGACCGTGGCAATCAATGATGAGGCTCATGGGACTTGTCTTCCTTGTTGATTGATTCAGGCGGGCTGCATGCCCTGCCGCTGCTTGGCCTGCGCCGTTTCGGGGGATGCCATGAAGGCCAGGAGGTCACGCACAGCCTGCGCTTGTGCCGACGTGGCGCACACGGCGCCGGAAAATGTCGTGACGATCTGGATCGCCTCTGGGAGATCACCCGCGATGTCGATGCCGGGCACATCGAGCAGTTCGCTCCTTTGCTGAAAGCCCAGGGCCACCTTGCCCTGGGCAACGAGGCCGGCCACCGGCATGCCCGGTGTAGCCTGAACCAAGCGCTCCTTGACCTGCGCCGTGATGCCCCAGCGCTCGAAGAGATGCATCAGCGCCGTGCCGCTGGGGCCGGTAGAGTAGCCGATGGTGGGCGCCTGGAGCACCGCGCGTTGCACCGATGCTTCCGACCCGAGGTCGGGCCGGGGCATCCCCGCCTTCACCGCGACGGCGACGCCGGATCGAACGATGTCCACCTTGCTACCGGCGATTGCCTTGCCGGCCGCCACGAGTTTGTCAATGGCATCGGAGGCGAGGATCACCACGTCGAAAACTTCATCGGCCTGCACTCGCCGGGCCGCATCAACGCCACCGACCGATTCGATCCGCACGCTCACGCCCGATTGCCTCTCCCAGGCGGCACTCAGTTCAGCCAGCACCTGTCGGGTGGCCATTGAGGAAATTCCCCGGATTACAGCGGTCATGACGCATTGTCGGCAGCCGCGAGACATACCAAAAGCCCGGTCACCCTCTAGCAGCTATATCAGATCAGCATAATGGCGCAGGCACTTGACCCCCCAATGGACCTCCGCCAGCTCGAATATTTTGTCCGCGTCGCCGAACTCGGCAGCTTCACGCGCGCCGCAGTCGAGCTCGACGTGGCGCAGCCCGCGCTCAGCCGGCAGGTCCGACTGCTTGAAGTCGAGCTGCGGCAGAGTCTGCTGGTTCGCAATGGCCGGGGGGCCGTCCCTACCGAGGCCGGGAAGGTGTTGCTCGAACACGGGCGCGGCATCCTGCACCAGGTGCAGCGGGCGCGCGAAGACCTCGGGCGGCTTCGTGGCGGCCTGTCGGGGCGCGTCGCGCTGGGATTGCCCAGCAGCGTGGCCCGCGTGGCGGCTGTGCCGCTCACCCGCGCCTTCCGTGAAGCCATGCCCGATGCCCGCCTGTCGATCAGCGAAGGCATGTCGGGCAACCTGCAGGAAGCATTGATCAGCGGGCGCATGGACATCGTTGTGCTCTACAACGCGCAGGCTTCGCGCGAAATGGACGTCACGCCGCTGTTCGACGAAGAGCTGTTGCTGGTGCGCGTGCGCCCGCCCGGCCTGCACGAGGATCCACCGCCCGGCCCCGTAACGTTGCAGGAAGTGTCCGAGGTACCGCTGGTCATCCCCAGCCGCCCGAACGCGATCCGCATGCACTTCGAATCGGCGCTGGCAGAGGCGGGGCTGCGTCCCAACGTCGCGTTGGAGATCGAAGGTGTTGCCGCCATCCTCGACCTGGTGCTCGATGGCGCTGGCTGCGCGGTCCTGTCGCGCAATGCGCTGCTCAATTCTCCGCGCCCCTCGGCCTACACCGCGCAACACATCGGCCAGCCGCCTCTGCGCATCCCGCTGTCGCTGGCCACCAGCTTGCAGCGCCCGGCCACGCCGGTGCAGAAGGCCACGCTGGAGTTGATCCAGCGTATCGTCCCTTCGATGGTTGCGCGAGGCTGAAAGGAATCCATGACAAACGGCAAGCCGCTCTCGGGCATGCGCCGCGGCCTCACCAGTTACGGCGACGCGGACTTCTCGCTTTTCCTGCGCAAGGCCTTCATTAAGGGCGCGGGCTACACCGACGCGGCGCTGGACCGGCCGGTGATCGGCATTGCCGACACGGGCAGCGGCTACAACCCCTGCCACGGCAACATGCCGCAACTGCTCGAGGCGGTGCAGCGAGGCGTCATGCTGGCCGGTGGCTTGCCCGTGAAGTTTCCGACCATCTCGCTGCACGAGAGCTTTGCCTTCCCCACCAGCATGTACCTGCGCAACCTCATGTCGATCGACACCGAGGAGATGATTCGCGCGCAACCGATGGATGCGGTCGTCCTCATCGGCGGTTGCGACAAGACGGTGCCCGCGCAACTGATGGGCGCCGCGTCGGCCGGCATTCCGGCGATCCAGCTCATCACGGGTTCAATGCTCACGGGGTCGCATCGCGGCGAGCGCGTCGGTGCCTGCACCGACTGCCGGCGTTACTGGGCGCGCTTCCGGGCCGGTGACGCCGACGCAGAAGAAATCTCTGACGTCAATGAGCAACTCGTGCCCAGCGTGGGAACCTGTTCGGTGATGGGCACCGCCAGCACCATGGCCTGCATCGCCGAGGCGCTGGGCATGACGGTGCCCGGTGGCGCGTCGCCTCCTGCGGTCACCGCCGACCGGATGCGAATCGCCGAAGAAACGGGCGCAACGGCGGTGCAGATGGCAAAGGACGGCCTCACCATCGACCGCATCCTTACCGCCGACGCCTTCGAGAACGCGATGCGCGTGCTGCTGGCCATCGGCGGATCGACCAACGCGATCGTGCACCTCACGGCGATTGCCGGGCGACTGGGGTTCGCTGTGGACCTGAAGGCGCTTGACCGCATGGGACACGACACGCCGGTGCTGCTGGATCTGAAGCCCTCGGGCCTGCACTACATGGAAGACTTCCACGCCGCAGGCGGCATGCGGACACTCCTTCGCGAACTGAAGCCCCTGTTGCACCTCGACGCGCTCACTGTCACGGGCCGCACACTGGGTGAGGAACTCGATCGCGCTGCTGCGCCTTTCGCGCAGGACGTGGTTCGCACGCGCGCCAACCCGATCTACGCGCAAGGCGGCATCGCGGTGCTGGAAGGCAACCTGGCCCCCGGCGGCGCGATCATCAAGCAGTCCGCTGCCGATCCCCGATTGATGGAGCATGAAGGCCGCGCGGTGGTCTTCGAAAACGCGGCGGACCTGGCACAACGCATCGATAGCGACGACCTCGACGTGACCCCCGACGACATCCTGGTGTTGAAGAACATCGGCCCCAAGGGCGCGCCGGGCATGCCGGAGGCGGGCTACATCCCCATTCCGCGCAAGCTGGCCCGCGCCGGCGTCAAGGACATCGTGCGCATTTCCGACGGCCGCATGAGCGGCACCGCTTTCGGCACGATCGTGCTGCACGTCACGCCCGAATCCGCCGTGGGCGGGCCGCTGTCGCTGGTGCGATCCGGCGACCGCATCCGGCTGTCGGTGAGCCAGCGCGAGATCAGCGTGCTGGTGACTGCGGACGAACTCCAGCGCAGAGCGAGCGAAACGCCAATCACGCCGCCTACCGCAGAACGCGGCTACCGCAAGCTCTTCCTTTCGACGGTGACCCAGGCCGACCAGGGCGTGGACTTCGACTTCATGCGGCCGCCGCAAACTGCCGGGCGCATACCGAAGACGTAAGTCCGCCCCGCGCACTACGGGAAACCCTGCTGTCTTGCGGGTGGCATGCCAACCAGAATGGGCGTTCCTTCAGGAGACATGGCATGAAGTTTCTGAGAATCCTTTTCCTCGCACTGGTGGCCGCGCTTTCCCTCGGCGCGCTCGCCCAGAACATCTCGATCGCCACTGGCGGCACCGGCGGCGTCTACTACCCGATGGGTGGCGGCCTGGCGGCTGTGCTCTCCAAGTACGTGCCCGGCATGCAGGCCACGGCCGAGGTGACCGGCGGTTCGGTCGACAACCTGAAGCTGATCGGCAGCGGCAAGCCCTACGTCGGCTTCACCATGACCGACGCCGGCCTGGATGCCTACAAGGGTGAGGACAAGTTCAAGGGCAACAAGGTGCCGCTGCGCACGCTGGCCGTGCTCTATCCGAACCGGATGCACGTGGTCACCGTCGATGGCAAAGGCATCGCCAGGATGGCCGACCTGAAAGGCAAGCGCGTCTCCACCGGGGCGCCTGGCAGCGCCACGGAAGTGATGGCCTTCCGTGTGCTCGAAGCCGCGGGCCTCGACAAGGACAGGGACGTGAAGCGCGAGCGGCTGAGCGCCTCCGAATCGGTCAACGCCCTGAAGGACGGCAAGATCGACGCCTTCTTCTGGGTGGGCGGCCTGCCCACGGCGGCAGTCTCGGACCTCGCGAACACGCCCGGAAACAAGCTCAAGATGGTCGACCATGCGGACCTGGTGGGCGCGATGAACAAGAAGTACGGAAACCTGTACATGGAGGACACCATCCCGAAGGAAACCTACCGCGGAATGGACCAGGACAACAAGCAGGCCACCGTGATGAACATCCTCGTGGCACACGAGAACATGGACGACAAGACCGCCTACAACATCGTCAAGACCATCTTCGAGAAGAAGGCCGAGCTGGTGGCCGTCCACAAGGAAGCGGAGAACTTCAAGCTGGAGAACCAGAAGACGTCAGCGACACCGATTCCCTGGCACCCAGGCGCGCTCAAGTACTTCGCCGAAAAAGGCGTGAAGGTGAACTAGGGGCTCCTGGCTCATGAACGATCCGAACCGCGTAGCAGTCTCCGAAGCCCATGCGGTCTCCTCGGAGGCCTTGCAGAAGGCCGAAGAATTCATCGAGCAGGAAGAAGGCGCGGCCAACAAGTTCCGCGGCGGCATGGCAACCTTCGTCATGCTGGTGGCGGTGGCGATGTCGGTGTTCCACCTGTACACCGCCTATGCCATCGTGCCCACGCAGACCTTGCGCTACATCCACGTGGCGTTCGTGCTGTTCCTGTGCCTCCTGGTGTTCCCGATTGCGCCGCGCTTTCGCCACCGCGTGATGTGGTGGGACTGGGTGGCGGGGATCCTGGCTATCGCGGTGGCCGTGTACGCCATCCAGGGGGGCGACGATTTCACCGACCGCAACACATCACCGGCAGCCTGGGACGTGGCCTTCGGCCTGGCGCTCATCCTGCTGGTCATGGAAGCGATGCGGCGCACCAACGGCTGGATCATGCCGATCATCACCAGCTCCTTCATCGCCTACGCGCTCGCCGGCCCCTGGTTGCCCGCACCGTGGACGCACAAGGGTTACGAGATCGACCGGCTCGTCGGCGTGATGTACATGACGCTGGAAGGCATCTTCGGCTCGGCGGTGGGTGTGTCGTCGTCGCTCATCATCCTGTTCACGATCTTCGGTGCCTTCCTGCAGTATTCGCAGGCGGGCAAGTTCTACATCGACTTCTCGTTCTCGGCGATGGGCGGCAAGCCCACCGGCGCGGGCCGCACCGTGGTGCTGGCCTCGTTCCTGCTGGGTGGCCCTTCGGGATCGGGCGTCGCCACCACGGTAACGCTGGGCTCCGTCGCCTATCCCATGCTGGCCAAAGTGGGCTACGAGAAGAACGCCGCAGGCGGCCTGCTCGCGGCCGGTGGCCTGGGCGCGATCATCTCGCCGCCTGTGCTGGGCGCCGCGGCCTTCCTGATCGCGGAGTACCTGAAGATTTCGTACATCGACGTGCTGTTGATGGCGACCATCCCCACCCTGCTCTTTTACTTCGCGCTGTTTCTGATGGTGGAGATCGATGCACGCAAATACGGCATGCACGATGCCACGTTCGAGAAGGTCGATTCGGTCTGGAACCTCACGCGCAAATACTGGTTTCACTTCCTGTCGCTGGTCTCGATCATCCTCTTCATGGTGTGGGGCTTCTCGCCGGTGCTGTCGGTGTTCTGGGCCACCGTCGTGTCCTTCTTCACGAGCTTTTTGCGCCGCGACACCACGCTGATCCCCTACGACATCTTTTCAGCGCCCGGCTCGCTGTGGCGCAAGTTCCTCGCCACGCCTTTCATGAAGGCCATGGAAGGCGGCTCGATCGGCATGCTCAACGTCGGCGCCACCTGCGCCGGGGCCGGCATCATCGTCGGCGTGGTCACGCTCACCGGCCTGGGCCTGAAGTTCAGCACCATCGTGATCGACTATGCGGGGGGCTCGCTGCTGCTCACGGCGATCTTCACCTCGCTCGTGGTCTGGATCGTCGGGCTGGCGGTTCCCGTCACGGCCTCGTACATCATCTGCGCCGTCATCGCGGCGCCTGCGCTCATCAAGCTGGGCGTTCCGGACTTCGCCGCGCACATGTTCATCTTCTATTACGCAGTGCTGTCCGAAGTTTCGCCGCCCACGGCACTCTCGCCCTTCGCCGCGGCGGCCATCACCGGTGGCGATCCGTACAAGACCACCATGCAATGCTGGAAGTACACCGTGCCGGCCTTTCTGGTGCCATTCATGTTCGTGCTCGACCCGAACGGTCAGGGCCTGTTGCTGATGGGGTCATCCAAGGCGCTTGCTACTGCCAACTGGTGGTCAATCGCGGAAGTCACCATCACCGCCGCCATCGGTGTCGCCGCGCTGGCCGCAGGATTCCAGGGGTGGGCCTTGCGCAAGACCACGATGTTCGAGCGGGGCCTCTTCGTCGCGTCAGGCTTGCTGCTGGTCTATCCGACCTTGATTGCCGACCTCGCAGGGATCGCGCTCTTCATCGCCGCCGTCGCGATGCAGTTCCTGAGACGGGCGCCGCAAACTGCGTAGTTCGGTTTTTTGTCCGCGAGGGGCGCGGCAGGCGGTGTTCCGCCTGGGATCTTCGCAAACCCGAGCGCAGCGATGGGTGGATGCCCGGCACGGGCCTTCTGCGACGCGAGGGCGAGGGGTCTGGGAGGGAAGTGGAATTTAATTGGGGTCAGAGTCCAATTTCCTGTTGCGGGAATTTAATTGGGGTCAGAGTCCAATTTCCTGTTGCGCGCATTCAAGTAACACGCGATGTTTCGGGAAATTGGTCTCTGACCCCAATTAAATTCCACCCGGTGCAGATGTTCGACGGGGGCTGTCTGAATTTTCGTGTTCGAGGCGCTGAGACTTGTCCACGGCGGCGGGCGTCGCTTGCGACGAACGACCGACGCGGTGGGCAAGTCGGTCGTACATCTTAAGCTGCCGTC
>JBKJOM010000240.1:0-18576 GCA_046595775.1 Ramlibacter sp. | reverse complement strand
GACCTATGCCACCTGGTGGATCCGCCAGGCCATCACGCGCTCGATCGCCGACCAGGCCCGCACGATCCGCATCCCGGTGCACATGATCGAGACGATCAACAAGATGAACCGCATCTCGCGCCAGCACTTGCAGGAATTCGGCTTCGAGCCGGATGCCAGCATCCTGGCGGCCAAGATGGAGATCCCGGAAGACAAGATCCGCAAGATCATGAAGATCGCCAAGGAGCCGATCTCCATGGAAACGCCGATCGGTGACGACGACGACAGCCACCTGGGCGATTTCATCGAAGACCAGGCCAACACCGCGCCGATCGAAGCGGCCATGCAGGCGGGTCTGCGCGACGTCGTCAAGGACATCCTCGACTCGCTGACGCCGCGCGAAGCCAAGGTGCTGCGCATGCGCTTCGGCATCGAGATGAGCACGGACCACACGCTGGAAGAAGTCGGCAAGCAGTTCGACGTGACCCGCGAACGCATCCGCCAGATTGAAGCCAAGGCGCTGCGCAAGTTGAAGCACCCCAGCCGCAGCGACAAGCTGCGATCGTTCATCGACACGATCTGAGAGCGAAGCGTCCAGTAAAAAGCGGCCCCCGGGCCGCTTTTTTTCTTGTCAGAACATCGTCTGCTGATATTGCTTGTGCCCGCCGTCGTTGCGAGCTCTCAGCACGCGCACATGGGGATTGCCCGAGCAGGCCATCTCGTCGGGCTTGCCGCACTCCGGGCAGGTGTACTGGTGCATGCTGGGTTCGCCCGCGAGCGCCGCGGCCGACACCTCGAGCAGCGCACCACAAAACGCGCATGGCGTTTCCAAGCATTGCAGTTGAGCTTCAGGCATCTGGATTTCCTGATCCCAGTATGCGCCGATGCCGCATGCGCTTCAAGCGCGAGTGGGGCGCCGCCGACACAAGGTCGTCAAGAGCCGCCGATCGGCGCGACAATCGCCCCACAAGGACGAGAAGGGCGAATCATGGCGACGGTTTTCCTGACGGGTGCGAGCGGCTTCCTGGGCGGCCACCTGCTGCGCGAACTGCGATCGGCGGGCGCCGATGTGAAGGCACTGTCGCGGCGCCCGGAAAGCGACGCAGCGATCGAGGCAGCAGGCGCGGAACCTGTGCGGGGCTCACTCGATGACCCCGGATCGTTGCGCAGTGCCCTTCAGGGTTGCGAAGCCGTCTTTCATGCGGCTGCCGACACAAGCGTCTGGCGGCGGCACGCCACGCGGCAACATGCCGCCAATGTCGACGGCACGCGCCACCTGCTGGACGCAGCGAAGGCTGCGGGCGTGCAAGCGTTCATGTACACGTCTTCAGTGTCGGCGTATTCGCATCTCGCGGATGGTGTGGTCACCGAAGACACCCCCGAGCGCGGTGGCGAAAGCTGGATCAGCTACGAACGCACCAAGTTTCTTGCCGAGCAGGTCGTGCGTGACGGCACCATCCCCTGGATCGTCTTCCAGCCCACCAACATCCTGGGTCCCGGCGACCGGCAAAACTGGGCGCGTCTCATCATCATGATCGACCGGCAGACCTTGCCCGGCGTGCCCCCGGGCATAGGCGCATTCGCGGACGTGCGTGAGGTCGCGAAGGCCCAGGTGCGCGCCTGGCTGCGCCAGCGCTTCGGCTGCGCGTACCTCTTGGGCGGTGAGCATGCGAGCTATGTCGAGTTCGCACGCATCGTCGGCGCGATGCTGCGCAAGCCCACGCCCGAAACGGCGACATCGCGGGGCGCCCTGATCGCCTACGCGCGGGTGCTGGGCCTGGTTTCCCGCATCACTGGCAAGGAACCGACGCTCACGCCCGAAGGCGCCACGCTCAGCTCGCAGCAGCGCCGCGTGGATTCGAGCCGCGCGGTGGCCGAACTCGACTACGTGCAGACGGCGTTGGAGCCGCTGCTGGAAGACACCGTCGCTTGGCTGCGCGAGCAAGGGTTGATCGGCTGACCGGGTAATAGATTTCCGTTGTGTGCGAAGGCTCGCGTCAGGCGGTGGGCGGTGCCGCCTCGCGGTGTGGTGGTCTCCACTTCTTCCCGCTTCGCGTGAATCGGTACCACGAGTCAGAAACGTACGCATGCTGCGATTCGCCTCACGGCTCTCGTCATCATGCTCCGGCGCCGCAAGCCGCCTGCCAGCCACCACCCCTGATTGCGAGTCGACACCACCCACCGCCTGACGCGAGCGGGTCGATAGTCACTGTCTTGGTCTTCGACGATCCCGGTGCGTCACCAATGTGCCCGGCAAAGCCGTGTGCGGGTGAGGCTGTCAATTTAATTGGGGTCAGAGTCCAATTTCGCCGTGACGCTTTCGAAGAAGCCCACATCGTGTCCGCGAAATTGGTCTCTGACCCCAATTAAATTCGCCGTGACCGCGCGCCACAGCCTCACCCGCACACGGCTTTGCTACCCCCAGTTGTCAGGCCAACAATCCCCGCACCAGGTGCAGCTGCCGCGAACATCGCGTGGCCAGCGTCTCGTCGTGCGTCACCAGGATGAACGCAGTGCCGCGCTCGCGCGCGAGCTGCAACATCATCTCGAACACGCCGTCGGCCGTGCTGCGGTCCAGGTTGCCGGTCGGCTCGTCGGCCATCACGCAGGCGGGGTTCGTCACCAAAGCGCGCGCGATCGCAACACGCTGGCGCTCACCGCCAGAGAGTTCCGCCGGGCGATGCTTCACACGCTCGGCCAAGCCCACGGACGCGAGTGTCTGGGCCGCCACCTCGCGGCACTTTTCAAGGGGTTCGCGGCGAATGCGCAGCGGCATGGCCACGTTGTCCAGCGCGCTGAATTCCGGCAACAGGTGATGGAACTGATAGACAAAGCCCAGGTGCCGGTTGCGCAGGCGCCCCTGCCCCGTTGCATCGAGACTCGAGAAAGCCTGGCCCATCAGCTCGACCGTGCCAGTGGTTGGCGCATCCAGCCCGCCGAGCAAGTGCAGCAGCGTGCTCTTGCCCGAACCCGACGCGCCGACGATGGCCACCGTCTCGCCCGCGTGCACGTCGATGTCAACCCCACGCAGCACCTCGACATCGAGGCTGCCTTCAGTGAATCGCTTGGTGAGACCGCGGGCCTTCAGGACCACGTCGCGACCGGCGCTGGGCCGCCCCGAGGCGGTCGCAGCCCCCTCGGGGGGCAGCGAGGACGCGTCAGTGCCGAGCGTCGGGGCCAATTTATTCATAGCGCAAGGCTTCCGCGGGGTTCACGCGGCTCGCGCGCCAGCTCGGGTAAATCGTCGCCATGAATGCGAGCACCAGCGAGATCAGCGCGATCGGCACGATGTCCGACTGCTGCGGGTCGCTGGGCATGCGGCTGATCAGGTAGATGTCGCGCGGCAGGAAACTTGCGTTGAACAAATGCTCCAGCGCGGGAACGATCACGTCGATGTTCACCGCGACGGCCAGGCCGAGCAGCAGGCCCGCGAGAGTTCCGATCACGCCGACCATCGCCCCTTGCACCACGAAGATTCCCATGATGCTGGCCGGGCTGGCGCCAAGGGTGCGCAGGATCGCGATGTCGGCGCGCTTGTCGGTCACCGTCATCACCAGCGTACTCACCAGATTGAACGCGGCCACCGCGACAATGAGCGTGAGGATGATGAACATCATCCGTTTTTCCACCTGCACTGCGGCGAACCAGGTGCGGTTCTGGCGCGTCCAGTCGCGGATAAGGAACTGACCGCTCATCGTCGCGCCGAGTTCGGCCGCCACCGCCGGGGCTTCGTGCAGGTCCTTGAGTTTCAGGCGCACACCGGTTGGACCTTCAAGGCGAAAGATGCGAGCGGCATCGTCCTGGTGCAGCAGCGCCAGGCCGCTGTCGTACTCGAAGTGCCCGGAATCGAAGGTGCCAACGACGGTCATCTGCTTCATCCGCGGCACGACGCCTGCGGGCGTGACCTGCCCGCCGGGCGCGATCAGCGTGACCGGGTCACCTTCGCGCACACCGAGCAGGCGCGCCAGTTCCGCGCCCAGCACCACGCCGAACTGGCCGGGAACGAGCTTCGCGAGGACCGGCTGCATGGTCTTGGCCATGTCGGTGACTTCGGGTTCATGCGCGGGGTCGATACCGCGCACGATTGCGCCGCGCATGTCTTCGCCGCGTGCGATCAATGCCTGCGCCGCGATGAAAGGCGCGGCGCCGACCACTTGCCGATTGCGGCGGGCTTCTGCCATGGTCTTGTTCGCATCGGCCAACATGCCACCGCCGGGGCCGAAGATCTCGATGTGAGACACCACGCCCAACATGCGGTCGCGCACTTCCTTCTGGAAACCGTTCATCACCGACAGCACGATGATCAGCGCGGCCACGCCGAGCGCGATGCCGAGCATCGATACGCCGGAGATGAATGAGATGAAACCGTTACGCCGGGTGGCACGGCCTGCACGCGTGTAGCGCCAGCCCAAGGCAAGTTCGTAGGGAATCCGTGGCATGTAAGGGTATTGTTGTGCTTGGCATTGTGGCATCCGCGAGAATACCGGCATGTCGGACGGAGCCCACTTGTTGATCCCCATGGCCTCGTGTGACGCACTGGGGTGCATCGAGGCGCGCCGTACCCTGGCCCTGCCCCACCTCGAGAAGTTGCTGGCGCGGCTTTCGGTCACGCAAACCGACGCCGGCGACCAGCACGCCCTGTCGATGCCCCATGAGCGCGTGCTCGCGCAGGAATGCGGCCTGCCGTCCGCCGACGGCCTCATCCCCTGGGCCGCGTGGCAGGTGGCGCAGGCCGGGCAAGACACCTTGAGTGCAGCCTGGGCCTGGATCACGCCCTGCCATTGGCGAGTGAACACCGACCACATCGCCATGGGCCATCCGCAGGACCTGGACCTGGCCGCCGGCGAATCGCGAGGGATGCTGGACGCGATGCAACCGTACTTCGAGCAGGACGGTATCGCGCTGGCCTACGACGCGCCGACGCGTTGGCTGGCGCACGGCGAGATCTTCCGCGACCTGGCGACCGCATCGATGGACCGTGTGATCGGCCGCACCATCGACGCATGGCTGCCGCGCGCCGAGCCCGCGCGCAACATCCGCCGGCTGCAGCAGGAGATGCAGATGCTGCTCTATACGCACCCGGTCAATGAGGCGCGGGTGCGCGGTGGCCAGTTGCCCGTCAACTCGTTCTGGGTGAGCGGCGCCGGTGCGCTGCCTTCTTCGGTTCCGGCCGCGATGCCCCCTGGCCTGCGCATCACGCAGTCCCTGCGCAATAGCGCCGTGCGCGATGACTGGAACGGATGGGCCTTGGCCTGGCAACAGATCGATTCGCAGGAATGCTCACGCCTGATCAAGGAGCTCGATGCCGGCAAACCGGTCGCTTTGACGCTGTGCGGTGAGCGCAGTGCGCAAACCTACAGCGGACAGGACAGTGGCTGGATGAAGAAGCTCAAGGCAGCGCTCGCGCGTAAAAGGGTTGCCGCCGTGCTGGACAGCCTATGAAGATCATTCCCCGCGATGTGCCGCCCCGCGCGGCTTGGGCATTGGAACAAGGCGGCGTGCACCCGTTGCTGGCGCGCCTCTATGCCGCGCGAGGCGTGCTGGGCATGGAAGAGCTGGACGATGGCCTCGCGCGCCTGTTGCCGCCGACCGGCATGAAGGGGCTCGCCCAAGCGGCGGTTTTGCTTGCCGACGCCATTGCCGCGCAGAAGAAGCTGTGCATCGTTGCCGACTACGACTGCGACGGCGCAACCGCCTGCGCCGTCGCGATGCGCGGCCTGAAGCTGCTGGGCGCAACGCATCTCGACTACCTGGTTCCCGACCGCGTAGCCGACGGCTACGGACTCACGCCGCGCATCTCGCAGCGTGTGAAGGAGCGCGGCGCCGACATCCTCATCACCGTCGACAACAGTAACGCAAGCGTCGATGGCGTGGCCACCGCCAATGCGCTGGGCCTGCAGGTGCTGGTGACCGACCATCACCTGCCCGGCGCGCAACTGCCCGATGCGGCGGTGATCGTGAACCCTAACCAGACCGGCTGCGAATTTGAAAGCAAGTCGATCGCCGGTGTCGGGGTGATGTTCTATGTGTTGCTGGCGCTGCGGTCCGAGTTGCGAACGCGCGGCGTGTTCGATGCCGCGCACCAGCCCAAGCTCGATGCGCTGTTGCCGCTGGTGGCGCTGGGCACCATCGCCGACGTGGTGAAGCTCGACGCCAACAACCGGCGCCTGGTGGCGCAGGGCCTCAAGCGCGTCCGCGCGGGCGCGCTGCCTTGCGGGCTGGCAAGCCTGTTCACCGCCGCGGGCCGCCAACAGGGCGTGGCCACCACGTTCGATTTCGGATTCGCGCTCGGCCCGCGCATCAACGCCGCGGGCCGCCTTGCCGACATGACGCTGGGCATCGAATGCCTGCTCACCGACGACGCAGCGCGCGGTGACGAGCTCGCGCGCCAGCTCGATGCGATCAACCGCGAGCGACGTGACATCGAAGGCGGCATGCGCGACCAGGCGATGGCGATCGTGGAGTCGCTGTTCGATGAAGACGACGAGCCGCCGCCCGCCGTGTGCGTGTTCGATCCCGACTTCCACGAGGGCGTGGTCGGCATCGTGGCCTCGCGCATCAAGGACAAGTGGCACCGGCCCACTTTCGTCTTCGCCGCCAGCCAGGCGCAAGGCCAGGAGCATGAGTTGAAGGGCTCGGGACGCTCCATCCCCGGCTTTCATCTGCGCGATGCGCTCGACCTGGTGGCCAAGCGACATCCGGATGTATTGCTTCGATTTGGGGGCCACGCGATGGCGGCCGGCTGCACGATTGCGGAAGAGCACCTTGATGTGTTCGAAGAGGCTTTGTCACTGGTCGCGCAGGAATGGCTGGATGCCGCAACGCTGATGAGGACATTGCAGACCGACGGCCCGCTCGATCCGCATTACCGCCGCGCAGACATGGTCGATACGCTGCACCACGAGGTGTGGGGCCAGGGCTTTGCGCCGCCCGTGTTCAGCGAGGAAGTGGAAGTGGTTTCACAACGGCTGGTGGGCGAAAAGCACCTGCGGCTCAAGCTCAGGCATCAGGGCCAGCCGGTCGATGCCATCTGGTTTGGCCACACCGAGCCGCTTCCACCACGCGTGCTGCTGGCATTCCGGCTCGACGCCGACGAATGGCAAGGGGTGCGGCGGGTGCGTTTCCTGGTGGAAGGCGCGGACTTCTAGCACCGCACGCGGAGCGCAAAGGTGTCACACTGGCCGGTGGACTTTCTGCGCGAAGATCAACCGCCCGACGCGATCACGCTGGTGGATGAGGCGCGGATCCTGGAGTTGCTGGACCAGGTGGGCCACAGCCTCACGTCGCGGCTCGACCTGCTTGCCGTCGTCCAGGCGCTCACCGACGCCGGCACCGAAATCAGCGGTGCGCGCTTCGGCACCTTCGTCTCGCACGCCGCGGCGGGAGGCAAGGCCCAAGACTGGCGCCCCATGCGCAACAACGACGTGAAGGCAGGCGACACGGGCACGGCGGCCGAGTTGGGGCTGACCAATACACCGTTCGTGGTTCGCAGCCTGATGCTCGTCCCGGTCACTTCACGTCCCGGCGAAATCCTGGGCGCACTGGTCTTCGCTCACGACCACGCGGGGGTCTTCACCGAGCGCTCGGAACGTATCCTGGGCGGGCTCGCGGCCCAGGCGGCCGTGGCCATCGACAACGTGCGGCTCTACAGCCGGGTGCGCCAGGAAGTGGGCGAACACAAGTTGCTGCTCGAGCAGCAGAGGGTCCACCTGAACCGGCTGCAGCAACTCTCCCGGCGCTTGATGGACTCGCAGGAATATGAGCGCAAACGCCTGGGACGCGAACTGCACGATCGCGTCGGCTCCAACCTGAGCGCATTGCTGATGGGCCTGAAGCTGGCGCGCAGCGAGCCGGGGGCAGATGACTCGCAGCCACTCGGCAAGCGGCTGTCGGACCTCGACAGCGTCGTGCTCAGCACCATGGACCTTGTGCGGGACGTGCTGGCCGACCTCCGGCCCACCGCACTGGACGAACTGGGCTTGGTCCCTGCTCTGCGCCACCAGGCCGCTGTGCTCAGTGCAAGGACCAAAGTTGAATTTGTCGTCGAGGGCTGTGAGCCGTCGCCGCGCTTGAAGCCCGCCTGCGAGATCGCCTTCTACCGGGTCGCACAGGAGACATGGATGAACGCGCTCAAGCACGCGCATGCCACCCGGGTCACGACCACGCTGCGCGAAGAAGGCGACCGGCTGTTCATGCAGATCGAAGACGACGGCCAGGGTTTCGATGCGGCGGCGCGCGACGAGGGTCGTCCTGCCCTCGGCCTGACCACCATGGCCGAACGGGCGGAAGCGATCGGTGCGCGTCTGGACATCGAATCGGCCCCGGACAAGGGCGTACGGGTGACGCTCAGCGTGGCGGCCCAGCTTTGCCGCCAGGAGAAGTAACGCATGGCCTCGCCCGGCGCATCGATTCGGGTGTTCATCGCTGACGACCATCCGATCGTCACCGATGGGCTGGTCCAGCTCGTGCAGCTGCATCATGAGTTCGAGGTCGTCGGGACCTGTGTCGAGGGTGTGGAGAGCCTGCGGCGCATTCTGGAATTGCGGCCCGACGTGGCCATCCTGGACATCTCGATGCCTGGCATGAACGGGCTCGAGATCGCGGCGCAACTTCGGGAAAATGCGCCGGCCGTCGCGGTGGTGATCCTGTCAATGCACTCGTCGCCGGAGTATGTGTATAGGGCGCTGGAAGTCGGCGTGAGAGGTTACCTGCGCAAGGAGTCGGCCGCGAGCGAGATCGTCGATGCGATCCGGGCCGCGCATGCCGGCCGCCGCTACCTGGGCAGCAAGATCGGGGAGATCTTCGCCCGGCAGGCGGGGCGCCCGACGGGCACGGTCAAATTGCAATCGCTGTCCGTGCGGGAACGCGTGGTGCTGGGTCTCGTGGTCGAAGGCCTGTCCAGCACGAAAATCGGCGGCATCATGAAACTGTCACCGAAGACCATCGACACCTATCGCAGCCGGCTGATGCAGAAACTGGGCGTTGACAACGTGGTATCACTACTTAAGTTCGCCATCCAAAATGGCGTGATCGTATTGGATTAGGTGTTTATTCGGGCTTGATTGAGAACTCCCCACAGTCGCTTGGGCAGGTGCCGGTCACGATGGCACATGACCGAATTGCCGAGCTGCCCCATTGACCTCGCCCGCTTGGCGACCATCGCGCAGGCCAGTCAACGGGCTCCAACCGATATCGTTTCGGATTTCCTGCGCAGCACCGACAAGGATGCCGCCGTTCTGCATGAGCTTGTGCGCCAGAGCGAATTTCTGCAGGTCGGGCAGCAAGCGCACCGAATCAAGGGCGCTTGCCTGATGTTGGGCGCCCACGAACTCTCGGAAGCCTGTTCACTGCTTGCCCTGGCAAGCCGTGGCGGCGATGAGGCCGCTGCGGTCAATGCCCTCAGGTTCTTCGACCTGCACATGCAACTGCTGGTGGACAGCCTGCGACTGCATCTCGAGATCGCCGATCCCCCGAGTCCGCCCATTGCAACGGACATGCCCCTGCTTGCTTGCGAGGGCATCCGGTTCCTGGTCGTGGAAGACCACGAATTCCAGCGCAAATTGATCGGTACCCTCTTAACCCGCCTGGGAGCGCAAGATGTGCATTGCGTCGCAGACGGGAGTACGGCGATGTCCGCCCTCGCAGATGGATCGCGGCCAGTGGACATCGCGGTTCTTGATCTCGCCATGCCCGGCATCGACGGCATGGAGCTCATGCGCGCGCTCTGCGCCGCCGGCAATTCGACGGCGCTCATCGTCAACAGCGCCCTGAGCCCGAGCTTGCTGGCCTCCCTGATCCAGGTCGCGAAAAGCTACAAGTTGAACTTGCTGGGCGTGGTCAGCAAACCCCTCACACCGAAATTGCTGGCGCCGCTGCTCGCGCTCTACAGGGGCCAGCATCCGCTCCCGCTGGAAACAGCATGAAAGAGGACAAGACTTCGCTGGCCCAGGCCAGCACCAAGGCCCCTACCGGCATTACAGGCTTTGACGAGATCACCGGCGGCGGCCTGCCAAGCGGGCGCACCACGTTGCTGGTGGGCGGTCCCGGCTCGGGCAAGACGATCTTTGCCGTGCAGTTCCTGGCCCACGGCGTGCACCATTGCAACGAACCAGGCATCTTCGTCGCGTTCGAGGAGACACCGCAGCGCATCATGTCCAACTTCGAAAGTTTTGGCTGGGACCTGGCGCAAATGCCAACCGACAAGCTGTTCTTCCTGGACGCGCAGCCGGCGCCGGACCTGATCCAGTCAGGCACCTTCGACCTGGACGGCATGTTGGCGGCGCTCGGTGCCCAGGCCGACGCGATGGGCGCGCGCCGCATCGTGTTCGACGCACTGGACATCCTGCTGGCGATGCTGCCTGACTCCACGGCCCGGCGCCGCGAGATCTACCGCCTGCATGACTGGCTGCTCAAGCGGGGCTTGACCGCGATGATCACCGCCAAGGACAGAGGCGACGAGGCCAGCTCCTTCACGCAGCAGAGCTTCGGCATCATGCAATTCATGGTCGACTGCTCCGTGGTACTGAACCACCAGGTGGTGCTCGGCGTCTCGCAGCGCAACCTGCGGGTGCAGAAGTACCGCGGCTCCGGCTTCGACGAAAACGAGTCGCCCTTCGTCATCGGCGACAACGGTTTCAACGTGGCGGTAGCGCGCCGGCTGGGCCACGCGGCTGCCAACGTCACCCACGAACGCGTCACCAGCGGCATCAAGCGGCTGGACACCATGTTGGGCGGCGGGTACTACCGCGGCGCCACGGTGCTCATCACCGGGTTTCCCGGAACGGCCAAGACCACCCTGAGCGGCAAGTTTGCCGAAGCCGCCTGCAAGCGCGGTGAGCGCACTTTGTTCGTGAGCTTCGATTCCGACAGCAGCGAAGTCATCCGCAATCTCAGCTCCGTCGGCATCCTGCTGACTCGCTTCGCCGAGAGCGGTCTGCTTCGAATCATCTCGGCGCGCAACATCGCCGGCAGCGCCGAAACGCTGCTGGTCCGCGTCAAGGCCTTGACACAGGAACACAACGCGCGCTGCCTGGTGCTCGATCCCGTGACGACCTTGTCCAAGACCGGCAACGAGCTGACGGCTCACAGCGTGGTCGAGCGCCTGATCGACTGGACCAAGGCCGACGGCATCACGCTGGTGTGTACCAGCCTGATGGACGAAATGGCGGTCCAGTTCGATGGCGGCACACCGCTGCAAATCTCGACGCTGGCGGACACGTGGATCCACCTGAACTACGTAGTCCAGGCCGGCGAGCGCAACCGCGAGATGTCGATCATCAAGTCGCGCGGCACCGCCCACTCCAACCAGGTGCGCGAGTTGATCCTGAACGACGAAGGCGTGACGCTGGCCGACATTTACTCGGCTGGCGGCGAAGTGCTGATGGGCACGCTGCGCTGGGAGAAGGAAAGCGCTGAACGGGTCGCCTCCGAGGTGGCCGAGATGGCCGAGCAACTCAGCCTGGTTAAGCTCGAAGCAGAAGAAGCCGTGCTGGAGGTGCAGGCCAAGTCGCTGCGCACCGAGTTGCTGGCCAAGCAGGTCAAGAAGACCCTGCTCACCCGCACCCGTGAAAGCCGCGAAGCCGCGATGTCGCGCGGTCGCGCCCGGCTGCGCGAGCTGCGTGGCGCCGACGAAGACGTGCCGGAAGACAAATGAAGCTCGCCGCCGCGGCCTTGGCCGAAGTGTTCAGGTTCCGCCTCTTTGTTGCGGGGGACACGCCGAATTCGACGCTGGCCTGGACGAACCTGTCCGCGCTATGCGCCGAACTCCTGCCCAACCGGCACGAGATCGAAGTGATCGACGTGTTTCGCGAGCCCCAGCGCGCGCTGAACGAAGGCATCTTTATGACGCCAATGCTGCTCAAGCTCTCCCCCGGCACGCCCAGCAGGATCGTCGGCACGCTCAGCGACACGAATTTGGTTTCGCAGTCATTGGGGTTCGCCAAGGCTCAATGACTGCCAACACGTTCTCGCCCGACGCAAGTGGCGAAATCGCGAATCTCATTGACCGGCTGCACACCACCGACCAGCGGCTGGAGGAGTTGCTGGCGGGCGAAGTCGATTCGGTGTCAGACCGGGAAGGGCGGACCATCCTCTTGCGGCGGGCCCAGGCCCACGTGCGTAGCAGCGAAGTCACCCGGCAGGCGGCCATCCTCAACGCGCTTCCCGCCCACATCGCGCTGCTCGACGCCTCCGGCGTCATCCTGACTGTCAACACTGCATGGCGCAAGTTCGCCGATGCGAACGGGCTGGAGCCCGCAAGCCACGCCGTTGGATTGAATTACCTCGGCGTCTGCCATCCGGACGCCCCCGAGGTCGCGGAGGGTATCCGCAGCGTGCTTCGCGGGTCCGCGCAGACATTCCACCAGGAGTACCCGTGCCACGCCCCCACGCAGGAGCGCTGGTTCATGCTGAGCGTGGCGCCTCTGGTCGAAGGTGCGCATCATGGTGCGGTGGTCATGCACGTAGACGTGACCGAGCGCATCAAAGCAGCGCGTGCGCTGGCCGCCCTGTCGGTGAAAACCGAGGCGCGCGAGCGAATGCTGACGACCATGCTCTCGTCGATCAGCGACTACGCCTACATCCTGGATCGGGAAGGCCGGTTCCTCTTCGCCAACCACGCCTTGCTGCAGGCCTGGGGTGTTGCCTGGAGACAGTCGCACGACCGGCGGTTTCCGGATCCCGGATTTGGGCGCGAAGCGTGCGAGCACATGAGCAGGCAACTGCGCGAAGTGTTCGATGCGAAGTCGAGGATGACGGGGGAATTGCCCCATGTGAATCCCGAGGGCCTGCACCGGTGGTTCGAATACATCCTTTCCCCCGCGTTCGCGGTCGACGGCAGCGTCGACTTCGTGGTGGGCTCGACACGCGAGATCACGGAACGCAAACGGGCCGAGCAGGCGTTGCGAAGCAGCGAGGCGGCGTTTCGCACACTCGCCGAGGCCATGCCCCAGATTGTCTGGATGCGGCAGGCCGACGGTCAAGACAGCTACTTCAGCCAGAAGTGGATGGACTACACCGGGTTGACGCACGAAGAGAGCCAGGGCGAGAAGTGGCAGTTGCCGATTCACCCGGACGACCTTCAGCCGACCGTGGATGCCTGGGGCAAGGCCACCGCGGCCAAGGCCATCTATTCCGCGGAGAGCCGGCTGCGCCGTGCCGACGGCGTGTACCGCTGGTGGTTGTGCCGTGCCGCGCCGATGCTGGATGCCGGCGGGGAGATCCTGAAGTGGGTCGGCACCTGCACCGACATCCATGAGATGAAATTGGCCGAGCTGCAGATCCAGCGCACGAACAGGGAACTCGCGCAGCAACAGGCCGAACTGAGCGCGCTGCTCGACATCGTGCCAGTAATGATTTGCGTGAAGGACACCCAAAACCACATCATTCGCGTCAACCGGCAGTTCGCGCAATTCCTGGGGCGCACGGCGGCGGACATCAAGAAGCTGCCGGCGCAAGAGCTGTTTGCCGACGCGATGCGCTACTACGGGGAGGACCTGAAACTGCTACGCATGGGCACTTCACAAACTGAAGTCCCGGAATTGATGCAGGATCAGACGGGCAACAAGCGATGGATCCAGCGCACCAAAGTACCGTACCGCGAAGCGGGCGGAGGCATCATCGGCATCCTGGTGATGTTGCAAGACATCACGGAGCGCAAGCGCGAGCAGGACGAATTGCAGGCGCTGGCCGCCAACCTGGAGGTGCTGGTGGCCGAACGCACTACGCAGCTTACTGTGGCGCGCAACGAGGCGGAGCAGGCCAACCGTGCCAAGTCCGCGTTCCTGGCCACCATGAGCCACGAGATCCGCACGCCAATGAACGGTGTGATCGGCATGATCGAGATGCTCCAGCAGACCAGCCTGATGGGCTACCAGGTAGAGATGGCCGACCTGATCCGGGATTCGGCATTCGCGCTGCTGCAGATCATTGACGACATCCTCGACTTCTCGCGTATCGAATCGGGCATGTTGCAGGTGCAATCCGAACCAATGGACCTCGCTTTGCTGGTCGAGAAAGTGTGCAACATGCTGGGTCACCTGGCGGCAAGGCAAGGGGTGCGGATGTCGGTCTTCGTGGACCCCGCGCTGCCCGTAGTGGTGCTGGGCGACGAAGGCCGCCTGCGGCAGGTTTTGATCAACCTCGCGGGCAATGCCATCAAGTTTTCTGGCGGGCGTGACATGCCCGGAAGGGTCCGGGTGCGCCTTGTGCTTGTCGAGCAAGTCGACGATGCGGTCACGGTGGACCTCACGGTCGAAGACGACGGCATCGGCATCGAAGAGCAGGCCCTGGCGCGACTGTTCGTTCCCTTCACGCAGGCCGACTCCTCGACGACACGCCGGTTCGGTGGCAGCGGGCTGGGCCTGGCCATCTCCGACATGCTGGTGCGGTTGATGGGCGGCACGATCTATGTCCGCAGTGAGCCGGGCACCGGGTCCACCTTCACCGGGCGCTTCCTCTTTGGCGTGCCTGGGGTCACGGCGGCCGCGACCCCCGGTGTCGGCGACCTGGAAGGCCTGCGGTGCCGGATCATCGGTGGCGAAGCGCAGATGGCGGAGGACCTGGAACGCAGCCTCGTCCACGAGGGGCTGGACGTGCAGCGGTCGATCGACCTGCAAGCGGCCATGGCGGCGGAATCTGCGCAGGGTGCTGCTTCGTCGTTGTGGCTGGTCTTGCCTGGCCCGCAAGCGCCCAGTGCGGAAGAACTGCGTGGCATACCGACCCCCGTGGTCGTGCTCGGTTGGGGCGACCGACGGGCTCCCCGCATCGAGTCGCCGGGCGTGGTGAGTGTCGATGCCAATTCCCTCTCCCGCCAAACCCTGCAGCGCGCTCTCGGACTCGCGTTGGGTCACTGCGACGAAGAACAGCCTGTCACCGGAGCATCGCGCCGAACCTCCTTTGCTGAGGGCGAAGTGCTGCCGGGCACGCGTGACGAGGCGATGCGGGCCGGTCGCCTGATCCTGGTGGCGGAAGACAACGAAACCAACCGGATCGTCATCCTGCGACAACTTGCCTTGCTCGGTTTCCAGGCCGATGTGGCGAAGGACGGCGTCGAAGCCCTGGAGCGCTGGCGTACCGGTGGGTACGCCCTGCTCCTGAGCGATCTGCACATGCCTCGCATGGACGGTTACGAACTCGCAGCAGCCATTCGTGCCGAGGAGGAACCCGGATGTCGCTTGCCCATCATCGCGGTAACTGCCAACGCATTGCGCGACGAGGAATTGCGCTGCCTGGCCGCCGGCATGGATGCTTACCTGAGCAAGCCGGCGCGGCTGGGCCAGCTCAAGGCGACGATCGAAGCGCAACTCGAACGCGTCAGCGCGACGCTTCCGGATTGCGTCGATCTTGCGGTGCTGTCCGAGATGGTGGGAGACGACCCCAAGACCATCGACGACGTGCTGGAATCGTTCGGGCGGTCAGCGCTGAAGGCACAGCTGGAAATCGGGGACGCCCTGGCGGGCCGCACTTGGGAGACTGCCGGTGCGGCTGCGCACCAGTTGCACGGCGCCGCCGCATCGATTGGGGCAGCTCGACTCGCGCAGATCTGCGAGCAGTTCGAAGCCGCGGCGAAGGCACTTCAGGTCGACACCTTGGAGTCGCTGCGATTGCAGCTCATGGCGGCGATCGCAGAGGTAACGCAATTCGTTCAGGCCCGCAAACCGACCGGCACCGGCGCGCGTTCGTCGTCGAAATAGGCAAACAGCTTGGCGGAAATCTCTCGCAGCTTGGGGTCGCCCATGGTGTGAGCCCGCGCCAGTTGCCACATAGCGTACTCGCGGTCGCCCAGCATCATGGAGGAGCGAACGCTGCGGCCGTGGCCGGCCATCAGCAGCGTGAAGGCCGATAGCAGGCGGGTCGGACAGTAGCGCTGGCCGTCCACCCATTCGTCGTCATCGCACGAGTCCAGCGACGGCAGCACCTGGGCGTCCCAGGACAGTTTGATGGAGGCGACGGCATTGTTCATTGCGTGTCGGCGGCGCCGATCACCGCGCGGCCGAATAGCTGACGGCCGTGGCAGCGCGCGCAGCAGCGTGCCGCGCCTCGGCCTTGGTCACCTGGCTCTGGCAGAGCATCCAGAACGCGATCATCTGGCCCACCACGAGGGCGCCAATCAAGGCCCACAACCAACGATCACGCGGGGAAGCGAAGGTCTTCTCGATCAACGGCGGCAACATGGGGCAAGCTCCTGGGATGAAGCAAGAATGCTAGGGTGAGGGCAGCCTGCGGCGTCATGCGTTGGAGCGCATGACGCTGTAGGACAAAATCGCCTTGCACACCCATTCGCCCCCCATGCCCGCCACCCAACCTTCCTTGCTGCTCGACCCCGCTCAGACCGCGCAGCGCCTGCCGTATGCCGCACTGGTCGGGCAGCTTCGCGCGCTGCTGGCCGACGCCACCGTGCAGGTGCCGCAGCGGCTGGTGCAGGCTCTGCCCGGCGGTGGCAGCCTGTTCGTGATGCCCGCTTTCGATGCGCGCATCGCGATCACGAAATTGATCACGTTCACGCCGGGGAACGCGGGCACGCAGCGTCCCACGATTCAGGGCGACGTTGTGGTGTTCGACGTCGCCACGGGCGAGCGGCGGCTGGTGCTCGACGGGCCGATGGTGACGGCGCGCCGCACGGCGGCCGTGTCCTTGCTCGCCGCGCAGCAGTTGGCACCAAACCCAAAGGGACCGCTGCTGGTGATCGGCGCCGGCGCGCAAGGCTTTGCGCATGTCGAAGCCTTCGTGCAGGAGCTTGGCGTGCGCGAAGTGCGCGTGGCCTCGCGTTCCGCCGCCAGCGCGAATGCCCTGGTCGCTTACGCGATGTCGCTCGGCGTGCAAGCCCAGTCTGTGGCGGACGCCGATGCTGCGATGCCTGAGTGTTCGCTCGTTGTCACCTGCACGCCCGCCAACGGCGTGGTGCTGCGTGCCCTGCCACGCCCCGACGCCTTCATCGCGGCTGTCGGCGCCTTCACGCCGGCGATGGTCGAGTTGGCGCCCGAACTCTGCCGCCATTGCAACGACCTGGGCAGCATCGTCGTCGACACGCCGGAGGCGGTTCATGAAGCGGGCGACCTGATCCAGGCGGGCCTCGATGTCGCTTCTTACGCAACGCTGCGCGACGTGGTGCTCGGCGGCACGAAAGGTGTGCGCAGCCCGGTGCTGTTCAAGAGCTGCGGCTGGGCGGGCTGGGACCTTGCCGCAGGTCGGCTCGCCGCGCAATGAACATGAAAACACAGGGCGCGCTGGGCTGACTCAGGCCTTGGGCAGCGTCACGCCCTTCTGCCCCTGGTACTTGCCGCCGCGGTCCTTGTAACTGGTCTCGCAGACCTCGTCGCTCTCGAAGAACAGCACCTGCGCGCAGCCTTCGCCCGCATAGATTTTGGCGGGCAGCGGCGTGGTGTTGGAGAACTCCAGCGTCACGAAGCCTTCCCACTCGGGCTCGAAAGGCGTGACGTTGACGATGATCCCGCAGCGGGCGTAGGTGCTCTTGCCCAGGCAGATGGTCAGCACATTGCGCGGGATGCGAAAGTATTCCAGCGTGCGCGCCAGCGCAAAGCTGTTGGGCGGGATGATGCACACGTCGTCGTGAAAGTCGACGAAGGATTTCTCGTCGAAATTCTTCGGGTCCACCACCGTGCTGTGGATGTTGGTGAACACCTTGAACACGGGTGCACAGCGGATGTCGTAGCCGTAGCTGGAGGTGCCGTAGCTGATCACGCGGCGGCCTTCCACCTCGCGCACCTGCTGGGGCTCGAAAGGCTCGATCAGGCCGTGCTGCTGCGCCATGCGGCGGATCCATTTGTCGCTCTTGATGCTCATGGGGGGGGTGGGCTCCTGGGCGCTATTCTAGGCAACGGCCTTGCAGACGCTCAAACGCCGCCGATCACTGCGCGCTCCACCACACGATCATCCCCCAGGACGATCAGCGAGAACAGCAATTCATCGAGGCTTCCGGCCAGCGCCGTCTTGCGTGCGAGCAGTGGCGTCGCCTTCGGGTCGAGCACGACGAAGTCTGCCTCGCAGCCCGGCTGCAAATTGCCGATCACGCCATCCAGGCCCAGCGCGTGCGCGGCGCCGGCCGTGTGCTGCCACCATAAATTCTGCGGCGAGAGCGACACGCCCGGCTTGGTCTGGCCCTCACGCCCCACGTAGTAGGCCGCCAGCATCGTGTGGAACGGGCTGAAACTGGTGCCACCGCCTACGTCGCTGGCCAGCCCGTACTTGAAGCCGATGCGCTCTGCCCCTTCATAGTCGAAGAAGCCGCTGCCCAGGAAGAGGTTGCTGGTCGGGCTCACGGCCGCGGCTGCGCCTGTGCTCTTCATCAACGCACGGTCCTCGTCGTCGAAGTGGATGCAGTGCGCGTAGATCGATCGATCGCGCATCAGCCCGAAGCCCTCGTACACCGCAAGGTAGCTGCGCGCGTCGGGGAACAACTGCCTTGCCCACGCGATCTCGTCCTTGTTCTCCGCCGCGTGCGACTGGATCCAGACATCGGGGTACTTCGCCGCGAGTTCGCCCGCACCGCGCAACTGCGCGTCGGTGCAACTGGGCGCGAAGCGGGGCGTGATGGCGTAACCCAGCCGGTCCACGCCATGCCACTGCCGGATCAGTGCT
>JBKJOM010000082.1:0-46469 GCA_046595775.1 Ramlibacter sp. | reverse complement strand
GTGCGGGCGTGGGTGCGGGCGTGGGTGCGGGCGTGGGTGCGGGCGTGGGTGCGGGCGTGGGTGCAGGCGTGGGTGCGGGCGTGGGTGCAGGCGTGGGTGCAGGCGTGGGCGGCGGGCTCATATCGCCGCCACCGCAGGCCTGCATCAGCAGGACGACGCCGCCTGCCGCCGAACCGAGAAACTTTTTGCGGGAGATCGTGTCCATCTGGCGCTCCTCCAAGTGTCTATCCGATGGTACTCGGGAAGCCATCGGATGGCACGCGCCTTGGGTTGCCGCGGAATGCAGTCTTGCGCGCAATCGCCCTGGAGCTTTATGCCACCTTGCCTAGCAGCAGGTATTCCATCAACGCCTTCTGCGCGTGCATGCGGTTCTCTGCTTCTTCCCAGACCACCGACTGGGGGCCATCGATCACGTCGGCCTCGACTTCTTCGCCGCGGTGCGCGGGCAGGCAGTGCATGAAGAGCGCATCGGGCTTGGCCGCACGCATCATCTCGGTGTCAACGCACCAGTCCGCGAAGGCCTTCAGGCGCACTTCGTTCTCAGCCTCATAACCCATGCTGGTCCACACGTCGGTGGTCACCAGGTCGGCGTTGCGGCACGCCTCCATCGGGTCCTTGAAGACCTTGTAGCTGCCGCTGCTGCGGATACCCGCGACTGCCTGGTCGACTTCGTAGCCTGTTGGCGTGGAGACGTGCACGGTAAAGCCCAGCAAGTCGGCTGCCTGCAGCCAGGTGTTGGCCATGTTGTTGCCGTCGCCCACCCACGCGACCACCTTGCCCGCCATCGAACCCCTATGCTCCATAAAGGTGAAGATGTCCGAGAGGATCTGGCAGGGGTGGAACTCGTTGGTCAGGCCGTTGATCACCGGCACGCGTGAGTGCGCAGCAAAGCGCTCGATCTTGTCCTGGCCATAGGTGCGGATCATCACCAGGTCGACCATGCGGCTGATCACGCGCGCGGTGTCCTCGATCGGCTCGGCGCGCCCCAGCTGGCTGTCGCCGGTGGTGAGGTTCACCACGCTGCCCCCCAACTGGTACATGCCCGCCTCGAAGCTCACGCGCGTGCGTGTCGAGGCCTTCTCGAAAATCATCGCCAACGTGCGGTCGGCCAGCGGGTGGTACTTCTCGTAGGCCTTGAACTTGCGCTTGATCTCGGCGGCGCGCCGGAAGACCCACGCGTATTCGTCAGCCGTGAGGTCGGAGAACTGCAGGTAGTGCTGGATCGTCGTCATGTCATTCGGCCAGGAATTCCCGCACCAGCGGCGCGAGGAGGGCGACGATCTCGTCGGCTTCCGCCTCGGTCAGGATCAGCGGCGGTACGAGGCGGATCACGTTATCGGCGGTGACGCTGATCAGCAGGCCCTTGTCGCAGGCGCGCTGCGTGAGGACGCCGCAAGGCTTGCCCAGTTCGACGCCAATCATCAGGCCCTGGCCGCGGATTTCGGTGACGCCTTTCAAGCCGCCCAGCTCGCGCGCCAGTGCGCCCTTGAAGTGACTGCCCACGCGCGCCGCGTTTTCCAGCAAGCCGTCCTCTTCCATGATGCGGATCGTCTCGACGCCGGCCCGCATCGCGAGCGGATTACCGCCGAAGGTGGTGCCGTGGTTGCCCGGCCCGAAGATGCCGGCCGCCTTCGGCCCTGCAACGATCGCGCCCACTGGCACGCCCGAGCCCAGGCCCTTGGCCAGCGGCATCACGTCGGGCACGATATCCGCCCACTGGTGCGCGAACCACTTGCCGGTGCGGCCCATGCCGCACTGGACCTCGTCGATCATGAGCAGCCACTCGCGGTCGTCACAGAGCTTGCGCACCTGCTGCAGGTATTCGATGCGCATCGGGTTCACGCCGCCTTCACCCTGGATGGTCTCGAAGAAAACGGCGACCACGTTCTTGTTGCCGTCGGTCTTCGCCTTCAGCGCCTCGATGTCGTTCAGGGGGACACGGATGAATCCTTCGACCAGCGGGCCGAAGCCTTTCTGCACTTTCTCGTTGCCGGTCGCCGAAAGCGTCGCGATGCTGCGTCCATGGAAGGCCTTCTCGTACACCACGATCTCTGGCCGCACGATGCCGCGGTCGTGCCCGTACTTGCGCGCGAGCTTGAGGGCGCCTTCGTTGGCTTCCAGTCCCGTGCAGCAGAAGAACGCATTGGTCATGCCCGACAACTCCACCAGCTTGGCGGCCAGCTTTTCCTGGTTGGGCACGTGGTAGTAGTTGGACGAATGGATGATCTTCGCGATCTGGTCCTGCAACGCGGGCACCAGCTTGGGGTGGTTGTGCCCCAGCGTGTTCACGGCGATGCCGCCGAGCGCATCGATGTACTGGCGCCCGTTGGTGTCCCACACTCGCACGCCCTGGCCATGCGACAGGGCGATGGGCAAACGCCCATAAGTGTTCATCGTGTGGGGCGAGGCGGCCTCGATCATGGTCATCGTTTCAGCTCCAAAAATAAAAAGCGGCTCAACGAGTGAGCCGCTGAGGCCCAATTCTAGGCACACGCCCTGCAGTTGAAAGGTGATGATTGCGCATCACTGCAATGCGCCGGGCCGGGCCGGGCCGATCTGAAAGCTGACTGACAGAAGTCTTATATAAGATATAATACTTGCTGCGCCGCAGCACGGGCTGATCCCCGGAGCGGGCGCGGCCCTACCCAGCCCCCTCCATGGTTTCGAGCAGCGCCAAAGAAGTCTTCATCCTCGGCCTCACGCGCGACGGCAAGGTGTTTCGCCCGAGCGACTGGGCCGAACGTCTGGCCGGCGTGATGAGCTCGTTCCGCCCCGGCGGCGCGCAGCCCGGCAGTCACCTCAGCTATTCACCTTGGTGCATCCCGACCCTGGTTGGCGGCATCAAGGCGGTGGTCGTCAATCGCGAGCTGCGCAATGTCGAACCCATGGCCTGGGATTTCGTCCTGAATTTCGCCAAGGACAACAACCTGGAACTGTCAGAAGCTTGCCTGCTGCCGGACCGCAACGGGTAGGCCCCACAACGAAAAAACCGCCCGAGGGCGGTTTTTTCGTCTTTGCTGCAGCGCACCCGTTTCAAACGGCGCGGGCTCGAAAGCCCACGGGCTGGTAACCTGATTGGCCTCAGGCGGCGGCACCTTGATCGGCTTTGCCGGTCAGGCGGCTGCTGCTGCCAGGGCTTTCACCCGGGCGGACAGGCGGCTCTTGTCGCGCGACGCCTTGTTCTTGTGGAAGATCTGCTTGTCGGCCACGGTATCGATGATGCTCTGGGCCTTGGCGAAAGCCTCGGCAGTCTTGGCCTTGTCGCCCGTGGCGGCGGCCTTCTCGACGTTCTTCACCGCGGTACGGTATTTGGAGCGCAGGGACGTATTGGCTGCATTGAGCTTGACGTCCTGGCGGACGCGTTTACGGCCTGACGCGAGGCGGGGGTTTTTTTTCTTGGGCTTGGCGGATGCCATGGATGGGATTCCTTAATGTCTGAGGATGATGCAGCAAAGCCCGCCATTATAGCTGCGCTTGCCCCTGTATCGTCCTGGCCCGCTCAGAGGGGCGTCAGGCTGCGCTTGAAATCGGAAAAGTTCACGAGCACGCGCACCGCCTTGCCATACACCTCGCGGTGGTCGACAAACCCGAAAACGCGGGAATCGGCCGAGTTGTCGCGGTTGTCGCCCATCATCAGGTAGCGGCCTGGGGGCACGCTGCACTGCCAGCGCTGGGTGGCCTCGACCGTGCAAACCTGCGCCCAGTCGCCTCGCCAGGCATTGGGCGACACCAGGCCGCCCGGACGCAAACCGTCGACCTTGACCATCCGCTCGCGGCCCGCTGCGGTCTCATGGACGAAAACCTGTCCCAGGTCCTCGGGCTTGGTGTCGGGATACGCGCGCTCGAGCACGGCATGGAAGGGTTCGCCGTTCACGCTGACGACGCCGTGGTCGTAGCTCACCACGTCGCCGGGCACACCGACCAGCCGCTTGACGTAGAGGACGGACACGTCGGGCGGAAAGCGGAACACCACCACGTCGCCGCGCTGCGGCTGCCCGGTCTCGATCGCGGTGTTGGTGAAGGGCAGGCGCGGCCCGTAGGCCAGCTTGTTCACCAGCAGGTAGTCGCCCACGCGCAATGTCGGCTCCATCGAGCCGGACGGAACATTGGGCCAATCGGCCAGGGCGATGCGGCCCCCCAGGATCAGCGCCAGGATGCCGAACATCTCCGCGCCCCAGACCACCCACAACGGCTTTCTCGGTCGCAGCGCCAGTTGCGCGCGGCGGCGCCGGGCCAGCAGCCAGCAGAAGCCAGTGGCGGCTGTCGCCAGGGTGAGGTATTCGATCACCCCGATACCGATCACGTTCATGCCATCCTTTCGCGTGCTCGCGCACTATAAACTCGGGCGCCTTCGATGAGCCTTTTCAAAGCCGCCTCCACCGTTTCGCTGATGACCCTGGCCTCGCGCATCACGGGGCTCGTGCGCGACCTGCTGATGGCGTCGACCTTCGGCGCCAGCGGCCTCACCGACGCCTTCAACGTCGCCTTTCGCATCCCCAACCTGTTCCGGCGACTGTTCGCCGAAGGCGCCTTCAGCCAGGCCTTCGTGCCGACGCTGGCGCACTCGAAGGAACGCGATGGCGAGGATGCCACCAGGCGGCTGATCGACGGGGTGGCCACCGCGCTGGCCTGGGCACTGCTGATTACCTGTGTCGTAGGTGTAGCGGCGGCCCCGGTCCTCGTGTGGCTGCTTGCCAGTGGATTCAAGAACTCGCCACAAAGTTTCGATTCCGCCGTTTTCATGACGCGCTGGATGTTCCCATACATCGGCTTCATGTCGATGGTGGCGCTGTCGGCGGGCATCCTGAACACCTGGAAGCGCTTCGCCGTACCGGCCGCCACGCCGGTGTTGCTCAACATCGCGATGATCGCCGCCGCATGGCTCGGCGCGCCTTGGTTCGCGTCAATGGGCATCGAGCCGATCTATGCGATGGCTGGCGGCGTCATGCTGGGGGGCGTCCTGCAGCTGGCGGTGCAGATTCCGGTATTGCGCCGGATGGGGCTGTTGCCGCGGGTGGGGCTCTCGTGGCAAAAGCTCAAGGCGGCACTGGCCGATCCCGGCGTGCGAAACGTGGGGGCGATGATGGCGCCGGCCCTGCTCGGCGTCGGCGTCTCGCAGATCTCGCTGATGATCAACACGCAGATCGCGTCATGGCTCGGCCCCGGCAACGTCACCTGGCTCGACTACGCAGGGCGCCTGATGGAGTTCCCCACGGCGATGCTGGGCGTGGCGCTGGGCGTGGTGCTCATGCCGCAACTGGCGAGCGCGCGCGCCAACGCCGACCCGGTGCGCTACTCGGCGATGCTCGACTGGGGCCTGAGGCTCGTCGTGCTGCTGGCCGTGCCTTCCTGTGTGGCCTTGTTGGTGTTCAACGTCCCGCTGGTGGCCGTCTTGTTTCACTACGGCGCGTTCAAGGACAGCGACGTGCACCAGGTAGCGCTCGCACTGGGTGCATATGGCGCGGGGCTCGTGGGCCTGGTGGCGATCAAGGTGCTGGCGCCGGGCTTCTACGCCAGCCAGGACATGCGTACACCGGTGCGCATCGCCATCGTGGTGCTGGTCGTCACGCAATTGCTCAATATCGCGTTGGTCCCATGGTTGCGCCACACGGGCCTGGCGCTGTCGATCAGCCTGGGTGCATTGCTCAATGCGGGTTGGCTGCTCGCCGGCCTCATGAAGCGCGGAAGCTACACACCTTCAGCGGGGTGGGGCCGTTTTGCATTGCAGGTCACGGGCGGCACGGCACTGCTTGCAGTGTTCCTGATGTGGGCGGCCACCAGCATCGGCTGGGTGGCGATGCGTCCGCAGCCGTGGCAACGTGTGGGATTGATGGCTGCCGTGCTCGCCGCGTCAGCTGCTATCTATTTCGTAGCGCTCTGGGCCTCCGGCGTGAGACTGCGGCAGTTTGTCACGCGTTGAGCGCGCGCAGTGCGGCGCCGCGGCTTGACGCCGCCATGCCGCTCCATTACAAAGAACTCATGTTGCTGAATCTCACGTCGCCTACTGCGCTGGAGTATTTCGGCGCGCTGGTGCAAAGCGACGAACAGTTCCCGCTGCTCGAAGCCGCCTGCAGCCTGGCCCAGGATGAATATCCCGAGCTCGATGTCCAGCAGGTGCTGGGCGATGTCGACCAGTTGCTCGCGCGGCTCAAGCGCCGCATCCCCGCCGATGCCGCGCCGCTTCACCGGCTGCGCCTGCTCAACCAGTTTTTCTTCCGCGACCTGTCTTTCGGCGGCAACGTCAACGACTACTGCGATCCCGACAACAGCTACATCAACGTGGTGCTGCGTACGCGGCGCGGCAACCAGATCACGCTGGCAGTACTGTGGATCGAGTTGGCGCAGGCGCTGGGCCTGCACGCGCGGGGCGTGTGCTTCCCCGGGCACTTCATGGTCAAGGTCAACCTGCCCAAGGGCCAGGTGGTGATCGACCCGTTCACCGGCCAATCGCTCTCGCGCGAGGAGTTGTCCGAAAGGCTGGAGCCCTACAAGCGGCGCAGCGGCCTCGTCGACGAATTCGAGGTGCCGCTAGGACTTTACCTGCAGGCCGCCCCGCAGCGCGACATCATTGCGCGCATGTTGCGTAACCTGAAGGAAATCCACCAGTCGCAGGAAGACTGGCAGCGCTTAATCGCGGTGGAAGACAGGTTGCTGGTGTTGTTACCCGACGCGTGGTCCGAGTATCGTGACCGCGGCCTGGCGCATGCGGAGCAGGGGCATTCTCAAATGGCGGTGCTCGACCTCGAGACTTACCTGGTCCACGCGCAGGACGCGCTGGATATCGACGCCATCGCCGACCGGGTGAATGACCTGCGGCGCGAGAAGAACTAGCGCTTCAGGAACTGCTGCACTTCGAGGCTCCCGCGTTGCAATGTGCGCTCGGTCACGCGATGCGCTTCTGCGCGTGCGGTGGCCAGCACGCCCAGCCGCGTTCCATGCACCAGCGACTCCTGCGCCGGCATCAGGCTGTCGGGCCGGGAGGGCGCGATGCGCTTGACCGTGGCGATCGAAGAAGGCGAAGCACCGTTTGCGGCTTGCGGCGGCTGCAGCACCGGACGCATCCAGTCAATGATCGGTTCCCACTGCGCCAGGTCAACTGCGGCCTGGTGGGGCGGCAGGTCGAAGATGGTGAGCCCGCGTTCTAGGCTGCGCACGTACAGCCGTGTCTCTCGCAGCGCTCCGATGAAGGGGACGCCCAGGGCCTGCGCCCATTCGCGCATCACGTTCGCGGCGTTGGTGCGGCCGTCGATGCGCATGCCCACGATGCCCAACCGGCAGCGGCCGGAGGCCACGCGCGGAAGGGCCGACAGCTCGTCGATGCAGGCAGCAGCCGACTCGCGGTCGAACATGGATGAACACACGGGCATGACGATGGCATCGGCGAACATCACGACGCGTGCCAGGTCGAAGCCGTGGATGCCGCCCGGCGTATCCAGGATCACGTGGCTGATGCCGGTGGGCACGCGCAACATGTTTTTCTGGTCCATCGCCCAGGGCGCGATCACGGGAAGGCCCACGTCGCGGCGGCGCAAGAGGGAGCGGCTGGACTGCTGGCGGTCCACGTCCCCCAACATGACCGAATGGCCCTGGCGCGCGCACCACGCCGCCACGTGGGCGGCAAAAATACTTTTACCGCTGCCGCCTTTGCGGTTGACCACTGCGATGACGGGCATGGGCCGGGATCTCCTCGCCCCTTCTGGGGGAGATACAGTTTGCTACAAATGCAGGTGCATGTCCAGCTTTCTGAAGCTGCATGGCGCTGGGCCGCTAGCGGTTCTGTAGCAAAGCGATGCAGCGGCTGGCCCCCAGCCCTGCCAGGGCGAGCGTGGCGAAACCTGCGCCCGCCGCAAATGTGGCCGGGGCGCCCCAGCTGTCCCACAGCCAGCCGGCAGCGACACTCGCCGCCAGCAGCGCAACGCCGCTCACCAGGTTGAAGAAGCCGAAGGCCGTGCCGCGCAGATCGGCAGGCGCCTGGCCAGCCACCATCGCCGCGAGCAAGCCTTGTGTCATTGCCATGTGCAGACCCCACAGCGCAATGCCTGCCCAGAGTATCGGTCCGTGATCGGCGAGTGCGAGTAACACGTCGGCGGCGACAAGGATCGCCAAGCCCGCCGCGAGCAGCGCGTGGTGGCTCATCGTGTCCGAGAGCTTGCCGAAAGGGTAGGCGCCGATCGAATAGACGAGGTTCATGGCGATCAGCACCATCGGCGCAAGTGCCAGGGCCAGCCCGCCTTGCTGCGCGCGCAGGACCAGGAAGGCTTCGGAAAAACGTGCCAGTGTGAAGACCGCGCCGAGCGCCACGACCCACCAGTACGCGCGGCCCAGGCGGCGCAGGTTCTCGCGCCGGATCGGGTTGACGCGAGGCGCGGTGCCCGAAGATTGCGGCTCGCGCACGCCGAACACCAGCAGCGCGACCGAAAGCACGGCGGGGATCACGGCCACCCAGAACACTGCGCGAAAGTCATTCGCCCACAGCAACATGAGCCCCACAGCCAACAAGGGGCCCAGGAAGGCGCCGACGGTGTCGAGCGACTGGCGCAGCCCGAACGCGGCGCCGCGGATCTCCGCGGGCGCGATGTCGGCAACCAGCGCATCGCGCGGTGCGCCGCGCAGCCCCTTGCCGACCCGGTCTACCAGGCGCGCGGTCAGCACCAGCCCCGTGGTCGTGGCCATGGCGAAAAGCGGCTTGGAAAGTGCGCCCAGGCTGTAGCCCAGCACCGCCAACGGCTTGCGCTTGCCCCACCAGTCGCTCAGCGCACCGGAGAACACCTTGACGATCAGGGCAGTAGCTTCGGCCAGGCCTTCGATGATGCCCACGGCCAGCACGCTCGTGCCCAGCGTGGTCACCATGAAGACCGGCAGCAGGCTGTGGATCAACTCGGAAGAGATGTCCATCAGGAGGCTTACCAGCCCCAGGGCCCAGATGGCCGGCGGCATGCGGGTCATGCGGCCGATTATGGGGGGCGGCGAGCGGCGATAATTTGGGGATGAGTTCCCATTCCGCGAGCCCGGCCGGCACGCTCAGCTACGAGCAGTCGGGCGTCAACTACGACCTGATCGATCCCCTGAAGGTTGCCGCCCAGCGGGCTGCCGCCGCCACCGCAGGCCATCTGGCGGCCCACGGCTTCAGCGAGGTGAAGGCCTCGCGCGGCGAATCCGCTTACGTCGTCGATGTCGGCCCCTTCTACCTGGCCTCCATCGTCGAGTGCCTGGGCTCCAAGGCCCTGGTGGCCGACGAGATGCACAAGCTCACCGGCAAGAGCTACTACGACAGCATCGCGCAGGACACGATCGCGATGGCCGTGAACGACCTGATCACGGTCGGCGCAACGCCCCTGGTGGTGCAGGCCTATTGGGCGGCGGGCGGCTCCGACTGGTTTGGCGACGCACAGCGCGCGCAAGCGCTGGTGGCCGGCTGGAAGAAGGCCTGCGACACCTGCGGCGTGGCCTGGGGCGGCGGAGAGACGCCGGCCCTGGCCGGCATTGTCGAAGATGGCCGCATCGACCTGGCAGCCTCATGCACCGGCCTGATCAACCCGAAAGAGCGGCTGTCGGTCGGCGACAGGCTGGGCGAGGGCGACGCGATCGTGCTTCTCGCTTCCAGCGGCATCCATGCGAACGGCCTCAGCCTCGCGCGCAAATTGGTCGAGCGCCTGCCGAAGGGTTACCTCACGCCACTGCCCGATGGCACCCCTTATGGTGAGGCGCTGCTGGTGCCCACGGTGTTGTATTCGCCCGTGACCGAGGCGCTGTACAAGGCAGGCATCGGGTCGCACTACTGCGCCAACATCACCGGCCACGGCTGGCGCAAGTTGTTGCGGCATCCTGCGCAACACACATACCGCATCCATACCGTGCCCGAAGTGACGCCCGTACTTCGCTTCATCCAGCAACACGCCAGGCAGGACGACCGCGAGGCCTACAGCACGCTGAACATGGGCGCCGGTTTCGCGGTGTTCGTGAAGCCCGAGGATGCGCAGCGCACCGTCGATGTGGCTCGCGCACAGGGCGTGGCTGCGATCATTGCCGGAAGCATCGAGGCCGGCCCCAAGCAACTGCTGATCGAGCCGCTGGGCATTCGCTTCGGCGACGAAGACCTGCAGTTGCGCTGAGCCGGCCCCGAATGGAATTCACGCCCACCCAGAAACGCGCCGCCACCTGGCTGCTGATCGCTCTGCTGGCGGTGCTGGCACTGCGTTCGCTCGGGCCGGTGCTCACGCCCTTCATCGTGGCGGCGGTATTCGCGTACGCCCTGGCACCGCTGGTGGACCGCCTGAGTGCGATGGCCGGGGGAAAGTTTCCGCGGGTGCTGGCAGTAGTGATCGTGGAACTGCTGCTGATCCTGGTGCTGACGCTCCTGGTCCTGCTCATCGTGCCGGTGCTGGTCAAGGAAGTGCCCTTGATCCGCGAGCAACTGCCCTCGCTCTTCGACAAGCTCGACAGCACCATGCGTCCGTGGCTACGCGACCTGGGCATCCATGTTGCGCTCGACCTTGCCAGCCTCAAGACGCAGCTGCTCGGTTACCTCAACGCCAATTACGAAGGGGCGCTGGCCTCGCTGTTCTCGTCGCTGCGCCTGGGCGGCAGCGTTGCGCTGGTGATCGTCGGCAACATCCTGCTGATCCCGGTTGCGCTCTTCTACCTGCTGCTGGACTGGCACAAGTTCGTGCACCGGGTCCTCGAACTGGTTCCGCCGCGCACGCGCCCCGGCGTGGACTCGTTCACGAGCGAGGCCGACCAGGTGCTCGGCCAGTACCTGCGCGGCCAGTTGCTGGTGATGATGACGATGGCAATTTTCTACAGCACCGGGCTCGCGCTCTTCGGGCTCGACCTGGCGTTGCCGATCGGCGTGTTCACCGGCCTTGCGATGTTCGTCCCTTATGTGGGTTTCGGCATCGGGCTGATCCTGGCCGTGCTCGCGGGGCTCTTGCAGTTTGCGTCGGCCAAGGCCTTCGTGATGGTGGCCTTGGTCTACGGAGCGGGCCAGGTCATCGAAGGCTTCTATCTCACGCCACGCCTCGTAGGAGAGCGCATCGGGCTGCATCCGCTCGCGGTGATCTTTGCGCTGCTGGCCTTCGGGCAGCTGTTCGGATTTGTCGGCGTCCTGGTGGCGCTGCCTGCCAGCGCCGTGCTCGTCGTGGCCATCCGGCGCCTGCGTGCGGGCTACATGGGCAGCAAGCTGTACCAGTCGTGAAGCAGATCGCGCTGGACATCGGACTTGCGCGGGGGCTCACGCTGGCCAACTATTGCGCCGGCCCCAACGAGGCGGCGCTGCGGCACCTGCAACTATGGGGCGGCAGCCCGACGCGCTCGCCGGTGCCGACGTACCTGTGGGGCGCCGGCGGCAGTGGGAAGACCCACCTGCTGATGGCCGTGCAGGAGTCGCTGCGTGAGCAGGGCGCAACTGCCGGCTGGCTCGACGCATCGATGCTAGAGCCGCCCGCGTTCGAGGAATCCTGGGCCGTGGTGCTGCTCGACGACGTCCACCTTTACACCGCCGTGCAGCAACACGCGGCGTTCAACTGGTTCGTCAACGCACAGACCCTGCAGCGCGGCGTGCTTGCGGCAGGGGCGCTGGCTCCGGCCTACCTCAAGTTGCGCGAAGACCTGCGCACTCGGTTGGGCTGGGGCCATGTCTTTGACCTGCGTGTGCTCTCCGAGCCGGAGAGGCGCGCCGTGCTGCGGCAATCAGCCGACGCGCGCGGCGTGTTCCTTGGCGACGAGGTGATGGATTACATGCTCACCCGCTTCTCGCGCGACCTGGGGACCCTGATGGCCCTGCTGGACCAGCTGGACGGTTATGCGTTGCAGACCAAGCGCGCCATCACCATCCCCCTGATCAAGTCCATGCTGGAGAACGAGTGACCGCTCCGACAGGCTCAGGGCAGGCTCCGCGCCAGCGCCGCATCGCGCTGTTCGATCTGGATCACACGCTTCTGCCGATCGACTCGGACTATGCGTGGGGCGTGTTCACGCAGGACATCGGCTGGACCGACCCGGTGGTGTTCAGGCAGCGCAACGACGAGTTCTACGAGCACTACAAGCAAGGCACGCTCGACATCCACGACTACGTGCGCTTCGCCACGGAGGCGGTACGCCTCAAAGGCCCCCGGGAAGCGGCTGCGGCCCATGAGCGCTTCATGCACGATGTGATCCTGCCCAATCTCCGGCCCGAAGCGCTGGCGCTGGTGCGTGGCCACCAGGAAGCGGGAGAGCAAGTGGCCATCGTCACCGCGACCAACGAGTTCGTCACCACGCCGATCGCAGCCGCCTTCGGCGTGGCAGAGTTGCTGGCCGTCAAGCTCGTGCGCGATGGCGATGGCTGGATCACCGGCGGCATTGACGGCGTGCCCTCGATCCGTGAAGGCAAGGTCGAGCGCGTCTCGCAATGGCTCGCGCAGCAGGGCCTCGCGTGGGATGCAGTGCACACCACTTTCTATTCGGACTCCATCAATGACATCAGCCTGCTCGAACGCGTGGATGAGCCTGTGGCCACCAACGCGGATGAGCGCCTGCATGCCATCGCCGCCAAGCGCGGCTGGCGCATACTCAACCTCTTCAAGTAGAAATCACCCGAATGATCAAGAAATTCATCGACAAGCTGCTGGGCAAGACGCCTGCTGCGAGTCGCCCGAACTTCGGCAAACGCCGCGAAGTCGGTCCCCAGGAACACGGCATCGATCCCACGCTGGTGGACGAGCGCGCCAACAACGTCGTGCACACATTGAAGGAGGCGGGCTACGAGGCCTACATTGTGGGCGGCGCCGTGCGCGACCTGCTGGTGGGCCTGCGTCCGAAGGATTTCGACGTGGCCACCAGCGCCACGCCCGAGCAGGTCAAGAGCCTGTTCCGGCGCGCCTTCATCATCCGCCGGCGCTTTCGCATCGTGCACGTGGTGTTCGGCCGTGGCCGCGAGCACGAGGTGATCGAGGTCTCGACTTTCCGGGCCCATATGGACAACGCAGCGGCCGAACAGGTCGCAGGCAACGAGCGCACCAGCAAGAGCGAACTCGCGGGCATGAAACATGCGGTTGACTCCACCGGCCGCGTGCTGCGCGACAACGTCTGGGGCCCGCAGGAAGAAGACGCCACGCGGCGCGACTTCACCATCAACGCGATGTACTACGACCCCGAAACGCAGACGGTGGTCGACTACCACGACGGCATCAAGGATGCGAAGAAGCGCCTGATCCGCATGATCGGCGATCCGACCACGCGCTACCGAGAAGACCCGGTGCGCATCATTCGCGCCGTTCGCTTTCTGTCCAAGCTCGCGGGGCTGGGATTCAAGCTCGAGTCCAAGACGGCTGGGCCGCTCAAGGCTTGCCAGGTCCTGCTGGCGGACGTGCCGCAAAGCCGGTTGTTCGACGAGATGCTCAAATTGCTGCAGACCGGGCATTCGCTCGCGACGATCGAGCAGCTGAAGCTTCTGGGCATGCAGCGGGGCATCTATCCGCTGCTGGACCTGATCGTTGAACGCGCTGATGAACCTTTTGTCAAGGCGGCCCTCCAGGACACCGACCGGCGAGTCGAGGAGGGCAAGCCCGTTGCCCCCAGTTTCCTGCTCGCCTGCGTGCTGTGGTCCGACGTGCGCGATGGTTGGGCGGCGCGCCTCGCGCAACAGCAGCACCCGTTCCCGGCGCTGCAGGATGCGATCGACAGCATTTTCGACTCGCGCCTGGGCGACGTGTCCGGGCGCGGCAAGCTCGGCGCCGACATGCGCGAGATCTGGATGATGCAGCCGCGTTTCGAGAAGCGCACCGGCAGCACGCCTTTCGGCCTGGTCGAGCAGCCGCGGTTCCGCGCCGCATTCGACTTCATGCGGCTGCGCGCCGACGTCGGCGAGGTCGACGTGGTGCTGGCCGACTGGTGGCAGGAATTCAGCCAGGCGAGCGATAACGTCCGCGAAGACCTGGTTGCGCAGCTGCGCGACGAGCAGACCAAGGGTGCGAGGCGCGTACGGGGGCCGCGTCCGCCCAAGCCGCCGGTTCCGGAAGGCGGCGAGCGCGACGAGCGCGCCGAAGCGCCGGCGCCTCGCGAGTCGTCGGGTGGAGAGGGCGGGGGCGATGCGCCTTCAGGCGACGCACCGCGCAAGCGCCGGCGTCGCCGCCGCAAGCCGGCGGGCGAAGGCGAAGGCGGTCCGCCGCCCGCGTCTGACTCGGCCGAACCGCGCGAGTAGCGGGACCCGCGCCATGCGCGATCCGGTCACTGCCTATGTCGCGCTGGGCGCGAACCTTGGCCAGCCCGCGCAGGCGGTTTGCGATGCGCTGGCCCGCCTTGGTGAGCTGCCGCTCACCAGCGTCGTGCGCCATTCGTCGCTGTATCTCACGGCGCCCGTTGCTTCGCATGGACCCGACTACGTGAATGCAGTCGCCGAAGTGTCCACGCGGCTCGACGCGCCTGCGTTGCTGGCCGCATTGCAGGGCATCGAAGACGAAGCGGGCCGCGAACGCCCGTACACGAACGCACCGCGCACGCTCGACCTCGACCTGCTCCTGTTCGGAAGTGCGTGCATTGCCAGCAAAGATCTTGAAGTGCCGCATCCCCGCATGGATCAACGAGCCTTCGTGCTCGTGCCACTCGCGGAAATTGCGCCTCACCTGGTCGATGCGGCCGCGCTGCATCGGGTCAGCGACCAGCCGATCACGCGTCAGCATTAACTGTCCGAGGCAGCGACTGGTTCAGAACCAGTTCACGAATCCCGACTGCCGCGCGTTCTCCGGATTGGACCCGGCCTCGCGAACGCGTTCGACAGCCTCTTGCGTCGAAAGGCCCAGCGCCTTCAGCACACAGGCGGCGGTGCTTCCCGTGCGGCCAATCCCGGCCGCGCAGTGCATCATCACTGCCTCGCCATTCTGTAGCCGTTGCGTGATGAGCGCGACGCCTTCGCGAAACGCCTGTGCGTCCTGGGGCACGCCGAAGTTCGGGATGGCCAGGTTCATCCATGCCCAACCGGACGCGCCCTTGTCGATCATCGCGTCGTAAGCAGGCGAGAGTTCGCGAACTTCGCTGCGCGGCGTGAGGCAAACCACCAAAGCAAGATGCGCATGCCGTGCTTCTTCGTCGAAGGACGACTGCGTGCCGAATCGTCCCGGCATCGACGACAACCACAGCGCGCCCGGCACGCCGGGAGGAAGGCGCAGCGGGCGCAAGCTCATGGCGTCACACTGTTGCGTTGGCGCCGCACGAACTTCGACGCGGCGAGCGCGGCGGCGGCCCAGCAGGCGAGGACGGTGGACAGGACTTTTCGCATCCATCGACTATGCCATCGCACGGCGAGCGGCGCAGCCGTGCTACAGCCGGCCGTGGCGCGTCATCACGATGTCGCTGCGCGGGTGAGCGACGCAAGGCAGGATCCAGCCTTCGGCCTGTTCCTCGACCAGCAGTCCGGGCCATTCGATCAGGTAGGCGACCTGTCCGCTGATGACCCGGCTCATGCAGGTGCGGCAGGTTCCGTTGCGACAAGAACTGTCCAGTTCGATGCCGGCCTGTGCGGCCGATACCAGCAGGGGCTGGCCGGCGAGCGCCGGGAAGCTCTTGCCGCCGGGCTCCAGTCGAACGCTGAAAGTGGTTTCGCCCGCCGTCTCGTGCATGGCCGATCATAATCAGCGACCATGGCAAGCAGCCTTCTCGCGCTCCTCGACGACATCTCCACCATCCTGGACGATGTCTCCGTCCTCACCAAGGTCGCCGCGCAAAAGACCACCGGTGTGCTGGGCGACGACCTCGCGCTGAACGCGCAGCAGGTCACCGGCGTCTCGCCCGATCGCGAACTGCCGGTGGTGTGGGCCGTCGCCAAGGGTTCGATGGTCAACAAGGCCATCCTGGTTCCGTCTGCGCTCGCGATCAGTGCTTTCGCCCCGTGGGCTGTCACCGTGCTGTTGATGATCGGCGGCGCCTACCTCTGCTTCGAAGGTTTCGAAAAACTCGCGCACCGTTTTCTGCATCGCCCTGAGGAGGACGATGCGCATCACGAAGAACTCAAGCACGCGCGGGCCAACCCCGGCATCGACCTGTGCCAGGTCGAGAAGGCCAAGATCAAGGGCGCGGTCCGCACCGACTTTGTGCTGTCGGCCGAGATCATCGCGATCACGCTCGGCACAGTCGCGCAGGCCGAGTTCGCGGTGCAGGTGGCCGTGCTCGCGGGCATCGCCGTGATGATGACAGTCGGCGTATACGGGGCGGTGGCGGCCATCGTGAAGCTGGACGACTTCGGCCTGTTCCTCAGCCGCCGCGGACCGGCGGCCCGAGCTGTCGGCAACGGCATCCTGCGCGCGGCGCCATGGTTGATGAAAGGGCTCTCGGTGGCCGGCACCGCGGCGATGTTCCTCGTGGGCGGAGGCATTCTCGTGCATGGCCTGGCGCCACTGCACCATGCCATCGACGGCGTTACTGCCGGACTCGACGGATTGTGGGACACGCTGGCCGACGCCGGCCTCAACGCGACGGTCGGCCTCATCGCCGGCGCGATCGTGCTGGGCGTTGTGACCCTGGCCCAACGCGTGGCGCGCCGCAAGGCCACGGCGTGAGCGAGGGGCAGGCGCCGCGCTGGCGCTCCGAAGCCGGCGTGCCGCCGCCGCGCCGCATCCAGGAGGTCGACGACACCTTGAGTGCTGATGCCGCGCATCGGTTCGCGAGCGAAGGCACCGCGCTGCTGTGGACCAGCGACTTCCACAACGCGCGTCAACTGCTGCAGGCGATGGGCCGGCGCTTCGACCGCAAGCCACGCAAGAACGCCGCACCAGTCGCGGGCATCGATGCTTTCCATCTTCATCGCCAGGCCCAGGGCCAGCGTGCTCGCATCCTCGGACGGCTCCTGGTTCGGCTGGAGGGCGACTACCTGATCGCCTTGCCTCGCGCGCCCGATTTGCGCATCGCGTGCACCGAGGCCTGGGGACCGGCCGACGGCCAGCCATCGCTCGTCTCGGTACGTGAGTTGCTGGGCATCGTCGGCGCGCATGAGTGGCGCAAGAAGGGCGTCGAGATTCCCGCGCTCGGCCCCGCGCCGGGCAATCGCATTCATCCGCACTACGGCGTGTTTTCGCCGGTGCGGGGCGAGTACCTCGACCTGGTGGCGCATGCGCCTTTGCCTTCCACCGAATTGGCCTTCGACATCGGCACCGGAACCGGGGTGCTGGCTGCGTTGCTGGCGCGGCGGGGCGTGAAGCGCGTCGTCGCGACCGACATGGATCCGCGTGCCATCGCATGTGCCATGGACAACATTGGGCGGCTCAGCCTGCGCGATCGAATCGAGGTGCTGCAGGCCGATTTGTTCCCGAGCGGCGAGTCGCCACTCGTCGTGTGCAATCCGCCGTGGCTGCCCTCACGTCCGAGCGCGCCCCTGGAGCGCGCTGTGTACGACGAGGAAAGCGCGATGCTCCGCGGCTTCCTCTCGGGCCTGGCCGCGCATCTCACGGCGACAGGCGAGGGCTGGTTGATCCTGTCCGATCTCGCTGAGCATCTGGGGCTACGTGCGGCTGGCGAAGTCGAAGCCCTTGTCGAAGGCGCGTCGTTGCGCGTCATAGCCCGCACCGGCGTCAGCCCGCGCCACTCGAAAGTGGCCGACACCACGGACGCTTTGCACGCCGCGCGGTCCAAGGAACGCACTTTCCTCTGGCGGCTGGGCAGGAAGTAGGTTCGCTCCTACGCAGGCTCAGGCATTTGCCGGATATGGCTGTGCTTGCCGCGGGCACAAGATCGCTCATCTGTCAGACGCACTGGAAAGCCCCATGCTGAGCTCCCAACCGCCCGCCCGCCACGCACCGCATTTCGCGCCGTCGAATGCGCCCGAGCAGGCTTCGAGCGGTCCATTCGACGACGACCTCGCGATCGGTTGCGAATGCGCCAACCCGGCGCTGCAGATCGAGCGCTGGGCGCAGGAAGGAGCGGCCCAGCCGCTGAGGCAGTTCTCTAAGCACAACTCGTGACAGCGATGGTCCTACAGGCTGTGCCTGTAATGGATCACTTTTCCCAACCGGTCATTCAGTAGTCTATGAATCAGCTGGCCAAGTCGCCGGCTTTTTTTCAACCGAGTTCAAGGAGAAGCAAGACATGACCACCAACAAAACCCTGACGACACTGGCAGCGGCCGCTGCACTGGCCTTCGGCGGCATTGCGTTCGCGCAAAGCACGGCCCCCACCGGCTCGATCAACAGTCCGACCAGCGGCAATGGCAGCTCCACCGCTGCCACCGGCTCGCCGGCCAAGGACACCGCGGCCACTTCCGGCTCGACCAGCACGTCCACCATGGGCGCTTCGGGCACTGGCGCCACAGGTTCGGGCACCACCGGTGCCACCGGCTCGTCCAGCTCCAGCCCGACGCCGCCCACCACGGGCGCGACGACTGGCTCCACCAGCGCCGACACCACCACGATGGGTGGCACCACCTCCAGGACGACCTCGTCAAGCACGATGTCTTCTGATAGCAGCTCCACCGACATGTCGGCCCCGACCCGCAAGGCTCGCGGCGCCCGCGCCGATCGAAACTAAGCCGTTGGCTGAACGAATCCATCGGGTCGAAAGGCCCGGTGGTTTTTTTTAATTCATTGATGACGACACGCAATCGCTTCCTCGTCCTCCTCGCCGCAGCAGCGATGTTGGCCGTACCGCTTGCGCTTTACTTTGCGGCTGGGCAGCGAGCTTCCACGCCCTTCGCTATCGCGCGGCTCGCACGCCATGCCCAATTCGGCACGGAGCATGCATCTGCGGATGTCCGCCGCGTCGCGAACTGGGTGACGGACTCACGTGACAACAAGAACATGGCATTCGCCATCCTGGACAAGACGCTCGCCCGTGTGTTCCTCTTCGATCCTGATGGTCGTGTGCAGTCCACCACCGCGGCGCTGCTCGGGTCCGCGCACGGCGATGACTCGGTGCCGGGCATTGGCGACAAGCCCCTGGCGCAAGTGCTCCCTGAAGAAAAGACGACGCCGGCCGGCCGTTTCGTGGCCGAGGTCGGCCAGAGCAGCACGCGCGGCGAAGACGTGGTGTGGGTCGACTACGAGGCCGCGGTGTCGATGCATCGCGTGATCAAGGTTCCTGAGCGACTGGCCAGCCTGGCATCGCCCACGCCCGACGACAACCGCATGTCGTTCGGTTGCATCAACCTGCCCGATGCCTTCTACGAGAAGTCCCTGAGGCCGGCCATCGACAAGGCCGGCCTGGTGGTGTACGTGCTGCCCGAGACGCGCCCGCTGGCGCAAACTTTCGCGTCGTTCTACGACGTCGATGCGCCCACCAAGCTGGCGCAGCACTGAATTTTTCCCGTTACCCCGACTGTTACCGTTACAAACCCTTGTAGGGGTCGAGCTCATCGGTACGATGCCCACTGTCGAGCCGTGCGAAGTCATGCGCGGCGCCAGCACAGGGGACTCGGATGCGTTTGGGCAACAGGTGGCTTGCCGCCTTGGTCATGGCGGCCGCATGCGTGCCGACGACCGCGGCCGACAGGCCAGCTCCGGTGTCACCGCAGGCGGGCGAGCTCATCCGATGGGTGGTGCGAACACGCAACCATGGCTCCCGCCCCTTCGCCATCGTCGACAAGCGTGAAGCGCGCATCCATCTGTTCGACCGTGCGGGGCGTGAACAAGGCTCATCGTCCGTTTTGCTCGGACAGGCAGTGGGTGACGACATGGCTCCGGACGTGGGCGAGCATGCCCAAGCGGGCCGTGTGCCTTTCGAAGAGCGCACCACGCCCGCAGGCCGCTTCGTTACCGAGCCGGGGCGCAACCTGACGGGCGAGCCCGTGGTATGGGTGCACTACGAAAGCGCCTTTGCCATTCACCGGCTTCGCACCGGGACGAGCTACAAGGAGCGATTGCAGCGCCTCGCGTCCACGTCTCCTGGCGACAAGCGTGCGTCGCTGGGCTGCGTGATCGTGCCGGAATCGTTTTACCTGGGGGTGGTGCAGCGGCTGCTGGGCGAGGGCCCTGCGGTGGTCTATGTGATGCCCGAGAATGGGTCGATGCGGGAACTGCTCGGCGCGATGTAGCGGCTCAGACCGACTTCCACTTGTTCTCGGCGACGGCGCATCCGCTGATGCGCCACGAAGCGTCCTGTTGCTTCTCGAGCACGAAGATCGCCAGCCACGACTTGTCGTCGTCGTCCCTGATTTCCAGTGTCTGTATGACCGTGTCGCCATCGCCATCGGGTTTGTGGAATGTGACGGAGGCCGGGTGGTAGACCATCGGGTAGGCGCCGCGCACCATCGCAAGGAAGCGCATCGGTGTGCCGATGGCATCACGCACCTGCGGCGTGGCCGTGGCAAAAGCGCGTTCGGCGTCATCGTCGGCGAACGCGGCGAGTTGCGCGAGTATCACGCCCCGAACATCGCGTGCGTCTGGTTCCGCAAGCCCGGTGGCACGTGCCTTGAGGGCGGTGGACGCGGCGAGGGCCATGGCGACCACCAAGAAGAACCGAACGAACAACCTGTCCATGCGCGCCTCCGAATTCCGAAGTGCGGCCGGGGCACCGGCCTGCCTAAGCAGTGTGGTCCATGGCGCGCAACACCGGCGAAAGCGGCGGGCGCGAGACGGTGTAGGCCGGTTTCTGTTCTCTCAATCGGCGAACAGCGCCTCGAAGCCTCCGGGCGGCTCGAAGCGCTTGTGGTCGTAGCGCAGGCGCGTTGGGCCCGGCAATGCGCGCTCGCGCACCGAGTGTCGCTCGTCGCCGGGATAGCAGACGAACTGCTGGCCCTCGAGCTGGAAAGCCTCGGGATGGATGAGCGGCGGCAACCGAGCGCCCGCGCCGGCCAGCACACTGTTGACGTCGGCATGCCGCGAGAGGTGCGCCAGGCTCATGATCTGTGGCGGCGCCAACTCGATCTCGTGCTCCCAATATTGGCGCAGCGCCTCGCGCGGCGCGAGCCACACGCTTTCGGTCGCCTCGTGGTTGTCATGCTGTGCGGTCTGTCCTTCGGGGATCCGCGCAATGAAGAAGCGCGTGTCGAAGCGCTTGCGCATCACTCCGCCGACGATCGGTGTGATCCAGCGCGACCAGGGCTGCAGCGCCGTGGCTGCGAGCGGCAGCGACATCTCCTCGAGCACGTCGTGGAACGAGCGCCCGGTGCGCAGCATCGCCCATGCATCGCGAGCGACATCACCGCCGGCGCCCGCAGCGAACAACACGCCGGCTTCCTCGAAGGCTTCGCGCACCGCTGCGACGTAGAGTGCGGCCGCCGCAGCCTCCTCGAGTTCCGGCTCATTGAGCGTTTCATGCAACAGCCAGGGCCGTGCATCGAGCCGTAGGTGCATTGCCGCGTGCGCATCCTCTGCATCCACCTTGCCGCCGGGAAAGACGTAGGCGCCGCCGAGCACGTCGGAGAGGCCGTGGCGCTTGATCAGGAACACTTCGAGGCCGGCGGAGCCATCGCGCAACATGACGACCGTGGCGGCGTCTCGTGCGGGGCTGGGGGAGGGATGCTGGTTGACTTCCATCCCCACACGTTAGCCGCGGTTCCCCGCGCGTTGCTGCCCGATACGCTGCAGGATCAATTGCCGCGTGGCCCGGACTTCCGCGGCGAAGGGCCCTTGCGGATCGTTGGCCATGTCGATCTGTGCCAATGCTTCGGTGTGACGGCCCTGGTCGGAGAGCGCCTGCGCGAGATTATTGATGACGATCACCGACTTGGGATGTCGGCGCTGCGCCTCGCGCAAGGTGCTGACGGTTGCGGCGTAATCAGCGCGCTCGTGGAGCTGGTTCGCCAGCCCGATCGCGGCCGGCAGGTTGTCGGGCCAGCGCTTGAGAGCCGCCTGGTAGGCCGTGAGGATCGCATCAGGATTGCCCACGCGGGCCATCGCGTTCACGGCGTTGATCCAGCCCTCTTCGGTCGCGGTGACGGGAATGCGATCAGGCGGGACCACGACCATGGCCCAATAGCCGCTTTTCATCCATTCGCGCTCGAAGGCGGTGAACGGTTCCTCGCGGCGGGGTTCGATGCCCGAGCGCAGGTAGATCGTGCCGGAGGGGTAGTCGAAGCCGTTGATCACAGCGTAGTGCCACTGTGGAAACATTGGCCCGATGTCCTGAAGCACGATCACCGGGTTGCCGGCTGCGACCTCGCGCAACATGTCCGCATAGCTCGGTGCCAGTGCGTAAGAAATTCGCGCGTAGCGCCGAGGCGCCGCCATCATTTCAAGCTGCAGGCTGCCCTGGCGCGCAGGCACGAAGACCTGCTTGACCAGTGCCTCGGGCGTGACCGGCACATCGCTGAAAGCCAGCAAAGTGGCCAGCGCCGCGGGGCCGCACTGGTAATCCTCCTGGGGGAAGAAAGGCACCTGAGTCAGTTCGACTGTGCGGGGCACGCCCTCGGGCCAGCCGGTGCGCAGGGCGACGGTCTGCGGGACGAGCTGCGCGCAGCCCGCCAGAAACAACACCGCCGCCAGATGCAGAAAGCCCGCCCGCACGAAATGCAGAAGGCGGGCTGTGGAGTCGGTCCGGCTCATGCGCCGGACCGTCGCATTGCCTCCCGCAAGGTCACTTGCGATAAGCAAAGTACCAGACGGCGGCGACGATGACCACCAGCGCGATCCAGCCACCGGTGGACATGGCGCCCGCCGGTGCGGTCTGCAGGTCTTGTGCCAACGCATGCACTTCCAGGTCGGTCATTTGCGCAACGCGCTCGCGTGCCAGTTGCGGATCTACACCCGCAGCTTGCAACTGGGCGGCGGTTTCGGCACGGCTGAGCACACTGATCACCATGCTGCGATCCGTTTGCGCGGCAGCCTGGTCAGCGCCGATCATGCCGGCATTCGCTGTCTGGAAAGACAGTGCGAGCAGGGATACGACCAGGGCACGGCAGGTCATCTTCTTCATTGTGGATGTCATCTTCAGGCTCCTTCGAAGGTTTTGGATATGCGCTTCGGCGGCAGGTGTCGCACCACGCGCGAGGTCAATATACGCCGGCAACGCTCGTTGTGGGGTCTTTTTGACAGATGAGTTGCGCCCGCAGCGACTCGCGATCGCCAGGAGGATCGCCGCGCCCCCGAAAAAAAGCAGGGGCCGCATGGTTTCACTCGGCCACCACGTCCTTGCGGATCGTTTCGCGGTCACGGTGTTCGCGCCTGTCCAGCTTGCCAACAGCATGGTCCAGCGCGTGTATGAGCTTCTGGGCCGCTCCGCGCACGGCGAGGTCCATCGATTCGGCATCGTGACTGACGGCGACCGGCGCGTGGCCGTTCAAGCGGGCTTCGAGCATGCAACGCAGATCGGCGGCGCCTTTCTTGCCGCGGCTCTCGTCGGTGATCTGCACTTCGACTCGGGTGAGTTCCTGCGCGAAACGTGCCAGGCTGTCGCGGAGGTACTCGCTGGCCCAACGCTCCAGGGTCTCCGTGTTCGCGACGCCATTGCCGGTGTTGACTTGTATTTGCATATGCCGGGTGTCCTTTCATGTGTTTGCACCAGTGTGCGGGCACGGGCTGGCACGCAGTGTAGGACTGCGGCCCCCTGCATGTCGGACACCCCGGGCGTGATGCCGTTATGCTTTGTGCATGGCAGTGCTGGAAACCATCGATATAGAGACTGGGCCTTCTCCCGCCACGAGCGTGATCGTGTTGCACGGGCTGGGCGCTGACGGGAATGACTTCGTCCCCGTGGCGCGGGAACTCGAGCTGGCGCCTGTCGGGCCGGTGCGCTTCGTGTTTCCGCATGCGCCGGTGATGCCGGTCACGATCAACAACGGCTACCGCATGCGGGCCTGGTACGACATCCTGGGCGTCGACCTGGTGCGCCGCGAAGACGAAGCGGGATTGCGACATTCACTCACGCTGGTCGAGGAACTGATTGCGCGAGAGAAAGAGCGGGGCAGTGCCGCTTCGCGCATCGTGATTGCCGGATTTTCGCAAGGTTGCGCGATGGCCTTGCTCACGGGATTGCGGCATAAGGAGCGTCTGGCCGGCATCGTCGGGATGTCGGGCTACCTGCCGCTGGCTGACACCCTCGCGAAAGAGCGTACTGACGCCAATGCACTCACGCCGCTCTTCCTGGCCCACGGCCAGCAGGATGGCGTGGTGCCGATCGAGCGTGCGGTCGCTTCACGCGACGCGCTGCGAGGCCTGGGTTACGACGTGGAATGGCACGAGTACCCGATGGCGCACTCGGTCTGCATGGAGGAGATCAACGACCTGAGCGGGTGGTTGCTCAAGGTCCTGCGATAGGCCCGTCGGGGTGGGCTAGACCTCGCCCCCAAAGCGCTTGATCAGGTTGGCGATGTATTTGTCGACGAGTTTCTCGAACTCGCCTTCCACCACCGGTGCGATCACCATCTTCATCAGTGCCGGCAGGGGCACGATGATGTCGCCGTCGATCTTCAGTTCGATATGGGTGGACTTCTTGTTGTCCTTGATCTTCCAGTGGCCGCCGACCAGGGCATTGCCGATGCCTTCGACCGGCGTCCAGACGACCGTGCCCTTGGCCTTGTCGCTCTTGTACTTGCTGGCGTACACGGTCTGGATGTTCACCTGCGCGGTGCCCACCTTTTCCATCTCCCACTGGTAGACGCCGTCGCCCAGGTCGGTGAGCTTTTCAACTTTGGGAAAGTGCGAGACCGACGTCGGGACGTCCGAGAGCACCTCGAACACCTCGGACGCCTTGGCCTTGACTTCGAATTCATAGCCCAGGTCGACGTTGACAGTCACCGCCATGGAAAGTCTCCTCGTTTTGTTATCGATGGCCCATTCTGCCCGGGGCCCACGGGCGCGGCAACTTCAGGCCTTGTTGGCGGTGTACTGGTTGCCCAGGGCCGCGGCGCGCTCGACGCCGGCGATGGCCGCGCCAACCACCGTGTCAACGACGATGGCGGCACCATCGGTCGACATGGCCACGCTCTTGGCGTAGTAGCGGCTGACGACTTGCTTGGCGTTCTTCGCGTTCTTGCGCGTCTCGGGCTTCAGCTTGGGGCTGGCTTCCTTGAAAGCCGTGTCCCAACGCTCGCCGACCTTGCCGGCCAGGCGCTGTGCGCCCGTGCGGTACATGTCGATGCCCTTGTGGGCGGTGTTGCCGAAAGCGGCAATGAACGTGGTGGTGTTGTCGGCGATTTGCTGGGTATTCATGAGGATGCCTCTGGTAGTTGGGAGTCGATGAGGCTATTCTGTCCAAGGACCCTAGTGGAGACGACCTAAACAGGCCCCGATTTCTAGAGGAACGCTCCTAGGAACCTGCCTGTTAGCAGAACTGGCGTGGCCCCGTGCAATGCGGAAATAGGCCAGCCGTGCTACCGTGCGGGCCATTGAGACATCCAGGCTTTAACGACTTCCATGAGCAACCTCCAGCGGCGGCTGGCCGCCCTCACGCCAGAGCGGCTGAATGGCCTGCGGCGCGGCATCGAGAAAGAAAGCCTTCGCGCCACGCCTGAGGGTGGCCTGGCCATGACCCCGCACCCGGTGGCGCTCGGCTCCGCCCTCACGCACCCGAACATCACCACCGACTACAGCGAAGCCCAGCTCGAGCTGATCACCGGCGTGCACGGCACGCCCGAGTCCTGCCTCGAGGAGCTCCTGCAAGTCCACCAGTTCACTTACCGTGCCCTGGCCGACGAGATGCTCTGGGTGTCCAGCATGCCGTGCAACCTGCCGGCCGATGAGAACATCCCGATCGGGCGCTACGGCTCCTCCAACGTCGGGCGAGCCAAGAGCGTTTACCGCATGGGCCTGGCGCACCGCTATGGCCGGCGCATGCAGACCATTTCGGGAATCCACTACAACTGGTCGCTGCCCGGCGTGTCGAGCCAGGAGTATTTCGCCCTGATCCGCAACTTCCGCCGCCATGCCTTCCTGCTGCTGTATTTGTTCGGCGCTTCGCCCGCGGTGTGTTCGAGCTTCGTGGCCGGCCGGGAGCACAGTCTGCAGCAGCTGTCCGAAGGCACCATGTACATGCCTCACGGCACTTCGCTGCGAATGGGGCGCCTGGGCTACCAGAGCGAAGCGCAAGCCAGCCTCGCCGCAAGCTACAACGGGCTGGACGGTTACGCGGCTTCGCTACACGCGGCCCTGACCCGCCCCTACCCGTCGTACGAGGCGGTCGGCATCACCAACCCCGGCGGCGATTACAACCAGCTGGCCTCCAGCCTGCTGCAGATCGAGAACGAGTTCTACGGCACCATCCGGCCCAAGCGCGTCATTCGTCCCGGCGAGCGGCCGCTGCACGCCTTGCGCGAGCGCGGCGGCGAGTACGTCGAGGTGCGCCTGCTGGACCTCAACCCCTTCGTCACGACCGGCATCACGCTGCAGAACGTGCGTCTGCTGGACATCTTCCTGATGCACTGCCTGCTCTCGGACAGCCCCGACGACACGCCCGCCGAAATTGCCGCACTGGGCCGCAACCAGCACAAGACCGCAGCGCACGGCCGCGAGCCGGGGCTGGTGCTCGAGCGAGGCAACCGGGAGGTGTCGCTGGTCGAGTGGGCCGCGGAATTGCTCGATGGCTTCGCGCCGATCGCCAAGGCGCTGGACGCCCTGCCCGGCACCACCGACTACGCCGATGCCTTGCGTTCTGCGCGAGCCGTGCTCGAAGACTCCAGCCTGTTGCCATCGGCCCGCGTACTTGCAGTGATGGAGCGCGATCACGCCAATTCGTTTACCGCCTTCACGCGCGCGCAGTCGCAGCAGACCAAGGCCAAGCTGCTCGCGTTGCCTTTCCCCACGGGGCTTCAAACGAAGTTCGAAGCGCTCAGCGCGCAATCGGTGCGCGACCAGAAAGAGATCGAGGCGGGCGACACCATGCCTTTCGAGCAGTACCGCCAGCAATACATCTCGCCCGACCGCCTGGGCCTCACGCAGACAGCCATAGCGCCTGCACTCGCGGCCGTTTGACCGGGCAGTCGCGGCCTTGTCCTACATGGCAAGGTCAACAGGTCCGCGAGGCTAGCCGTTGAGTCATACCAAAGCCCCGGAGATTGCCCCATGAAAACCCGATTCCAGCAAGCTGCCATCCTCGTGGTGGCCGCCATGTTTGCCGCCGCGCCGGTCTACGCAAAAGACAAGCAGGACAAGCAGGACAAGCAGGACAAACAGGAAGAGAAGGCCGAGAAGCACTCCCAGAAGCACCACGACAAGGCCGAGAAGCGCGCTGACAAGCGCGAACGCGAGGACATCAAGAACGGCGCTTACTTCACCGACCAGCACCGCGACTATGTGCGCCGCTACTACGGCGAGCGCTATGCACAAGCGCGCAAATGCCCGCCCGGCCTCGCCAAGAAGGACAACGGCTGCATGCCTCCCGGGCAGGCGAAGAAATGGGTCGTCGGCGAGCCGCTGCCGCGCGGCGTCGTCGTCTACGAGGTGCCGCGTCCGGTGCTGACGCAGCTGCCCCCCGCGCCCTATGGCTATCACTATTCCCGCGTCGGCAGCGACATCGTCCTGGTTCGCAACAACAACAACCTGGTGGTGGACATCATCCTGAACGTGCTGGGCTGAACTGCAGAACCCGCCCCACAGACGGCGCCTTCGGGCGCCGTTTTCTTTGGCCCTTGTCCTACACCCACGCCATCGATCGCACTGGAGAGTGGGGTGACGGTTTTAAAGAACAGGAGTGACTGCATGAGTTTCAAAAGAACAACGCGGGCGGCATCCGCGATGGCGATAGCCCTGGCAGTGGGCACAGGTGGCGCGATTGCAGCGCAAAAACAAGCGCGACCCGCCCCCGCAGTGGAAGCGCAGGCGGAATCGGCCAAGACATCGGGCTACGGCGTGAAGCTGGGTGGCTATTTCACGGAGGAGCACAAGCTGGTGGCCAGGCGCTACTTTGCACAATACGCGAAGGGCAAGGATTGCCCCGAAGGCATGCAACGCGCGGGCAAGGCGTGCAAGTCGCCGGTGGATGGCCGCTATTGGGCAGTGGGACAGCCGTTGCAGAAGGCGGTGGAAACCTATCGGCTGCCCGAACAGCTCGTGGCGCAGTTGCCACCGCCGCCTGCTGGTTACGAGTACGTGCGCGCCAACGACGACATCCTGCTCGTCTCGAAGGGCATGCACCTCGTCATGGACATGATTCAGGGCGTGATGGGCTGACGCTGCCGCCTACAGTTTTGCGGGCTCGGTGCCCAGCCACATCGGTTGGGTCGATTCGCCGCCGGCCGTGTCGCCCTTCGCGTAGTTGCGGAAGTCCGCATCGCGGATCGCGAAAAGCTGTTCCAGGCTTGCCTTCTCATCGGCATCGACTTTTGCTGCGCGCGCGGCCGCGTCATCGTGCGGTGGCTCGATCTTCGGCTCGGCGGTCCATGTACGTGGCGACGGCATTGCGGGGCATGCCGATTCATCGGTCAGTGCGTACTGCCACGACAGGCCGGTGAGCCAATTCGATGCCAGCGGATCAAAAGTCATCAATCGCTTGATAAGACTGTTCTGCAATGCGACTCCGTGCACCATCAGCCGTGGATCCCAATGCTTGAACTGGAGCCGCCAATGCAGCCCGTGCGTGCCAGTGCGCGAGCTGGTGGACAGCACTTCGGCGTGGATCCACGCAGCGGGGATGCCGTGCCGGGTGAGGGTGTCGCGCAACACCACACGAAGGAGTTCCTTGCGGGTACTCAGCGAACCCGCGGAGCCCGCAGGCCCATGCGTCGACGAAGCAATGACTGAGGTTGGAGGCTTGCTCGGGTGCTCAGGGCGCCTGGACCTTGATCCGAATAAACGCGTCAGAATGTTCGCCATTACTACTCCCGCTCTGCAGCCAGTTCCGCTATCGTAACCAGTTGTAGAGCCCTCTGCCATGCCCACTTCAGGCCACATTGAACTTCTGCCACGAGACCTTTTGCCGTACAAAAAAGGCAATGCCGGCGTCGACTACGTGCATCGTTTCGAGTCTGGGCGCCCGGGGGCCCATGTACTGGTGAATGCGCTGACGCACGGCAATGAGTTCTGCGGCATGGTCGCCGCCACGCACCTGCTGGACACACAGGTGAAGCCGAAGATCGGCATCCTCACGGTGAGCTTCGCAAACGTCCAGGCGTACGAGTCGTTCAACGAGGAAGATCCGTTCAAGAGCCGGCTGCTGGTCCACAACCTCAATCGCATCTGGTCGCGCGAGTGGCTTGAAGGCACGGACGACAGTCCCGAGCTGCGCCGCGCGCGCGAGCTGGCGCCGGTTGTCGCGGCTGCCGACCACGTGCTCGACATTCACTCGACGGCGCAGCCTGTCGAACCGTTCTGGGTCTACCCGGGCTACGGACGAACTTCGAAGGCGGCGATGGCGATTGGCGTTCCGCCGATTCACCTGGTGATGCCCTCGGGAATGACCACCGGCACGCCGTTGATCCAGTTCGGCAAGCTGGGCCAGGCGCAAGGCGAGGGCGTTGCGCTGGTGGCCGAGTGCGGGCAGCACTTCCTGAAAGCCAGCGGGGATCTGGCGACAGAAATTGCTTTGCGCTTTCTTGCGCATTTCGGCTTGGTGGATGCGAACCCCGCGTGGCTTCCTCCACCGCCGCAGCGACGCTACGAATTGCTCGCCACGCCGGTCATCAAGACTGACGTGATGTGTTTTTCGCGGCCGGTAGTGGGCATGGAAACGTTTGCGAAGGGCGAACTCGTGGCCACCGACGGCGACGAGGAGATCCGCTCCCCGTGCGACGACTGCACGATCTTCATGCCGGCCCGCCTTCCGATCCCGGGTCGCGAGCTGGTCTACCTCACGCGGCCAATGGATTGATGACTGTCACTGCGCAGGCGCGGGCGTGACGTCGCGCACGATCATGACCGGGACGCTGTTGTATGTCAGGGCAAAGCCGCCCGTTGTTTGCTCCCACTCGTAGCCGGGGGGCGCAGCGGGCAATGATTGTGTACGCCGGTCAATCGTCTCGAGCCCCCGAAATTGCGGTGGCGGGGTGTACGCGCCAGCGCCCAACCTGCGCTGCTGCCACTCCCACTGCTGGCGCTCGAAAATGCGCTGCTGCTCCACTCGCCAACGGCGTTGCGCCTCGCGCTGTTCCCATTCGCTGTGTTGCGCGTGGGCGAGCGTGCCCAGCCCCAGCGCGGCGGCAATGATGACGAGGGATCGGTTTTTCATGGTTCTCTCCTAACGTTTGGCTGGCTTCCATGGTGGACCGCGCCTGCGGCAAGAAGCCACCGGTTGTGCAAAGTTAACCATCGCGATGTGTGCTTCAGAACGTCGCCGGCAGTGCTTACTCCGAGCCAGGGGGTCTGCGCGACGCCCACGGAACGAGACGGTGTGGTCCTACGCAGGCCTGCTCAGGTGACTTCTAACATCGCGCGATTCGATACAGGGAGAACCGATGTCCACCGAGAAAACCGAAACCTTGTCGGAAGTATGGAACGCACGCTTCGACGACCGGGACGACGAGGATCTGGCATGGCACGTCTGGACGCAGCGCCTCGCGGCACGTGAGCGCGCAATGGCCCAGCCCATCCGCAACTTCTCCATGCCCGATGCAGCGCCCGCGCGGTCGGACCTGCGCGAAGCCGCCAACGATTCGAAACCCAAGGCCGTTTGAACGGCAAGGCAAAGCGCCAGCAATCCGACAAGCACCAGGGCCACTTGCCTGCTCTGCGCACGAAAGATTGTCCTTCATCGGCCGCCCCGCTTCCTGCAAAGCGCACGGCCTTTAGCCGCGTTGCAGGCGAATCTTGCCCTCGCTCACATAGCGATCGAATTCATCGCGCGTGAGTGCTGTGGACTGTGCGACCTTGCCGTCGTGCCAGCTGAGCGTGGCGCTGTCGTCCGCCAGGTCGATCTCGATGGGGCCGTCGGGGATCGGCAACATCACGCCGTCGCCGGCACGAAACTCCACGTCGCCGCGGATGAGGGCATTCTGGGACATGGGAACTCCTGAAATTGCGGTCCCATCCATTTCAGCGGGCCAGTGACCTCGCGTCTGTCAGCGAAAGTCGCCGCATGCCTGCAATTGCGGGCTTCTGCCGGCTGACAAATTTTAGGAGCAGCTGTCTCCCGAAGCGCGGCTGAATGAAAGCCCCCGCCCCAGTGCCAGCTGGCCCTCGCCATCGACGATGCGCAATGCGTCGCCCTGCAGTTCCAGCACCAGAGCGCCGACCTTGGTGGTCTGGGTGTGCAGCAAGTTGCCCTCGATGCGGCCGTTGAGTGAGCGCACCCGGTCGCGCCGCTTGAGGGTACCGGAGACGTCCTGGTATTGCTGCACCAGACGCAGGCTGAACTCATTGAGCAGGCCGGTTCCGCACCACAGGCCGTCAACCCTAGAGGTGCGGGCCTGCGTACCGCTGGCGGCCACTAGCAGCAGCAAAGCGACAAGAAATGGACGCAATTCAGTTTTCATGTGAATCAACAATACGCGAATCGACCCCGAGGCGTTGACACAACCGCGGCAGAGATACGCGCACTTTACAAAATGGCCCAGGCGCGAAGTGGGGCTTTCACGCCGCCGAGTCGGCACGGGCCTTCATCATCTGGCTCACCAGGTCCAGCAATGCCGCGGGCGAAACTGGCTTGGTCAGGTGCGCGTCGAACCCTGCTGCACGCGAGTTGGCCATGTCGGCGGCCTGGCCGTAGCCCGTGAGGGCCACCAGCGCGCCTCGGTAGCCGGAGTTCTTCATGAGCATTGCCAGTGCGTAGCCGCTCATGCCCGGCAGGCCGATGTCCAGGATCGCCACATCGGCGCCGGATTCACGCAAGGCTTCGAGCGCGGCCTGGGGTGTGTACGCGGTACGCACGACATAGCCTGACAGCTCCAGCAGCGCAGCGCAGGTGTCGGCGGCATCCTCGTTGTCATCGACGACCAGTACGTTGCCGCTGCCTTGCTCACTGGGCAGAGCCTCCGCCACGCCGGGCGACACGGGCGCCTGGCACAGTGGCAAGTGCACCGTCAGCGTGCTTCCCTGGCCTGGCCCCGTGCTGGCTGCGTGAACGCGCCCGCCATGCATGCCGACCAAGCTCTTGACGATCGGCAGGCCCAGGCCCAGGCCGCCGCGCGAGCGGTCTGCATTCTGCGGCGCCTGGTAGAACAGGTCGAAGACGCGGTCCAGATCCTGCTGCGACATGCCGATGCCCGAGTCGCGCACCTGTACCCGCACCTCGCCGTCGACCAGGCTTGCGTGCACATCGATGGAGCCACCCGACGGCGTGAACTTCACCGCATTCACCAGCAGGTTGTTGAACACCTGCGCCAGGCGAGTCTCATCGCCCGCCACCCATGCGCTGTCCATCGACGCGTCCAGTTGCAACGCAAGCTGGTGGTGGTAAACCGACAGGTTCAACGTGTCGACGAGCTGGGCCAGCACCTGCGCGATGCGCATCGGTTCGCGGCGGATGTTCAGGCGGCCGCTGGTGATGCGCGAGACGTCGAGCAGGTCATCGACCAGGCGAGTGACGTGCACCAGCTGCCGCTCGATCACGTGACGCTCCTGTGCCGTCTTTTCGTCGCCCTTCAATGCCATGATCTGCACCGCGTTGGCAATCGGCGCCAGCGGGTTGCGCAGCTCATGGCCCAGCATCGCCAGAAACTGGTCCTTGCTACGGTTCGCGTCTTCGGCGACGTGCAGTGCATCTGCGACACGCGCCGCCGCGCGGTCCCGTTCGGCGGCTGCTTCGTTCAGCGCGTGCCCCACGTCGTCGAGTTCCTGGATTTCGAGCGGGGGAACTTGAACAGGTTTGCCCCGGCCCAGGTCGGCAGCCGCATTGGTCAGCACATCAATTGGGCCGAACACGCTCCGGGACAACACCCATGCGAGCAGCGCCGCCAGTGCCAGTGACGCCACGAAACCCAATGCGACTGCCCTCAGCAGCGCATACAGTCCCTTGTTCGCCTCGGCTACCGAATTGCCGACGACGACGATCCAGCCCGACCCTGGCAGGCGGGTGTAGCCAGTGTAGTTTTCGGTGCCCTCGCGCGTGGTGGTGCGGCCCACGCCTTGCGGCTCGCCGCGGTCCAGCAATGCCTTGAGCGATTCGTGCGGATAGGGCGATGCCGTCTGCCGCGATCCCTCCACGCGATACTGCCGCTGGTCGAAGACCGAAGCCACCGAGCCGTGGGGAATGTTCTGCCGCGCCATGACATCGGCCACCAGGGCGATTGGGATGTTGGCGGACAGCACGTACACCAATTTGCCGCCGCGCATCACCGGCACGCGAACGACGAACGTGTCAGCCCCTGCGCCAGGCGGGGTGAACACATGGCTCACCGCAGGCGCTGACTTTTGCAGCACCTCTTTCAGGCTCTCCGGTTCTCGAGCGGCGGGGTCCGACTCGCCAATTGGTTCGCCCGTACGCATCAGTGTGCGCCCCTCTGCATCGGTGAGGACGATGGACACCCACTTCAAATCCGCCACGGCGCGGCGTGCCACGATCTGGAAGCCACGAAAGTCGGCGCGCTCCAGGTCATCGGACCGACCCAGGTGATCGAGCAGCACTTCGATCGAGCGATGCTCCGACGACACGGCCGTGGCCAGTGCGCGCGAGATGTCCTGCGCGGAGCGCTCGGCCTGTTGCTGGCGTTCTTCGATCAGGTGGTTGATGCCCCACGCAAGCACCAGCACCAGCGGCAACAGGCCGCTGGCGGCGAGCGTGAGCAGCCGCATGCGAAGCGGGCCGGAGCTCGATGGGGAAGCATGCGACGTGGGCATCAGCCCCCAATCGTAATTGGCGGCGCTGGCATTCGCAGCTCAGCTATTGGGGATTTACAGCCCTGGCGGCCTCTTTGCGATGAACTCGCCGCGCGCGGCTTCGTAGGCCGCACCGACCTGCAATACGAAAGCATCCGCGCTGTGCCTGCCCATCAACTGGATGCCCATCGGCCACTTTCCATTCGGGTGGAATCCCGCTGGCACGCACAAGGAAGGCAGGCCTGCGAGCGTGGCGTAGATCGTGACTTCCATCCAGCGGTGATAGGTGTCCATCGTGCGCCCTGCAACCTGCTGCGGCCAGCGCATGTTCACATTGAACGGCCAGCATTGCGCGGACGGCAGCACCAGCAGGTCCCATTGATCGAACAGCGTGCGCATGTGCTGGTAGAACGACGTGCGCACCTGGCTCGCACTTCGGAAATCCATGTACGACAGGCCCAGGGAGCATTCGTATTCCCACTGCGCCTCAGGCTTGACCTTCTCCTTGGCGCCGGGAAGGTGCATGAGCGAACCGACGCGCGGGCCAGCGATGGCGCGGCGCCATGCCAGCCAGCAATCCCACAAGGCCGCCGGGTCGTGGCCCAGCGGAATCTCGTCGACGATGGCGCCTGCCGCCTCGAAGTAGCCGAGCGCATCGCGGCAGGTATCGAGCACGCCGTCTTCCATCGCGAGATGGCCGCCCAGGTCTCCCAGCCAGCCAATCTTCAATCCTCGCAATGAGGCGGCGCGGCCATCCCATTGGAGCTTCGACTGCAACGAAAGTGGCGCTCTCGCGTCGTATCCGCTTTGCGTGACCAGCAACCGAGCCATGTCCTCGATCGAACGGCCCATCGGCCCTTCAGTCGAGAGCATGTCGATCCACACGTCGGGGCTGGATCCTTGCGGCACTCGGCCCTGCGTGGGGCGCATTCCGTACACGTGATTCCATCCGGCCGGGTTGCGCAGGGACCCCATGAAGTCAGAGCCGTCGGCGATTGGCACCATGCGCTGCGCCAGGGCCACCGCCGCGCCGCCGCTGCTGCCGCCCGCGCTCACGGCCGGGTCCCAGGCGTTGCGCGTGGTGCCGAACAAGCTGTTGAAGGTGTGCGAGCCCAGCCCCATCTCCGGTGTGTTGGTCTTGCCGATGACGACACAGCCCGCCGCGCGCATGCGCGACGTCATGATCGAGTCGCGCACAGGCATCTGGCGTGCCAGCAGCTCGCTGCCCTTGGTCGTCGGAAAGCCCGCCGCATCGGCCGCATCCTTGATCGCAACCGGGATGCCGTGCAGCCAGCCGCGGCTTTCGCCCGCACGCAGTGCCTTGTCGGCCTCGTCGGCCTGCGCCAGCAGCGCCTCGTCGGGCGCGAGGTTGACGATCGCGTTATAGGTGGGATTGAGCTGGTGGATGCGGTCCAGCGTGGCGCGCATCAACTCGCGGCAGGAGATCTCCCGGCTTGCCAGCAAGGGGCCGAGGGTGGACGCGTCGTGGTCGGTGAGGGCGGTCATGGCGCCATCATGGCGCAAGCCGCCTGCCGGACGCCCCCGGTCGAAGCCCTTAGGGGGTTTTGTACTTCATCTTGCCCTTTGGCAAGACGGTGGTGCTGGGCGGCAGGGGTCGATCGGACGTTCCCTCCTTCGGCGGCGAGTTGTCCTTCTTCTGCTTCTTCGACATCTTGTTGCTGCGCTGTTCGCCTTTTGGCATGGTGTGGCTCCTCATCAGTGAGAGGCCAATGTAGCATCAGATGCGGACCACGGTTCCCTCCGCGATGGTCGTCTCGCCCACCATCACCTGCACGCGCGTTCCGGAGCGCAGCCGCACCAGCGCCATGCCGGGGCGCAGCAGTTCCAGGCCCATGTCGGGTTCGCCTGTCGCGTCGGACAGGGCGACCGCCAGGGGTTCAGCACTGCGCGCGGTGAAGCCATCTTTGCCGATGACCAGCGTGCACTGGCGCACGCCTTGCGGAACCGTGATCGCGCCCCAGGATGTCATTCGCAGCACGAGGTGCTGCACGAATGGGCTCGCATCGTCGAAGCCCGCCCGCTGCGCCGCCCTGTGCTGCGCCAGTTGCCGAACCACGAAAGCCACCAGGTTCCCAACGGCCGGCAACCAGAGCACCAGCAGCAAAGTGCCGATGTCGCGTGTGGTCGAAGGGTTGGGTGCCTGGTAGCGCAGCACGGCACCAAGCACGGCCAGGCCCAGCAGGATGGCCATGACCATTTGGCGGCGGGGGGAGGAGACGTACTTCATGGGTGGCGCGAGAGGTGGCGCAATGTAGCACCCGGGTGGCGGCGCGCGGCGGGCAGGCCGCGAGGTAACCAGGTGTCAGGCTGCGCACTCCTGCTAACGCACAGTTGCCATTGGCTACAGCTGGGCTGCTGCTCCCTTTCTACGATGGCTCAGCCATTGAATGAGGGAATCGTTTCATGCGAATTGCCAGCCAGGCGGCCGTTGCCGCCACCGCGGTGTTTTGTGCGGCGGCCGTAACGCCTGTGGGCGCACAAGTGCAGGTCTACAAGTGCGGCTACCGGAGTTATTCCGAGGTGGCGTGCTCCAACCACAGGATCAACACCAGTGACGCGCCGGTCCCGCGGCCAGCCGCGGGCAGCCAACTGCTGGCGATGCGCCGCCTGCCGGGCGAATCAAGTCCGGATTTCACCGTGCGCCGGCACCGTGCACGCATGCTGGAAACCGACCGCGACGAATGTGCGCGGCTCGACACGCGCATCCCTTTTGAAGCGGAGCGCCTGAAGAGCCCGCATGCCGAGGAAGTGGAAGACGCGCAGTCCGCGCTGACGTCGAGCAAGCAGCGCTTTCGCGCGCTGCGCTGTTGAACGAGCGGCCGTGCCGCAGCTACTTAGGAGCCGGACGCAACCCCAGCAACATCTGCTCGATCGCGTAATTGCAATCCTTCGGTCCGCGCCGGCAGAACACGGCGATCGGCTCGACCTCCACAGTGACATCGGGCAGCCCCGCGCGCTGCACCTTGATGTTGCCACCGGCGAGCGACTCGACGCGCATCGCCGGATACTGATCGGCGATGCGTGAGGCGATCAGTTTCTGCCAACTTGGCGGCTCTGGCGAACAGGCAGCGAGTGCGCTGACCAGCGCCAGGGCGATCAGGAAGACGCGGGGCGTCATGTGCGCAGCGTGCGCCCCAGGTGCTTCTCCACCGCATCGATCTTCGACTTGAGCCGCGACTCGGGCCCGGGCCTGTAGTCCATCTTCAAGTTCATGCCGATGCGCGGACAATCCGGCTCCAGCGCGCGGAAGCAATCGCCCACCACCTTCATCACGTCGTCGAAGTTTCCCTCGAGAATCGTGCCCATCGGCGTGAGCTGATAGGCCACGCCACTGCGGTCGACGACATCGAGGATGCGTGCGACGTATTCGCTGACGCCATTGCCGCTGTCGGGCGGGTTCATGGCGAATTCGAGCAGGACCATTTTTCATTTCTCCGTGGTGCGCATAAAGTATGCGGCAACAGGAGACCACACCATGTACCAACCCTTCAACCTCACCAGCCGCAACGCCGTCATCACCGGCGGCAATGGCGGCATCGGCTACGGAATGGCCAGCGCGCTGCTGGCGTCCGGAGCCAGCGTGGCCATCTGGGGTTCCAACCCCGACAAGACCGAACGCGCGAAGGCGCAACTGGCGCAGGAGTGCGGCGATGCATCGCGCGTGCACGCCTTCGTTTGCGACGTGGGCGACGAGGCACAGGTCGAAGCCGCCTTCGCGCAGTCGGTCGCGGCACTGGGGCCAGTGCACGCGTGCTTCGCCAATGCGGGCGTGTCGAGCAAGGGCACGCCACTCGTCGAGATGGACCTGGCCGAATTTCGCCGCGTGCACCGCGTGAATGTGGAAGGCGTCTTCCTCACCTTCCGCGCCGCCGCGCGGCACATGGCCCAGCACGGGCAGGGCGGGTCATTGGTCGCCACCGCCAGCACCGCCGCGGTGGAAGGCGCAGCGCGCAATTGCCACTACGGTGCGAGCAAAGGCGCGGTGACTTCGATGGTGCGCGCGCTGGCGGTCGAACTGGCGCGGCACAAGATCCGTGTCAACTCGATCCTGCCGGGATGGATTGAGACGGACATGACGGAGAAGGCGATGAACAACCCGAAGTTTGCCGACGGCGTGATGCCGCGCATCCCCACGCGCCGCTGGGGAAAGATCGAGGACTTCGGTGGAATCGCCGTGTACCTGGCCAGCGACGCTTCTTCGTATGCCACCGGCGAGCAGTTCCTGATCGACGGCGGCTATACGAAGTTCTGACGGGGCGGCTTCAGGCCGTTTGCGCCAGCAACTCCTGCTGGCGCGCCCGAAGCTGCGCGCCCAGCGTCGCCAGGTCCATTTCCTTCGCCGTTTTAGCTTTCGGAAACAGCTCGTCGCGCTCTTCCTTCACGTGGTGCTCGATGGCGCAGGCGAGTTGACTCACCAGTTCGTCCATCTGCGCACCGGCACCGCCCAGTGCCTGGATCTGCGCGATCAGGTCTTTGGCTTCCTGGTGCTCGGCTTTGGCTTCGTCCAGTGGCGCGGCTGTCTCGGGTGCGGCGCTACGGAGCGCGGGATAGAAGATTTCCTCTTCGATCTGCGCATGCACTGTCAGCTCCTCGCAGATGCGCGTGGCCAGCTCGGCGCGCTCCGCCTGGGTGTCCCTGGGCGCGCCCATGGCGAGCCTTGCGTATTCGACGAAGAGGTGCTTGACGGCGATGTGGTCGGCGTCGAGCAGTTCGACGGCGTTCTTGGTTGGGTTGACAGGCATGTTGTTTTTCCTTGGAGTGATTTAGAGGGCGGGCGGATCCATCTCGCGGCCGAAGTGGCGGTGCTGGCCCATCGCCGCGATGAACACTTGCGCGGCGGCATCGGCGTCGGAGGCAGGCGCCAGCAGCAGTCCCGTGCCACCTTGTTCCAGGCTCTTGTCCATGCTGACCGGCAAGCCGGCCTTCACCAACAGCATGTTCGCGGCGCCCAGCGCCAGAATCGTCTTGCAGTGGCGGAATTGGTCCTTGATGAATTCCATCGTGTGGCCATCCTGCGCAAGAGCGGCCACGGCCTCATCGCCATCGGGCAGCACGAGCGCGTCGAAGAGGAAGCCCGGCTCGTTCTCGAGCGAGGCATCGGCATCCAGCATGTCGCCGCTGGCGGTCTTGAACATCCCGATGCGCGGCCCGACGAGCCGGGCCACCGCGCCTTGTTCCACCAGCGCACGCTGCACACGCTTGATCGATTCGCCCTCGACACCCGCCGCCACCAGGATCGCCACCTTGCGGCCCTTGATCGATCCATCCCCCGGCCGCGCCAGCAGTGAGAGGGAAGGAGCCCGAGTCACCTCGGGCGTTTCGGGTGTTTCGATGGCACGCGGCATGGGCTCCGGCAGTTCCATCCCCAAGCCCTTGGCAACTTTCGCCGCGAGTTCTTCCGATGCATTTCGCAGCGACGCCACCATGCGCTCGCGGATGGCTGGCACCGTCAACTTCGACAGCTCGAAGCGGAACGCATTGGCGATGTGGTCCTGCTCCACCGGCGTCTGGCTCTCGAAGAACAGGCGCGCCTGGGTGTAGTGGTCCGCGAACTTCTCAGGCTTGGCTCGCACCTTGCCTTGTTCCTCCTTGGCTTGGATGCGTGCGGAGACCGACACAAAACCCTGCGCCGCGCCGGCCTGGAACGGGCAGCCACCTGCCAATGAATTGGGTTCGTACGACACGCGCCCGCGCGGGATGGCCTGCCGATGCGCGCCATCGCGCTGGTTGTTGTGCACCTCCACCACCGGCGCGTTGATCGGGATCTCGTGGAAGTTGGGGCCGCCCAGGCGCGTGATCTGCGTGTCCACATATGAGTGGATTCGACCTGCCAGCAGCGGGTCGTTGCTGAAGTCGATGCCCGGGATGACGTGCGCCACGCAGAACGCAACCTGCTCGGTCTCGGCAAAGAAGTTGTCGGGGTTGCGATTGAGGACCATGCGGCCCACCGGCCGCAGCGGCACGAGTTCCTCGGGGATCAGCTTGGTGGCATCGAGGATGTCGAAGCTGAACTGCTCAGCCTGCTCCTCGGTGAAAACCTGCAGCGCCAGTTCCCATTCCGGGAAGGCGCCGGATTCGATGCGCTCCCACAGGTCGCGGCGGTGAAAGTCGGGGTCGGCCCCCGAAATCTTCACTGCCTCGTCCCACACCATCGAGTGCGTGCCGTACACAGGGTTCCAGTGGAACTTGACGAACACCGACTCACCCGCCTCGTTGACCATCCGGTAGGTGTGCACGCCAAAGCCCTGCATGGTGGCGTAGCTGCGCGGAATGGCGCGATCGCTCATCACCCACATCAACATGTGCGTCGACTCGGGCATCAGCGAGACGAAATCCCAGAACGTGTCGTGCGCGCTGGCGGCCTGCGGCATCTGGTGGTGCGGCTCGGGTTTGACGGCGTGAACCAGGTCGGGGAACTTCATCGCGTCCTGGATGAAGAACACCGGGATGTTGTTGCCCACCAAGTCCCAGTTGCCCTCGTCGGTGTAGAACTTGACGGCGAAGCCGCGGATGTCGCGCGCGGTGTCCTTGGAGCCGCGCTCCCCGGCCACGGTGGAAAACCGCGCGAACACCGGCGTGATCTTGCCGACTTCCTTGAACGGCGCCGCCTTCGTGTACCGAGTCAGGTCCGCGGTGCACTCGAAGAAGCCATGGGCGCCCGAGCCGCGGGCATGGACGATTCGCTCGGGGATCCGCTCGTGGTCGAAGTGGGTGATTTTCTCGCGCAGGATGAAGTCTTCCAGCAGCACCGGGCCGCGTAGGCTGGCTTTGAGCGAGTTCTGGTTGTCGGCGATCGCGACACCCTGGTTGGTAGTGAGCTGCTGGCCTGCGGAGTCGACGCGCACCCGGTCTAGCGGCTCAATAGTGGCATTGACACCTGCGGGCGCGACGCTGCCGGTCTTCTGAGAACCGTTCTCTTCAGACAGGGTGCTGCCGGTCGGCAAGCGCGAAGCCGGCTCAACCGTCTGACCTGCGGGAGGCGCCGCGCCATTGCTTGCGCCATGCTCAGCCGCCTTGGTGCTGTTGAAAGGGAACGCTGCGGCCAGCGCCTGAGTCTGGTTCATCTTTTCAGCCGGCGCGTCGCCAGGCGCCTTGCCGCCGCGGACCGGACCGCTGTCCGTATTGCGGGCAGCGGCTTTGACCGCGGTGCGGGTCGATGCGGAATTAGCGCCTGCGACCGGTGGTTTGGTGGATTTGGCCATGTCGTGATTGATCTGAAACGGGCAGGATCGCCGCGGATAAAGGTACGGCGCCGGCGGACGGCCTCATGTAGGACGGAGTCTCCATCCGGTCAACTGACGAGCCACGCGAGTGCTATCGGATCAATAGAAAAAATCCAAAGAGCATCGGCTGGTGCAGCATGTACCAGGACAGACTCCAGCGGCCGAGCCAGGAAAGCGGCGCTGTCATGCGAGGCAACGGCAGAGCGATCCATGCGGGACGTTGCCGCAACAGCCACTCGCCACTGGCGACGCCCCACCACATCACACCGAGCCACGGAATGAGCGGCACATAGTCTTCGGTCACCGGCTTGCGGCTGACGAGGCCCAGCCAGTTCCAGGGTTTCGAATTCAGGAAGTCGAGCGCGGGCCAGGCTGCGTGCGCCAGCTGCGCCAGCGGCTTGAGCGCCAGCGCCAGCGCACCGGCCAGCCATAGCCAGCGGCCCCAGCCGGTGGTGAAGCGGACGATCACCAGCATCAGCGCGATACCGTGCAGCACGCCGAAGTAGATGAAAGACTGCGGAAACTGCCACCAAGAACCGGCCGTGACCAGCAGCGCGCAGCCTGCCACCTGGGCCCAGCGCTTCCAGAACCGGTCGACCCCCTGCTGCCGCGCCACCGCCACGGCCTGGCCCAGCCCGGCGCAAAAAAGGAACAGGCTCACGATGGCCGTGCGCTGCCAGGTCCAGAACGGGTCGCCCAGAAAGTCCTGCCGAATGTAGCGGAAGTGGTCTAGATCGAAGCTGAAATGAAACAGCGTCATCCAGACGATGGCGACCCCGCGCAGGGCATCGATCGAGTCGTAGCGAGGAGAGTCGGAGGCCATGGGCTGCGAGTGTAGAGGCCGCGGGCGCCGTCTTGCGGCGACGGGTCGGGCGGGCGTTGCGCTAGCATCGCCGCACCTGACCGGGAGCCGCCATCCAACATTCCGCTTTCCCCGCTGCCGCCGTCGTCCCTCCCGACCGCCCCTCCGACCTGCGGCGGGTGGCCGAGCCCGCCCGCGGCGCGCCATGACCGATCCGAAGCAGGCGCCAGCGAACGCCGCCGAACAGATCCGCCAGGCCCTGGACCGAGGCCAGGGGACCTTGGCGCCGCTGCTCGCCAAGGCCAACGCAGCCCAGGTCGCCGACGCGCTCGAGGCGATGGCGCCCGAGCGGCGCGGCGCGCTCTGGGGTGCGATCGCAGTGCCTCTCAAAGCGGCAGTGCTGTTCGAAGTGCGGCGCGAGGTGCGCCAGCAGCTGATCGCGGTCAGCCGCGCCGAGGACTTGACCCAGGCCCTGCAGCGGCTGGACCTGGACAAGCTGTCCGACCTCTATCCGCAATTGCCGCCGGCCGTGGCCCGGGCGGTACTGGATCAAATGGACCCGCCGCGGCGAGCCCGCTTCGAGCTGATCCGCGGCTACCCCGACGACAGCGCCGGCGGCCTGATGAATACCGACACGGTGTCGGTACAACCGGAAAGCACGCTGGCGATGACCGTCGCCTACCTGGGCGCGGTGCGCGCGGAACTGGGCCGGCTGCCGCCGGAGCTGGACGCTGTGAGCGTGGTGGACGCCGACGGCCGTTATCTGGGCAGCCTGTCGCTAGTGGACCTGGTTTCCCTGGACCCGGCGCGAACCGCGGGCCAGACCATGGACTCGTAATTCGAGCCGATCCCGGTCGACCTCACGGCGCGCCGGGTGGCGCGCCGGTTCGAGGACGAGGACCTGGTGTCGGCGCCGGTGGTCGATGCCCAGCACCGGCTGATCGGTCGGATCACGGTGGACGACGTCATGGACTTCGTGCGGGCGCAGGGCGAGGCCGCGCAGCTGGCGGCTGGCGGCCTCACCGCGCAGAGCGACACCTTCGCCCCGGCCTGGCGCAGTGCCCGCCATCGGGCGCTCTGGCTGGGCATCAACCTCAGCTTCGCGCTGCTGGCTACGGTGGTGATCGGCATTTTCGACGCCACGATCGAACGCCTGGTTGCGCTCGCGGTGCTGATGCCGGTGGTCTCGAGCATGGGTGGCGTCGCCGGCACACAGAGCCTGAGTCTGGTGTTGCGCGGCCTGGCGCTGGAGCAGGTCGATCGCTCCAATCAGTGGCGGCTGTTGCGGCGCGAACTCGGGGTGGCGGCCATCAACGGCGTGCTGTGGGCTGCGGTGGTGGGTGCGCTCACCTGGCTGTGGTTCGGCAATCCGATGCTGAGCGTGGTGTTCGGTGCGGCCATTGTGCTGAACCTGGTGGCCGGCGTCGCCGCCGGCACCTTGATCCCGCTGGTGCTGCAGCGAACCCAGGTCGACGCCGCGATTGCCGGCGAGGTGCTGCTGGTGGCCTTCACCGACACCTTCGGCTTTTTCGCCTTCCTCGGGCTGGCAGCGCTGACGCTGCACTGAGGCGGTCCAGGGTGTGCGGCTGCGGGTTAACCCGGCAGGGGCACGCAAGCCCTAGACTAAAAGTTGCGGCGGCTACTGACGGACCCCGCTTCGACGACCTAAAGGACCTTCCCGATGAACCTGCTCGTGAAGCTATCCGAAGCCATCGATCTGCTCAACCGCCGGATTGGCCGCAGCACCGTGTGGCTGATCCTGGCCTCCGTGCTGATCAGCTCCGGCAATGCCGCGGTGCGCAAGGCGTTCGACATCAGCTCCAACGCCTGGCTCGAGGTGCAGTGGTACCTGTACGCCGGCGCCTTCCTGGGCGCCGCCGGCTACGTGCTGCTGGTGGACGAACACGTGCGCATCGATGCGCTGGCGCAGCGCTTTCCCAGGCGGCTGCGGGCCTGGATCGACATCATCGCGATGGTGCTGTTCGTGATGCCCCTGTGCGTGCTGATGATCGACCTGGGCGGCACCTACTTTTGGCAGGCCTGGCAGACCGGTGAGAGCTCCTACAACGCCGGCGGCCTGGTCCGCTGGCCGGTGTACTTGGCGATTCCGGCCGGCTTCGCGTTGCTGGGACTGCAGGCGATTTCGGAGATCATCAAGCGGGTGGCCTTCTTGCGTGGCCTGCGCCCGAGCGCGACCACCAACGAGGCTGACCTGCCCGAGTTCATGGGCTCGGCGCCGGGCGCGACGTCCGGGGGCCGCTCATGACCATGCTCTGGATCGCGGAGCACCTGCCGCCGCTGATGTTCGGCGCGTTGGCGCTGTTCCTGCTCACCGGCATTCCGGTGGCGTTCGCGCTCGCCGCCACCGGGCTGACGTTCAGCCTGATCGGAGTCGAACTGGGCGTGCTGCCGGCCGGCCTGGTGCAGGCGTTGCCGTTGCGCATGTTCGGCATCATCTCCAACGGCACGCTGCTGGCAATCCCGTTCTTCACCTTCATGGGACTGATCCTGCAGCGATCCGGAATGGCGGAAGACCTGCTGGAGACCATCGGCCAGGTGTTCGGGCCGCTGCGCGGCGGGCTGGCGCTGGCGGTGGTGTTCGTCGGCGCGCTGCTGGCGGCCACGACCGGCGTGGTGGCAGCGTCGGTGATCTCGATGGGCCTGATCTCGCTGCCGATCATGCTGCGCAATGGCTACAACCCCTCGATCGCCAGCGGTGTGATCACCGCCTCGGGCAGCCTGGCGCAGGTTGTACCGCCGTCGCTGGTGCTGATCGTGATGGCCGACCAGCTCGGGCGCAGCGTCGGCGACATGTATGCCGGCGCCCTACTGCCAGCCGCCATGCTGATCGCGCTGTACGCGTTGCTGGTTGTCTTTATCGCAATCATCCGGCCGAAATGGGTGCCGGCGCTGCCGCCCGAGGCGCGCAGCTTCCGTGAGGCCAGCGGCCGCAGCGGCCACGCTTCGCTCCTGGTGCTGGTGCTGCTCAGCGCGGCGGCGGCCTGGGGCCTGATGCAGGCCTATCCGGCGTTGCTGCGTTCGATCGGCCGCACGTTCGCGGCGCCGACCGACGAACTGGTGATGGTGGCGCTGGCGGCCGGCGTGTTCACGGCCTTCATCCTGGCGCTGGTCGACGCCGGCCTGCGGCTGAACTGGCTGTCGGCGCTGGCGCGCCGGGTGGCCTTCGTCCTGATCCCGCCGCTGATCCTGATCTTCCTGGTGCTCGGCACGATTTTCCTGGGGGTGGCGGCGCCGACCGAAGGCGGCGCTTTGGGCGCGGTGGGCGCGCTGGTGCTGGCCGGGATGCGCGGCCGGCTGACGCTGCGCGAGACCGGCCAGGCGCTGCTGTCGACCACCAAGCTGGCGTGCTTCGTCATGTTCGTGCTGATCGGCGCAACGGTTTTCAGCTTTACCTTCCAGGCGGTGGACGGGACCTTCTGGGTGGAGGAACTGCTGGTTCAGTTGCCGGGCGGCGCGACCGGCTTTCTGATCTTCGTCACGGTGCTGGTGTTCCTGCTCGGCTTCTTCCTCGACTTCTTCGAGATCGCCTTCATCCTGCTGCCGTTGCTGGGACCGATCGCGGTCAAGCTGGGGATCGACCTGATCTGGTTCGGCGTGCTGGTGGGCATCAACCTGCAGACCTCTTTCCTCACCCCGCCGTTCGGCTTTGCGCTGTTCTATTTACGCAGCGTCGCGCCCAAGGCGGACACGACCGACGCCGTCAGCGGCATGGTCATCAAACGCGTGACCACCGGCCAGATCTACCTCGGCTCACTGCCCTTCGTCGCAGTGCAGGTGCTGGTGATGGGCCTGATCATCGCCTTCCCCTGGATTGTGTTGGGCGACGGTCCGGTGGCCGAGACCAAGGCCCAGGAGCAGGCAATCGACATCGAGATGCAGAGGATGCTCGCTACGCCCAAGGCGCCCGCGGCGCCGGCGATCGATCCGATGCAGATGCTCCTGGACAGCATGAAGAGGAACGAGAAGCCTTGATGGGACGGGTTGCGCTGCGCCGGTCAATCTGGCTCGGGCGTCGGCCAGCAGATGCTGGCGCGGTAAGCCTGCCAGCTGACATGTCCCAGCAAGGGGTCAACCACCAGCAGGCGGACCGACCACGGCAGCAGGAAGGCGCCACGCACTAGCGCCACGATCAGTGCGCCCCACAGCAGTATCGGCGCGATGCGCCTGGCCACAACCGCGATGCTGGCGATGCCGTCCGAAATGGCGTCAGTGTAGCGGTCCAGGATCATCAGGATCGACACCACTCTGGCGGAAAACACCAGTCCGCGCCACCACCTGTTTGCGTGCTTACTTGTCGATTTCGATCGACGCGACTTGACATGCAAAGCGGCGCCCGCGATGCGGAGGGAACTGAACTAGCCCAGCGGGGCCGGCGCGTGTCAAGGTAGTTGTCGCCTCATTCATGCAGCCAACGGCTGTCTATCGGTGGAGCCCGAATGCATCTTGATGATCGAGTCGCGTTCGGGGTTGAGCGTCACGGCGCCGATGGGCGACCAGTTGCGGGTCTTGCCGGACCAGCGTGCCGGATTCGCCTCACGAGCGCGGGTGTACAGGTCATGGCGTGCTGCAAGAATCGCGTGATCGTCGCCGGCATGGCGCTGAGCCGGGCTGACGTAGCGAATGCCACTGTGGCGATGCTCGTGGTTGTACCAATGCACGAAGCCAGCCGCCCAGGCGCGCGCCTGGTCCAGATTGGCGAAGCCCTTGGCCGGGAATTCCGGGCGGTACTTGGCGGTTCGGAACAGCGCTTCGGCGTAGGCGTTGTCGTCGCTCACGCGAGGCCGCGAATAGGACGGCTTCACGCCCAGCCAGTTGAGCATCGCCAGCACCGTGGTGGCCTTGAGCGTGGAGCCGTTGTCGCCGTGCAGCACCGGCTTGGCCAGC
>JBKJOM010000349.1:0-10629 GCA_046595775.1 Ramlibacter sp. | reverse complement strand
CCCTCGACGCCTTCACGCGTGAGGAGCTGTGGTGCATCCTGCGCGACCTGCACGCCGAGCAGCAATTCAACGTCATCCTGGTCACGCACGACCTGCGTGAATCGGAGTTCCTTGCCGATACGGTCTATGTGATGCGCGGGCCGCCCGGGCGCTTCGTGGTGCGCAAGGACATCGAGCTGCCGCGCCCGCGCGACCTCGAAGTCACTTACACCACGCAGTTCACCAACATCGTCCATGAACTGCGGGGCCACATCGGCGCCGTGCGCGAGGCTGCTTCGACATGACGTCGCGGCAGGTCGAAACCTGGGCTCCTTGGGCGTTGCTCGCCGCCATCCTCGCGCTGTGGCAGTTGGTGTGCAGCGCGTTCGGCGTGTCGGAATTCATCTTCCCCAGCCCGGCGCGCATCGCGTCGCAACTGTGGGAGTTCAAGGGCATCATCGCCGCGCACGCGTGGCGCACCTACTGGGTCACGATGGCGGGGTTCGGCATCGCGATCGTGGTGGGCGTCCTGCTCGGCTTTGTGATCGGCAGCTCGCGCCTGGCCTATGCCGCGGTCTATCCGGTGATGACTGGCTTCAACGCCTTGCCCAAGGCAGCCTTCGTACCGATCCTGGTGGTGTGGTTCGGCATAGGCGCCGGCCCCGCAATCCTCACCGCCTTCCTCATCTCGTTCTTCCCGATCATGGTCAACATCGCCACCGGCCTGGCCACCCTGGAGCCGGAGCTCGAGGACGTGTTGCGGGTGCTGGGCGCCCGGCGCTGGGACGTGCTGGTGAAGGTCGGCCTGCCGCGCTCGATGCCCTACTTCTTCGGCTCGCTCAAGGTCGCGATCACGCTGGCCTTCGTCGGCACCACGGTGTCGGAGATGACCGCGTCGAACGAAGGCATCGGCTACCTTCTGATCTCCGCGGGATCGGCAATGCAGATGGGCCTGGCTTTCGCCGGCCTGCTGGTGGTGGGCGCGATGGCGATGCTGATGTACGAGATCTTCAGCTGCGTCGAACGTCATACGACGGCCTGGGCGCATCGCGGCAACCAGGGGCATTAAGCCGCCATGGCCTGGCATGCGCGACTGAAACTCGACTACGCAGTTGAAGCGGGGCGCTGCGTCGCCCGTTACCAGCACGAAGGGCCGCTGCGCATCCTGCAGACCCTGTACCCCGAAGGCGACCGCATCGCGCACAACGTGTTGGTCCATCCGCCGAGCGGACTCGTCGGCGGCGACACGCTGGAGATCGATGTTCGTGCGCGCGCCGGCAGCCACGGCTTGGTCACGACGCCCGGCGCCGCGCGCTTTTACCGCTCCGACGGCGAGAGCGCGGTCCAGTCGGCGCGCATCGTGGTCGATCAGGGCGCACGGGTCGAGTGGCTGCCGCTCGAGGCGATCTGCTACAGCGGCTGCATCGCGCAGAACCGCCTGGTGATGCAACTGGCTCCCGGCGCCGAGATCATCGGCTGGGACATCGTCGCGCTGGGCCTGCCGGCGGCGCACTTGCCGTTCGAGCGGGGCAGCCTCCTGCAGCACCTGGAGCTCGAAGGCCAATGGCTGGAGCGGGGCCGAATCGATGCCGCAGACGCACGCCTGATGCATAGCGCCTTGGGCCTGGCCGGCCACCGCTGCATGGCCACGCTGTTCTTCGCGACCGGTGACGATCTCACTCGGGAACGGCGCGAGCTTGCACTCGAAACTGCGCGTGGAGTGATCGAAGCACACGAGCTGGTACAGCTCGCTGGCGCCACAGCGCCCGGGCCACGTGTCATTGCCGTGCGCGTGCTGGCCCCTTTGGTTGAGCCAGTAATGGGACTGTTGCAGGCCATTCGCGCCGCATGGCGGCCGGCCTTGTGGGAGTTGTCCTCCACACAACCGCGCACCTGGGCGGCCTGACAGGACTTGCTTCACGCAGGGCGCGCAGTCGCCGCTCCAGCAAGGCTTGCTCCTACGCCGTTACCGGCATCGCGCCGCCCCGGATGCGCCGTCTCCACCGGCATTGCCGGGCAGGACCCTCACCTAGACTTTGTTGCATCAACGAAATTTTGCAGGAGAGCATCATGAAATCCACAGGCAACAAGGCGCGATCGAACAAGAGCCTGATGTCGTTCAGCTTCGCCGCCTTGCTGGCAATGACTGCCGCGACGGCCCAGGTCGCTATCGGCGAAACCAGCATCGATTCAAGCGGCAGCTTCCGCAAGGAAGTGGAAGCCTGCAACACCGGCAAGACCCAGCAGGATCGCGAGACCTGCCTGAAGGAAGCGCGCAATGCCCAGGCCGACAAGAAGCGCGGCGTGCTGGACAACTCCAGTGGCTCGTACGACGCCAATGCCAAGGCCCGTTGCGAAGTGATGAGCGGGCAAGACAAGGCCGCATGCCAGGCGCGCGTGCTGGGCTTCGGCAACACCACCGGCAGCGTGGCCGGCGGCGGCATCTTGCGCGAAGTGGAAACCGTCGTGATGCCTCCCAGCGGAACTGTCACGGTCGAGCCGAAGACGGCCGACCCTGTCGTGCTGGTGCCGGCCAAGTAAGAACAAAGTCAAGGATGTCATCAGGGAGCAAGCGGGCCTTCGGGCCCGTTTTTTTGGCTGGGAGCAACTCTTACATTCACTCACGGCACGCCTCAGCCGCGCATGCAAGCATGGGCTTTCCTAAACCGACGGGCACGACCTATGTATATGACTACCACGAGAACCCGCTTGAGCCTCTGGAGCGTGGCCGGTGCGGCGGCACTGCTGCTCACAGCCTGCGGTGGAGGTGGCGGCGGCGCTGCCGCGACAGGTGACGGGAGCCTGCGGGTTGCGTTGACGGACGCCCCTTCCTGCGGCTTCGACCATGTGTATGTGACAGTCAACAGTGTGCGAGCGCACAAGAGCGCGACAGCATCCGATACCGATGGCGGCTGGGCCGACATCATCTTGGCAGCACCCAGGCGCATCGACCTGCTTTCGCTGACCAACGGCGTGCTCGAGGAGCTCGGCACGACGCCCCTCGCGTCCGGCCACTACAGCCAGTTGCGCCTGGTCCTGGCGACCAATGCCAGCTCCGGTGCGGGCGCGATGGCCAATGCGGTGCAGCCTACCGGTGGGGCGGAAGCGGCCTTGTCCACGCCAAGCGCGCAGCAAAGTGGGCTGAAGCTTCAGGCGAACTTCGATGTGGCGGCGGGACAGATGGCTGACCTGGTGCTCGACTTTGATGCCTGCAAGTCGGTCGTCACGGCTGGAAATTCCGGCAACTACATCCTCAAGCCGGTGGTTTCCGTGACTCCGCGGGTCGCAAGTTCGATCCAGGGCTACGTGACGACGACGTTGGCGCTCAGCGCAACCACGATCTCGGCGCAGCAAAATGGCATCGCGGTCCGCTCCACGACGCCGGACAGCACGGGCCGCTTCAGTATTCCTTACCTGGCGGCGGGCACGTACACGCTGGTACTGACGTCCGACGCGCGCGCCACCGGCGTGGTGACGAGCGTGCCGACTGGAACAGGTACCACCACCATCAACGGCACCACCACCGCCATTGTGTTGCCTGCTGCTTCGATGGCTGACGTGACGGGCACGGTTGTGGCGAGCACCGGCACCGGTACGGCAACGGTCTCGACCCCGATCACCGACGCCACCGTCCGCGCGACGCAGGCGCTGACCGGTGGGCCGGCGATCGAGGTGCGCAGTTCGCCGGTGGATGCGCTGCTGGGCACTTATAAGCTGCGGCTTCCCACGGCAGCTCCGGTGAAAGCCGCCTACAGCGCGACGGCACTCGTTTTCGCGCCGGACACACCGGTCGCCGGCAAATATTCGGTAGAAGTCACTGCACCTGGCCGGGCGACCACCACCAAGCCGGCTGACATCAGTTCGGGCACCTCTGCCGTGGTGCAATTCACCTATTGAGATCGGTCTTGCTGCGACCAACGCCGCCTTCGGGCGGCGTTTTCACTTCAGGCTTTGTCTTACAGTCGCGCCAGGCAGAGCCGCCACCCTTCAACCCGTGTCCACGCACGCAATCCGCCGTTGCTCAGGTGCTCAGATTGCGACGAGCTGCCGCACGCCGTGGGCTTCCATATCGCGGCCGAGCCCGCGTCCGATGAATTCGCCCCGCTCCATCACCAGGTAGTTGTCCGCCAGCTCCTGCGCGAAGTCGTAGTACTGCTCCACCAGCAGGATCGACATGCGCAGCCCGTCCAGCCCCGTATCCGCCAACATGCGAATCACGCGGCTGATCTCCTTGATGATGCTCGGCTGGATGCCTTCGGTGGGTTCGTCCAGGATCAGCAGCCGAGGCTTTGCGGCAAGTGCACGCGCGATGGCGAGCTGCTGCTGCTGGCCGCCGGAGAGGTCGCCGCCCCGCCGGTTCAACATCTGCTTGAGCACGGGAAACAGTTCGAAGAGCTGCGGCGGAATCGATGTATTCGCGCTTTTGTAGGCGAGGCCCATCCGCAGGTTCTCTTCCACCGTGAGCCGGGCGAAGATCTCCCGCCCCTGCGGCACGAAGCCGATCCCGGCACGCGCGCGTTGGTACGGCGTCGCGGTGTGGATGGCCTTGCCTTCGAACTCGATGCTGCCCGTCTTGATCGGCACCAGTCCCATCAGCGATTTGAGCAGCGTGGTCTTGCCCACGCCGTTGCGCCCGAGCAGCACAGTGACCTGCCCCGACGGCACTTCGAAGCTCAAGTCCCGCAGGATGTGCGAGCCGCCGTAGTACTGGTTGACGTTCTTGATGGTCAGCATTTTCAACTCGGGCAGCCGGACGCAGAGGACGCGAAGGATTCGCAGAGGACGCAAAAGAAGACAAAAGAAAATTTCTTTGGAAGTCCTTTTGCGTCCTCTGCGGAACTTCTGCGTCTTCTGCGTCCGGCAGTCCGCTCCCGCATTGGGTATTCAGCGCCCAAGGTACACCTCGATCACGCGCTCGTCACTCTGCACCTGTTCCAGCGTGCCTTGCGCCAGCACCGAGCCCTCAGAGAGGACCGTCACGATCTCCGAAATCGACTTGATGAAGCTCATGTCGTGCTCCACCACCATCAGCGAATGCTGGCCCTTGAGCTTGAGGAACAGTTCGGCTGTGCGCGCGGTTTCCTCGTCGGTCATGCCGGCCACGGGCTCGTCCAGCAGGAGCAGTTTCGGGTCTTGCATCAACAACATGCCGATCTCCAGCCACTGCTTCTGCCCGTGGCTGAGCGTGCCGGCCATCCGGGCAAGCCCTTCGGCCAGGTGAATGGTGTGCAGCACTTCGGCGAGGCGATCGCTCTGGCCGGAGTCGAGACGGAAGAACATCGACGACTTCACGCCCTTGTCGGTCTTGAGGGCCAGCTCGAGGTTCTCGAACACCGTGAGCTGCTCGAACACCGTCGGCTTCTGAAACTTGCGGCCGATGCCCATGCCGGCAATTTCCGGCTCGGTGTAGCGCAGCAGATCGATGGTGCTGCCGAAGAACACCGTGCCCTCGTTGGGTCGCGTCTTGCCGGTGATGATGTCCATCAACGTGGTCTTGCCCGCGCCGTTGGGACCGATGATGCAGCGCAGCTCGCCGGGCGCGATGTCCAGCGAGAGCTTGTTGATCGCCTTGAAGCCGTCGAAGCTCACGCTCACGTCTTCGAGATACAGGATGCGGCCGTGCGTGACGTCGACTTCGCCTTGCACCGTGGGCCGGCCGAAGCCCGCCTCGCGGCCGCCTGACTCGGTGCGTCCGCGCAGCACTTTCTCGCGCACGGCCTCGGAGCGCTTTGCGCCTTCTTCCAGCAGGTCGGGCGTCATGCCTTGCCTTTCCAGCGCTTGAGCAAGCCGACCACGCCGTTCGGCAGGAACAGGGTGACGAGGATGAACAGGGCACCCAGGAAGTACAACCAGTATTCCGGCGCGGCCACCGTCAACCAGCTCTTGGCGCCATTCACGATGAAGGCACCGATGATCGGCCCGATCAGCGTCGCACGGCCGCCGACGGCCGCCCAGATCGCGATCTCGATCGAGTTCGCTGGGCTCATCTCGCTGGGGTTGATGATGCCCACTTGCGGCACATACAGCGCGCCTGCGACGCCGCACATCATGGCGGAGAGCGTCCAGATGGTGAGCTTGTAGCCGATCGGGTTGTAGCCCGAGAACATGACCCGGGTCTCCGCGTCGCGGATGGCCTGCAGCACGCGGCCGAACTTGCTGGCCACCAGCCAGCGCGCGAACAGGAAGAAGGCGAGCAGCGTGAGGCCGGTGATCACGAACAGGGTCATGCGCATCGACGGCGTGGCGATCGCGATGCCCACGATGCGCTTGAAATCGGTGAAGCCGTTGTTGCCGCCGAAGCCGGTCTCGTTTCGAAAGAACAGCAGCATCGCCGCGAAAGTCAGCGCCTGCGTGATGATCGAGAAGTACACGCCCTTGATGCGCGAGCGGAAGGCGAAGAAGCCGAACACGAAAGCGACGATGCCGGGCACCGCCACGATGAGGAAGAGCGTGGCTGCGAAGCTGTCGCTGAAAGTCCAGTGCCAGGGCAGCGCCTTCCAGTCCAGGAACACCATGAAGTCGGGCAGGTCGCTCTTGTAGTTGCCGTCGCGGCCGATCTGGCGCATGAGGTACATGCCCATGACATAGCCGCCGAGGGCGAAGAACAGGCCGTGGCCCAGCGACAGGATGCCGGTGTAACCCCAGATCAGGTCCATGGCCAGCGCGCAGATCGCGAAGCACATGATCTTGCCGACCAGGGCGACGGCAAAGTCGCTCATGTGGAAGATGCTGGACTCGGGGACGACGAGGTTGAGCAGCGGCGCGACGAGGCACACCACGATGAGCGCGAGGAGAATGCCCGACCAGCCCATCGGACTTAACACCCTCCCCCTTTGGGGGAGAGTACCGTGCTCCCTCCCCCGCTGGGGGAGGCTTGGGGTGGGGGCCCCGGGTGCTTGCATGACCGGCTGGCTCGGTGGAGGCATCGTCGCGCCCCCACCCTGCCCTCCCCCAGCGGGGGAGGGTTCAAGGATCGCGCTCATGCTTCCGCACTCCGACCCTTCATCGCGAACAGCCCTTGCGGCCGCTTCTGGATGAAGACGATGATGATCACCAGTACGGCGATCTTGGCGAGCACGGCGCCGGCCCAGCCTTCGAGGAACTTGTTCAATACACCCAGGCCGAGGGCGGCATAAACGGTGCCGGCAATCTGACCGACACCGCCCAGCACCACCACCATGAACGCGTCGACGATGTAGCCCTGGCCCAGGTCGGGGCCGACGTTGCCGATCTGGCTCAGCGCGCACCCGGCAAGTCCCGCGATGCCTGAGCCCAGCGCGAACGCGTAGGTGTCGATGCGCGCCGTATTGACGCCCATGCACGAGGCCATCGGACGATTCTGCGTCACGCCACGCACGAACAGGCCCAGGCGCGTGCGGCCGATCAGGTACGCCATGCCGAGCAGCACGAAGGCCGCGAATCCGATGATGACGATGCGGTTCCAGGGCAGCTGCAGGTTGCCCATCACGACCACGCCACCGGACATCCAGCTGGGGTTTTCCACGCCGACGTTCTGCGCGCCGAACACTGTGCGAACGAGCTGCATCAGCATCAGGCTGATGCCCCAGGTGGCCAGCAGCGTCTCGAGCGGGCGCCCGTAGAGGAAGCGGATCACGCTGCGCTCGAGGATCGCGCCCATCGCGGCGGAGGCCGCAAACGACACGGGCACCGCAGCCAGCAGGTACCAGTCGAAGGCGCCGGGCGCGTACTTCTGGAACAGGCCCTGCACGACATAGGTGGCGTACGCTCCGATCATCATCAGCTCGCCGTGCGCCATGTTGATGACGCCCATCAGTCCGTAGCTGATCGCAAGGCCCAACGCGACGAGCAGCAGGATGGAACCGAGCGAAATGCCAGAGAACAGTGCGCCCAGCTTGTCGCCCCAGGCCAGCGACGCATCGACCGTCCGCAGGCTGGCTTCGAGCGTGGACTTCACATCCGATTCCGTCTCGACCTTGATGCGCTCGATCAGCAGTGTCTTGGTGTTGGGGTTGTTGCTTTGACCCAGCAGCTTCGCGGCTTCCATGCGCCGGCCCTTGTCGGCGCTGTTGAGCAGCACCGAAGCGCGGACCATGCCCAGCTGGTCCTTCAGCGCGGCGCTGGTTTCGGCCGCGATCGCCTTCTCGATCAGCGGCAGGCGCGAGTCGTCGGTGTCGTTGCGCAGCACCTTGATGGCCTCGGCACGCTCCTTCTCGTCTTTCGAGAAGAGCCGCAGTGCCGCAAGGGCCGCGTCGAGCTCGCCGCGCATGCGGTTGTTGCTCACCACGTCCTCGGCATCGGCGGGCAACGGGCTCTCGACGCCAGTCACCGGGTCATAGCCCTTGTCACCGCGGACGATGAAAAACTTGTCGCCGGAGAACTTCACCGCGTCAGCAGCCAGCGCCTGGATGAAAGCGGTCGTCTTTTCATCCGCGATGACGGTCGCCTTGCCCAATGCCTCGATGCGGGCGTCCGTCTCGCCGACTGCGATTCCCTTCGCCTGTTCGGGCGTGAGCGCGTGAACCTGCGCCGCGACCAACAGCGCCAGGGAAAACAATATTCTTTTCATGGGGAAACCTGTGGGATGGATGGCACGCCACCCATCGCGCAAGACCCTGTTGGCTTGCATGATCAAGATCCGCCCCCTCTCCCCGTCGGGGGAGAGGGATGGGGAGAGGGGGCTCCTGATGCTCCGGTCTTCAGGTCTTCGACTTTCCGTCCGGCTCGTCCTTCTTCTTGTCGTTGCCTTCGATGTAAGGGCTCCAGGGCTTGGCCTTGACCGGGCCGGGTGTCTTCCACACCACGTTGAACTGGCCGTCGGCCTTGATCTCGCCGATGAACACCGACTTGTGCAGATGGTGGTTCTTCAGGTCCATCTCGGACAGGATGCCGCTGGGCGCCTTGAAAGTCTGGCCGGCCATCGCGGCGATCACCTTGTCGGTGTCGGTGGATCCGGCCTTCTTCACGGCCTGCGCCCACATGTTCACGCCGATGTAAGTCGCTTCCATCGGGTCGTTGGTCAGTGGCTTGTCGGCACCGGGCAGGCCCTTGGCCTTGGCGTAGGCGGCCCACTTCTTCTTGAACTCGTCGTTGGTCGGGTTCTTGATCGACATGAAGTAGTTCCAGGCGGCCAGGTGGCCGACCAGCGGCTTGGTGTCCACGCCGCGTAGTTCCTCCTCGCCGACCGAGAACGCCACCACCGGCACGTCCTTGGCCTTCAGGCCGGCGTTGCCCAGTTCCTTGTAGAACGGCACGTTGGAATCGCCGTTGATGGTGGAGACCACGGCAGTCTTGCCGCCGGCGGAGAACTTCTTGATGTCGGCGACGATGGTCTGGTAGTCGCTGTGGCCGAACGGCGTGTACTTTTCGTCGATGTCGGCGTCCTTCACGCCCTTGGTGTGCAGATAGGCGCGCAGGATCTTATTGGTGGTGCGCGGGTAGACGTAGTCGGTGCCCAGCAGCACCCAGCGCTTCGCGCCGCCGCCGGCCTTGCTCATCAGGTACTCGACCGCCGGAATGGCCTGCTGGTTCGGTGCCGCGCCGGTGTAGAACACGTTCTTGCTCAGCTCTTCACCCTCGTACTGCACCGGGTAGAAGAGCAGGCTGTTCATCTCTTCGAACACCGGCAGCACCGACTTGCGGCTCACGCTGGTCCAGCAGCCGAAAGTCGCGACGACCTTGTCCTGCCCGATCAGCTGCTTGGCCTTCTCGGCGAACAGCGGCCAGTTCGACGCCGGGTCAACGACCACCGGCTCCAGCTTCTTGCCGAGCAGGCCGCCCTTGGCGTTGATTTCGTCGATGGCCATCAGCACGGTGTCCTTCAACACCGTTTCAGAGATCGCCATCGTGCCCGACAGCGAGTGCAACACGCCCACCTTGATGGTGGCTTGTGCCATGGCAGGCACGGTGAATCCGGCCGCAAAAAGCGCGGCAGCGAGTGTTTTCAGGCCGCTGCGGCGCAGCGGATTGTTCAGGCTCATGGAATGGCTCCTTCCTTGGTGATCGACACGGTTTCCGCAACCGATATCGCAACACGCGTGCCAGCCATCGACATTCCGTTACGGATTACGATGGCACCGAATCTGCTGAACACTCACCATGGAACTGACCCCGCGCGAGAAAGACAAGCTGCTGCTGTTCACCGCCGCGCTGCTTGCCGAGCGTCGGCGCGCGCGCGGGCTCAAACTGAACTATCCCGAGTCGGTGGCCCTGATCAGTGCCGCCATCCTCGAAGGTGCGCGCGACGGCAAGAGCGTGGCGGCGCTGATGAGCGAGGGCAAGCAAGTGCTCGCGCGGGCCGACGTCATGGAAGGCGTGCCCGAGATGATTGCCGACATCCAGGTCGAGGCCACGTTCCCCGATGGCACCAAACTGGTGACCGTGCACCAACCTATCGCATGAGCAACATGATTCCCGGCGAAATGTTCACCGATGGTGCCGATATCGAGCTCAACGCCGGCCGGCGCACCTTAACGCTCGTGGTCGAGAACAGCGGCGACCGGCCCATCCAGGTCGGCTCGCACTACCACTTCGCCGAAACCAACGCCGGCTTGCGCTTCAACCGCGCCGCCGTCCGCGGCATGCGCCTGAACATCGCCTCCGGCACCGCGGTGCGCTTCGAACCGGGGCAGCAACGCACGGTCGAGTTGGTCGAGTACGCCGGCGATCGCC
>JBKJOM010000332.1:0-3327 GCA_046595775.1 Ramlibacter sp. | reverse complement strand
GCCTGCCTGCCACCACCCCTGATTGCGAGTCGACACCACCCACCGCCTGGCGCGAGCGGATCGGTAGACACTGTCTTGGTCTTCGACGGCCCCGGAGTGCCAACGCCGGTCCCCAGCAAAGCCGTGTGCGGGTGAGGCTGTGACGCACGGTCACGGCGCCGAGCAGTTGCACGATCAGTGGCCCGAGCGGCGCGGCGAGCGCCACGCCCAGCACCTGGGCCGCCGCGCGCGGCAGCACGTCCTGCTTCCAGGCGCCGGCCGCAGTGAAAGCGGCCAGCAGCACGATCCCGACGAAGAGGAATTCTCCGAAAATCTCGATGTAGGTGTTGCGCGTCAATGGCCGCATCACGACAGCCGAAGTGGCGGCAATGCCCACCACCCAGGCGATGGAACGGCGCTCCGGCATGAAGCGGCGCGTTGGCAGCGGGGCGGTGACTTCTTGGTTCATGCAGCGAATCTAAGGGGGGCCGCTGCAAGGGGTCAAGCCACACCCCGGCCCTTTGCGATGAACAGCGGCAGGAAGGGATTGAACTGCGGCAATCAGGCCTGGCGCAGCGCGGTGACTTCGATCTCGATCTTCATCCGCGCGTCCGCGAGCCCGGCGGAAATCATCATCGCGGCGGGCCTCACGTCGCCCAAGTACTTCTTCAGGACAGGCCAGCAGGGTTCGAAGTCGCCGGCATCGGGCAGCACGTAAGTCACCCGCACCACGTCCGAAAGGCTCGCCCCCGCCTGCGCGAGCGCCGCGGCGATGTTCTTCAGGCACTGCTCGGCCTGCTCAACCACGTCATCGGAGATGGTCATGGCGGTGTAGTCGAACCCGGTGGTCCCCGAGACGAATACCCAGTCGCCCTGCACGACGGCCCGGGAATAGCCGATGTCGCGCTCGAAGGTGGAACCGGAACTGATCAGGCGGCGCTTCATGGGCTGCTCCAGGGTGGATCACTGCCGCGACTCTACAATGCGCGGCCCCCTGTGCTGGCTCGGCACTTTTTTGAATGGCTGGGCTTGGCCCCACCCTTGAAAAGGATTTGACGGGCCCAAACTGCCTGCCAGCCCTCATTTCCAGCTAAGAAACGATGTCAGAACAAAACCGGATCGACCCCACCCTGGACAGCCTGGTGTACCAGGCTGCGGCCGACGAAAACAAGGATGCCTCCGCAGCGGCCCCGGCCGCCCACGATTCGGATGCCCTCTCCCAGGCCCACGCCGAAATCGCCGATCTGCAGGCCAAGAACGCCCAGCTTGCCGAGCAATACCTGCGGGCCCAGGCCGACGTGCAGAACACCCGACGCCGGGCCGACGAGGAGATGTCCAAGGCCCGCAAGTTCGCAGTGGAAAGCTTCGCCGAGGCGATGCTACCGGTGGTCGACAGCCTGGAAGCGGGCCTGGCCCACAAGGATGCCCCGGCGGACAAGATCCATGAAGGCGCGGAAATCACCTTGCGCCAGTTGAAGAGCGCGCTGGAGCGCAACAAGGTCATCGAGATCGCGCCCGAAGCCGGCGCCAAATTCGACCCGCACCAGCACCAGGCCATTTCGGTGGTTCCTTTGTCCCCCGAGTCCACACAGGAAGCCAACACAGTGGTCGGCGTGCTGCAGAAGGGCTACAAGATCTCCGACCGGGTGCTGCGCCCCGCCCTGGTCACGGTAGCGGCACCGAAATAGCCCGATCGAGCGGTTGAAATCCGCACAACTTATCCACAAATAGCCAACAAGTCAGTTCGCTAAGCACCGCATTTGAATTGGCCCCGCCTGGGGCCGCCAGCAAGGAGAAAAGTCATGGGAAGAATCATTGGCATCGACCTGGGCACCACCAACTCGTGCGTGTCCATCATGGAAGGCAACACGCCCAAGGTCATTGAGAACAGTGAAGGCGCGCGCACCACGCCGTCAATCGTCGCGTATCAGGAAGACGGTGAGATCCTCGTCGGCGCCTCGGCCAAGCGCCAGGCCGTCACCAATGCCAAGAACACGCTGTACGCAGTCAAGCGGCTGATCGGGCGCAAGTACGAGGAAAAGGAAGTCCAGAAGGACATCAACCTCATGCCCTACACCATCGCGAAGGCCGACAACGGCGACGCCTGGGTGGAAGTGCGCGGCAAGAAGCTGTTGGCCCAGCAGGTGTCCCGCGACATCCTGCGCAAGATGAAGAAGACCGCCGAGGACTACCTGGGCGAGCCGGTGACCGAAGCCGTGATCACGGTGCCCGCGTACTTCAACGACAGCCAGCGCCAGGCCACCAAGGACGCCGGCCGCATTGCCGGGCTGGACGTCAAGCGCATCATCAACGAGCCTACTGCTGCGGCGCTGGCGTTTGGCCTGGACAAGCAGGAAAAGGGCGACCGGAAGATTGCGGTGTATGACCTGGGCGGCGGCACCTTCGACGTGTCGATCATCGAAATTGCGGACGTCGACGGCGAGAAGCAGTTCGAAGTGCTTTCCACGAACGGCGACACGTTCCTGGGCGGCGAAGACTTCGACCAGCGCATCATCGACTACATCATTGCCGAGTTCAAGAAGGACCAGGGCGTCGACCTCTCCAAGGACGTGCTCGCCCTGCAGCGCCTGAAGGAAGCCGCGGAAAAGGCCAAGATCGAGCTGTCATCCAACTCGCAGACCGATATCAACCTGCCGTACATCACGGCCGACGCCAACGGCCCGCGCCACCTGAACATCAAGCTCACCCGCGCCAAGCTGGAAAGCCTGGTCGAGGAGCTGATCGAGCGCACCGTAGCGCCCTGCCTCACCGCCATCAAGGATGCGGGCGTTGCCATCGCCGACATCCATGACGTGATCCTGGTGGGCGGCCAGACCCGCATGCCCAAGGTGCAGGAGAAGGTCAAGGAGCTGTTCGGCAAGGAGCCGCGCAAGGATGTGAACCCCGATGAGGCCGTGGCGGTGGGCGCTGCGATCCAGGGCCAGGTGCTGGGCGGGGACCGCAAGGACGTGCTGCTGCTGGACGTGACGCCTTTGTCGCTTGGCATCGAAACGCTGGGCGGCGTGATGACCAAGATGATCACCAAGAACACGACCATCCCGACCAAATTCGCGCAGACCTTCTCCACCGCCGATGACAACCAGCCGGCTGTGACGATCAAGTGCTTCCAGGGCGAGCGCGAGATGGCTACCGGCAACAAGCTGCTCGGCGAGTTCAACCTTGAGGGCATCCCGCCGGCTGCGCGTGGTTTGCCGCAGATCGAAGTGACCTTCGACATCGACGCCAACGGCATCTTGCATGTGACCGCAAAGGATCTCGGCTCCGGCAAAGAGCAGCAGATTAAGATCACCGCCAAGTCCGGCCTCAATGAGGATGAGATCAAGCGCA
>JBKJOM010000297.1:0-18701 GCA_046595775.1 Ramlibacter sp. | reverse complement strand
TCTGGCATTACACGCTGCTCAATGACATGTACGACCAGGGCCTGCTGTCCGACGGCTTCCTGATCGAGATACTGAGCTCGCATACCAATGTGGTGTTTCAGCCGCCTGTCACGCATCCCGGCTACAGCGGCATCAACCCGTATGCGCTGGGCTTCAACATGTTCGTCGATATCCGGCGCATGTGCGAGAACCCCACCGATGAAGACCGGGAGTGGTTCCCCGACATCGCGGGCAGCGACTGGATCAAGACGCTGGACTACGCCATGCGCCACTTCAAGGACGAGAGCTTCATCGGCCAGTACCTTTCGCCGCGGATGATGCGCGAGTTCCGGCTGTTCTCAATTGTCGACGACTCGACCCAGAAAGAGCTGGAAGTTGCCGCCATCCATGACGATGCGGGTTACCGGCGCGTGCGCGAGGCGCTGTCGCGCCAGCACGACCTGAACTGGCGTGAGCCGAATATCCAGGTGTGGAACGTGAACCTGCGTGGGGACAGGTCACTGACTTTGAGGCATGTGCGTCACAACGACAGGCCGCTGGACAACGGCGCAGAAGAGGTCGTGAAGCACGTGGCGCGCTTGTGGGGGTTCCGTGTTCGGCTGGAGAGCGTCGATGGGCATGACCGTGTGCTGCAGCACTGGGAAGTGACGCCGCCGCCGGTTTCTCATTAATGCCTTTCACTCCCTCCCCCTCCGGGGGAGGGCAGGGGTGGGGGCACCGGGTCACCATTTTCCTCGCGCGCTGGCCACGGACGCCAGGTGGCCGATTCCCTCCTTGTCCCCCCGCCGCGTGACCTTCGTCCCGCGAGCTCCTTCCTTTACCTGCGGGAATCGGCCACCCGGCATCCGCGGCCGAATGAACATTGCTGTTGCTCCGTCATCCCCGCGAAGGCGGGGATCCAGGGCGTTGTGGCTTCAGGTGCTCATTTCGGGCTCGATCCGCCATTCCAGTTCACGGTGTTACCCGACACATTGGAATTGCGCGAGATTGTCCGGGAGGGCCTCGGAGGGCTTGCGCAGGCTGATCAGGATCGGCAAACTCCGGCGATGCAATCTTGCTAAAGCCTTGTTAGGCAACATGATGTCCTTACAACGAGAGGAGATTGAAGTGAAAAATTCGTTCTGGGCTGCGGTGCTTTTCGTGCTCTTCCCGATCGCAGTTCTGGCTGCCGACAACGGCATTGTTTCCAAACCCAGCAAATACTCGGTTCAAGAAACGCTTGATCGGTTGGACGCCGTCGTAAGAGGCAAGGGAATCACAGTTTTCGCCCGAATCGATTTCAGTGGCGATGCCGAAAAGGTCGGTCTGAAAATGCGTCCAAAACAACTGTTGATCTTTGGGAATCCAAAGACAGGAACCGCATTGATGAACTCAACGCCATCTGTGGCTATCGACCTACCGCTAAAGGCGTTGGCGTGGGAGGACGACAGCGGTAAGGTGTGGCTGAGCTATAACAGTCCTGCGTACATGAAACAACGCCACGAACTCAACGACGAGTTCATGAAGAATATCGCGGCGATTGGGATGTTCGTCGATGGGGCGCTGGAATAAATTTGATGCCCAACGCGGCGCCTGTCCGCTGGGGGCTCTGCCGGTCAGCCCCTCACCTTCGCGGCACAGTACATGATGAGCCCGGCATCTCTCGATTCCTTTAGTCGACGGAAGCGCCTCTTTCACCTTCTCGCCCGTGCAGGCGAACAGTTCCTGTAAATTCGGTAGCGTCACCCGGCAGCCCAATCCGGCGCCGCAGAACTTCTGCTCTACACTCCCACCCGGCCACCGGCAGCAAAACTTCCGGGGCGCCCATCCCCATGGTCACCCATCCATCGGAGGGTGGGTCCACAACGAGTGGGCGCTACAGCGCCGAGTGAGGAGCCTTCATGGAACACACGACAACTCCGCCGCCCCGGCACCTTGCGCCGCGGTGCGCCACCAAGGCTGGTCCACATCGCGGCCACGCTGTACAGCCTCTGAGCCTCCTGCCTGACAGAACACTCCGGCTTTCCGGCAGCTCGTCGCGCTGATCGGCAGTTCGTCGCATCCGGCTTCCGGACGGGAACTTTCGTCCCTACAGTCCCGTGGATCAATATTCGAGAGCGCGAGAGCGCCGAGGAGAAGAAATGGAATACGTGAACGAACTCGCCGCGCCCGCCCCGGAAGCGGCGCCGGCGCCATTTGAGCCCATCGCGGCGAACCAGCGCATCGAGGCCCTGGACGTGGTCCGGGGCTTCGCGCTGCTGGGCATCTTCCTGATGAACATCGAGGTGTTCAACCGCTTCTTCGGCGACATCTTCAGCCGCGGTATCCCGCCAGAGGCCAAGGGCCTGGACTGGGCGGCGACGTTCTTCGTCAACTACTTCGTGCAGGGCAAGTTCTGGACGATCTTCTCCACGCTGTTCGGCATGGGCTTTGCGGTGATGCTGGTGCGCGCCGAACGCGCCGGGCGGCCATTTGTGCAGATCTACCTGCGCCGCATCCTGGGGCTGGCGGTGATCGGCGCCTTCCACTACATCTTCATCTGGGACGGAGACATCCTTTTTAGCTATTCGATTGCGGCGCTGATGCTCATGATGGTGCTGTATGCACGCTGGTGGATGTTTGTCGCGGCCATCGCCGTCTGCGTGGGGCTGGGCTTCCTGGCCAAACCTTTCTTTGCCGTCGTCGGCGGCCTTAGCATGGCGGGGCTGGCGGCGCTGTACCTGCGCAACGAGAAGCGCCTGCGCTTCCGCGGGCTCGCCATTCCCATCTTCTCATTCATCCTGCTGCTGGTGGGTTTCGCGGTGAGCATCGCGGCCGTCGTCCTCTGGGTGCTGCCCAACGGGCCGATCGAGCCGCGGCTGCCGACGTCGGTGTTCGGGCCGCTGCTGTTCATTACCGGCTGGCTCTCGTGGAAGTACGTGGATCCGATCGAGAAGCGCTCGCTGCGCCTGGCCGTGAGCCTGTACGTCTTCGGTGGTTTGGTGGGCACCTTGATGTCGCTCGGGCAGCACTTCAGCCCCGATCCGTTGGTCACCCTGCAAGAGGCCGCCCGCAAGGAAGCAGCAGCGGCGCCTGCAGCGGCAGCCGCGCCCAAGCCTTCAGCCAAGGCGGCTTCGGCGGTCAAGGACGACGACAAGCCCAAGAAGTCCAGCGCCCAGCGCGCGGCCGAAATGAAGGACGAGCGTGAGCGCAACAAGGTCGAGCGTGAGGCCGACCGCAGCGCCGAGATCCAGGCCATGACCACGGGCCGCTACAGCGAGCTCGTCAACCGGCGGGGTCGCCACTTCCCCGAGAAAGCAGCCGGCGACTTCGGCTTCGGCATCGTCCTCCTCGGGATGTTCCTGCTGGGCATGTGGTTCGTGCGCTCGGGCGTGATGGAGAACACGCGCGCGCACCTGCCCCTGTTCCGGCGCATGGCCTGGATCGGCGTGCCGCTGGGCATCGGGCTGAGCATGGTGAGCGCAGCGATTGCCACGTCGCACGTGCCCGGCGAGCGCTACGACGGCTGGGGCATCGCCAACGGTTTGCACATGTTGGCCAACCTGCCCGCCTGCGTGGGCTACATCAGCCTCGTGGTGCTGATGCTGCACAGCAGCGGACCGCTCTCACGCATCCGCGTGCTGGCGCCGCTGGGCCGCATGGCGCTGACCAACTACCTGCTGCAGTCGATCATCTGCGGCCACATCTTCTACGGCTATGGCCTCGGGCACTTTGGCATCGGACGCGCGGCGCAATTCGGCGTCGTCGCGGTGATCTTCGCTGCGCAAATCGCCTTCAGCCACTGGTGGCTGGCGCGCTTCCGCTACGGGCCGATGGAGTGGCTGTGGCGCGGCTTCACTTACCGCCAGGTGCCGCCGTTCCGCATCGCACCGGCGGGCGCCCCGATGGAAGCGGCGGCGGCCTGAAGGCCATGGTGGGCACTTGCCCACCCTGTTGACCTACTTCGCCGGGACCAGCTCGATGCGCTGTACAGCGGCAGCCTCGACGCGGGCACGCGTGTAGAGCAGGGGAAAGGTCTCGCCTTTCAGCCACATCGGCGCGAGGTCGCGGTAGTGCGGGTTTGCCGGGTCGCCCGATTGGCCCGGCGTGTTCATGGCGCGCGAGTTGTCCCACTCGCCGACATCGATCACCACGCGAAATGAAGGGCCGTGCACCTGCTTGAAGCTGCCCGGGTCCCAGGCGGAGACGTTGACCGTGTCGGTGCCGCCCTGCTTGGGGAAGGGGCCGACGTTCAACCGGGCTCGCGTGGCTTCATCGACAGCCGGGGCCAGCGGGTGCGACTGCAGCGCGTAGTGCAAGTTGTCCCAGCGCCAGGTCGCGGAGTCCGCGCCTGCGAGCTGCCGCATCTCGGCCCACGCGGCGGCCAGGCTCTTCTCGACGATCTCGTTGCGCCGCGCAACAGCGTCGCCGGCCAGCGGTGGTCCGGGCCGCTCCATCAGTTCCAGCAGCAAGGCAGTGTCCATGGTCCGGATCAGAATCGCCGCACTGCGTGGCACCACGGCGTCTTTCATGGATGGACCCAGGTGGCGCGAGAACCAGACCTCGTACAGCGCCGCAGCGGGCGATTCGCCGGTGACCTGTGCGTTCCAATCCAGCAGCAGCCGCGCGGCCGCTTGCGCGCTCGGCTCGCCCAGCTTCAGGCCACGCAGCATCGCCTGCAGCCGGCGCGCGCTCCCTGACAGCACGTCGGCCTGCAGCCGCACCGTGTCGTCGATGCTCACTTTCGGCGTTGCCTGCAGCACTTCGGCGATGCGGCGCCAGCGCGTGGGCTCAGGCCATTCGAAGCCCAGCTTGCGTTCGCGTGCCGGGTAGCCGGCCGGCATGTTCTGCTCGTTGGCCGACGCGATCCAGCCGGTGGGAGGGTTGTAGGACCAGGGCATCTGGTCACCGGGCCAGAAGCCTGCCCATTCGTAGCGTCCGTCACCGGGCACGGGTAGCAGGCCGTCCCAGTTCGCCCGCTTCGGCGCGAGCCCGCCGACCACCCAGCCGATGTTTCCCGTTGCGTCGGCGTAGACCTGGTTCTCGCCGGGTGCGCCCCAGGCGGCCATGGCGCGCCGGAACTCCTTGAAGTTGCGGGCGTTCATGTAGTCGATGCTGCCGAAGTAAGGCGCCGTGCCGGGCTCGAACCAGGTCGAGCGCAGCGAGTGGGCACGCTGTCGGCGGCGGTCTTCATGGATCACCGGGCCATGCCGGGTAAATCGCAGTTCCACCGGCACGGCCGCGCGCCCGCGCACGGGAATCTCCTCGCGCACGATGGTCATCTTTTCCCAGCCGCCCTTGTAGCGAAACTCGTCGGGGCGATCGGGGTGGGTCTCGTAGGCCATCAGGTCCTGCTGGTCGAGCGAAAAGATGGTCAGCCCGAAAGCGATGGTGCCGTTGTGGCCGATGGATATGCCGGGCAGCGCCGGTTCACCGCCGCCGATCACGCTGACGCCCGGCGCGTTCAGGTGCACGATGTAGCGCAGCGAGGGCGTGGAATAGGCGCGATGCGGGTCGCTGGCGAGGATAGGGCGCCCGGTGGCCGAGCGCGACGGCCCCACCACCCAGGCGTTGCTGCCTTCAGGCGTCGCAGGCCCCTCGGCCATCGCGAATTTCAGTTCGCCTTCGGCAGCGCCGCGCTTTGTTTCGCGTCCGGACACCACCACACCCTGGGTGCCCAGCGCGTACACGCGCAGCAAGTCCAAGGGCACGCAGGGGTCCAGCCCGTCAGGGATCTTCGTCTCCCATGCTGGCGACAGCTGCTGGCGCACCCCGTCGGCTTTCAGGTTGCTGCGACAGGCGACAAGGGCGCGCGTGAATTCCGAGATCGCATTGCCCGACAGGCCGTGGCTGCGGATTCGCACCACGTCTTCGGGCTGCCATTTCTCGGGCGAGTAGCCGAAGGCGCTGAACTCGAAGGGCAGTTTCGAGGGGTCGCGCGCCGCGAGGTCGATGAAGGCGTTGATGCCTTCGGCGAAGCGCGTGGCGATGCGCTGGGCATTGGAGCCGTAGCTGCGCCATTCGCGCCCCATGTCCCCGCGGTACAGGAAGAGCCGCGCTGCGCGGTCCTGTTCGACGAAATTGCTGCCGAACACAGCGCTGAGCCGGCCAAGCCCGCGGCGGCGCCACAGGTCGATCTGGAACAGGCGGTCGCGCGCGGCGTTGAAGCCTTGCGCGAAGTACATGTCGTCGGTATTGGCCGCGTAGATGTGCGGCACGCCCCAGGTGTCGACCAGGATGCTCGCGGGAGCGGTCAGCCCCGGCACCGCGAGCTTCTGCGCCTCGGCGGGCGCCGCGGTCAGCGCGCCCGCCAGCGCGAGCGCGGCAATGCGGGGGCGTGTAAGTCGGCGCGGCATCGCGGGTCAGGATAGCAGACGGTCGCCATGATCCCCGGCGCTGGCGCCATCCGTACCGCCCCCGGGTCTCAATCCGGAGCCGCAATGACAGTTTGCCTACGGCACCTTCTTGATGATCGCGGACATTTCATCGCGCGTGAAGGCGCGCAGGGTCTGCATGGTCACGTTGCCCTGGCTGGCCAGCGCAAGTCCGAAAGCCGCCATCGACTGCTCGTCGTTGCCTTCGCAGACTGTCACGATGTCGTACTGGCCCTGGGTCCAGAAAATTTCCTTCATCTTGACCCCGAACTTCGATGCGGCTTCCTTCGCGGCGTCGGCACGGCTGACGCTTTCCTTGACGCCGCGAGCACCCTGGTCGGTGAAGTTGCAAAGGACGATGTAGCTGGGCATGGCAGGCTCCTTGTGGTGGGGGCCTGAAAGATAGGCGGCGATCTCCGTATTTTCAAACGGCGGCGCGAATTTGCAACTGCTCGAACGAAACCAGTTCCCCCGCCAACGCACTTGCCATGACCGTGGGCGGGCTCGCCAACCATACCTGGCCCGGCCCCGAGCGACCGGGGAAGTTGCGGTTGATCGCGCTCACCGTCACCTGCGATGCGTCGGTGGATGATCCGGGGCCGCAGTTGGCGCAGGCGCCGCACGAGGGCTGCAGGATGCGGGCCCCGGCCGCTTCGAAGACCTTGTCGTAGCCGCGCTCGATGCAGTAGTCGCGCACCGCGGTGGTCCCGTATTGCAGGTACAGCTGGACGCGCGCGGGCACGCGCATGCCACGCTCGAGGCCCCAGGCCAGGACCTGGTGGTAGTGGTCGAAGTCCTCGCGCTTGCCGGCGGTGCATGAGCCACCATACGCAATGTCGATGGCCACTGATGGGTCGAGTGACTCGATCGCGAACCCATTGCCGGGATCGCCGGGAGAAGCGATGTACGGCGAGAGTCTGGAGCAATCGACCTGGATGCGCTGCGCGTAGACGGCGCCGTCGTCGCTTCGCATCCAGCCCTCGACCTCGAAATTGATGCCGCGCCGCTCCTTCAGAAAGCGAACGGTTTCCTCGTCGGGCGCGACGATGCCCGTCAGGCCGCCCAGCTCCGCCGTCATGTTGGTCAGCGTGGCGCGTTCATCGGTCGAGAGGGCGGCGATTGCGCTGCCCCTGAACTCGAACACCTTGCCCACACCCACGCCGCCGCGAATGTCCGGCATTGCCAACAGATGCAACACGATGTCCTTGGCGGTGACGCCGGGCGCGAGCGGACCGTCGAGCTGGACGCGCAGCGAGTGCGGGACCGTCAGCCGCACTGCGCCCGTGACGAACGCGTTGGCCATGTCCGTGGTGCCGACACCGAACGCTACGCAACCCAGCGCGCCGCTGTGGGGCGTGTGCGAATCGGTGCCCACCACCACCTGCCCGGGCAGCGCGTAGTGCTCGGCAACCATCGCATGCGAAATGCCTGCGCTGCTGGCGCCGTTGTCGATGCGCGCCTCCTCGTCGGTGAGCGTGCGGTGGAAGCGCAGGCCATTCGCTTGCACGAAGTCGCGTTGCGCCTGGATCATGGCGCGCATGTTGGGCACCAGCCCCGCGCGCAGATGGGCGGGGCTCTGGTCCACATACGAAGTGTGGTCCTCGAAGACCACGATCGACTCGGGCTCGCGCAGCGCCAGGGCCTCGCCAAACTGCCTGTCCAACATGTGCGCCGCCATCCCGGTGTAGTACTCGTGGATGAAGCGCAGGTCGGCCCGCACAAAGATGCCATCGCCGGGCCGGGGCTGAGCCGGTGTGACCGGCGTTGTCAGCGTGTGTCGCGCGACGATCTTTTCGAAAAGCGTGGACGGACTCGAACCACGCGGGTCGGAGCGCTGCGCGTCACGCAGATGGAGTTGCCCGAATTTCAGCAAACCACCCGCGCGCAGGATGCCGTGGGACAGTTCATCGCGGCCCGCCAGCAGTTCATCAACCAAGATCGGCTCGCCGCGTTCGATGCGCGCGATGAGCCCGAAGTCGGTGGAAGTGAACAGGCCGATGTTGTCGGCGTTCTGGCGGTAGATGCGCTCGAAACTCTTTGCGATCACCAATTGAATGCCCGCGAGTTTTTCCGCAGCCGGGCTGTGTTCCCGCGACGAGCCTTTGCCGTACCGCGCACCGGCGACAGTGATCGCGAAGCCGGCCGCCTTGATCGAACCTGCTTCGACTGGCATCTCGCCGCCGGCCTTGAAGCCCGTGTACGGAAAGCGCGCGAGCCGGTCGTCGTAGTGCGACATGATCGCGACGGGCGTGATCTCGTCAGTGGAGACGTCATCGCGCAGGGGCAGGGTGCCGGAGAAGCGAATCCGCTCGCCGGCCAGCTGGCGGCGCATCGCGGCGGCGTCGTCGCAGAGAAACAGGATGCCGGGCGCCGGTCCGAACGACAAGGTTGCGGTCGATTGCATGTTCAGTGTTGCCGTCCCAGGTGTTCGGCCAGGAGTTGTGCTGCAGGCGAGAGTGTCTGCTCATCGCGGAAGCACACGATGAAGCGGCGCTCGGCCCAGGGCTCGGCCAGCGGGATGATCTTCAGGCCATAGGCCTGCGCGTAAATTTCTGCAACCTCGCGCGGCACCATGCTGATCGCCAGGTCCGCCCGCACCACCCGCAAAGCCGTTTCGAAATTCGTGACGATGACGCGCTGGCGGACGGTCCGTCCGAGCGCCGCTGCGGCGCGTTGGATCATCACCTGCACCGCGCTGTTGACGGGCAGGCTCACATGCTCGTAGTCGAGCGTCTCCTCGAAGCGCAACTTCTTGCGTGATGCCAGCGGGTGTTTGCGTGGCACCACCATGGTCAGGTGGTCGCTGCGGTAGGGCAACGACTTCAGCGGGCCGATGTCTGCGGCATCCCAGCACACGCCCAGCGAGGCGGTGCCGTCGCGGATGCCTCGCACGATGTCGGGGCTGACCCGCTCTTCCAGGTCGACCTGGATGTTCTTGTGCTTCGCATCCTGCAGGAAGGTGGCAACGTCGTCGGCCAGTGACTCGGCCAGCGCCGATGCCGACGCCAGGATGCGCACTTGCCCGCGCACGCCCGACGCATAGGCATCCATGTCGCGCTCGATGCTGGCCGCGTTGGCCAAGATGGCCCGCGCGTGTTCCAGCAGCGTCTGCCCGGCGGGCGTGGGCGTCACGCCGTGTCGCTTGCGCGCGAGCAGCGGCGTGCCGACCGTGTGTTCCAGCTGCGCCAGCCGTTTGCTGATGGCCGAGCCGACGATGCTGGCCCTTTCACCGGCGCGCGCGATGTTCCCCGTCTCGCAGACAGTCACGAAGAGGCGCAAGGTGGTGAGGTCGAGATCGCGCAAGAAATTCCAATCGGGAAACTTACATGTTCCAAGAATGCGTACAAGCATCGTTTTGGAAATTCTAAACTCCATGCCATGCCCCAACAACCTTTTTCCTTCCCGCCGCGCGTGACCATCCGCGAGATGGGGTTGCGCGATGGCCTGCAGAGCATCGCCACCGTTGTGCCCACTGCCGCCAAGCTCGAGTGGATTCGCGATGCCTATGACGCGGGCCAGCGCGAGATCGAAGTCGGGTCTTTCGTGCCCGCGCGCTTGCTGCCGCAACTCGCCGATACGGCGCAGGTGCTCGCCTTCGCGCAAACGCTGCCGGGACTGCGCGCTTCCGTGCTGGTGCCCAACATGAAGGGCGCCGAGCGGGCCATGGAATGCAAGGCCGAGCTGATGTTGCTGCCGCTTTCGGCCAGCCACGCTCACAGCCTGGCCAACTTGCGCAAGACCCCCGACGATGTTGTCGCCGAAATCGGGCGCATTCGCGAAGCACGCGATGCGGCGGGGGCCAAGACGCTGCTTGAAGTGGGCATCAGCACGGCCTTCGGTTGCACGATCCAGGGCCGCGTGGAAGTCGACGAGGTGGTGCGCCTGGTCCAGGCGGTGCTCAACGAAGGCGTCGATTGCGTTGGCCTCGCGGACACCGTCGGCTACGCCGACCCGTGGATGGTCAAGCGCGTTTATGAGCGCGTGCTGCGCGTGGCCGGCGACAAGCTCAACTGCGCGCACTTCCATGACACGCGCGGGCTCGGCCTGGCCAACAGTTTCGCCGCGCTGGAGATGGGCATCACGCGCATCGACGCGTCGATCGGCGGGATCGGCGGTTGCCCGCATGCGCCAGGCGCGAGCGGCAACGTGGCGACCGAAGACGTGGCCTATATGTTGGCCAGCATGGGGATCGAGTCCGGACATGACTTCGACCGGTTGATCGCGTTGCGCGGCAAGCTCGCGATGTGGCTCGAGGGTGAAGCGCTGCACGGCTCGATCTGGCGTGCCGGGCTGCCCAGGACCCTGAAGAAGGAAACCGAACATGTATGACGCCGGAACCCCGCAACCGCTCAAGGGGCTGCGGGTGATCGAGTTCACCCACATGGTGATGGGCCCGACCTGCGGCATGGTGCTCGCCGACATGGGCGCCGAGGTGATCAAGATCGAGCCGATCGGCGGAGACCGCACTCGCACGCTGGTGGGCGCGGGCGCGGGTTTCTTTCCGATGTTCAACCGCAACAAAAAGAGCATCGGCATCGACATTCACACGAAGGAAGGTGCCGAGACCGCGCGGCGCCTTTGCGCCACGGCGGATGTGGTCGCCGAAAACTTCAAGCCCGGCACAATGGCCAAGTACGGCCTGGACTATGCGGGCCTGTCGCCAACCAACCCGCGCATCATCTACGCCAGCCACAAGGGCTTCCTGCCCGGCCCCTACGACCATCGCACCGCACTCGACGAGGTCGTGCAGATGATGGGCGGCCTGGCCTACATGACCGGCCGCCCCGGCGACCCGTTGCGCGCGGGCACCAGCGTCAACGACATCATGGGCGGGCTGTTCGGGGCCATCGCCGTGCTTGGCGCGTTGATCCAGCGCGGGATCACTGGGCGCGGCATGGAAGTGCAGAGCGCGCTCTACGAGAACAACGTGTTCCTGATGGGGCAACACATGTTGCAGTTCGCGATGACGGGCAAGCACCCACGCCCGATGCCCGCGCGCGACAACCCCTGGGCGGTGTATGACGTCTTCACCGTGAAGGACGGCGAGCAGATATTCCTCGCGGCGGTGAGCGACACGCAGTGGCAGACTTTCTGCGATACGCTGGGCTTCGCCGACTTGAAGGCCGAACCCGAACTCGCGACCAACAACCAGCGCGTCGCGCAGCGGCCGCGCCTGCTCAAGACGATTGCCGAACGCATCGCGCCCCGCACGGCGGCCGACCTGTCCGCTGTCATGGAGAAGGCAGGATTGCCCTTCGCCCCGATCCGGAGACCGGAAGACCTCTACGATGACGAGCACCTGCTGGCGACCGGCGGGCTGGCCGATGTGCGGCTACCCGATGGCCCCAAGGCCGGCGAGACCGTGAAGACCACCTTGTTCCCGATCACGATGGAAGGCCGGCGCCTCGGTGTGCGGCTGGACCCGCCGCGACTGGGGGAGCACAGCCACGAGCTGCTCGCCGGCGTGGGCTTCAGCGATGATGAGATCGATGCGCTGCGGGCCAGGGCCGTGGTGACCTGAATCCCTCGAACGTTTTAACTGTCAACCGAAGGAGACAAAACATGAACCAGAACAACATCAGCCGCCGCAGCGTACTCGCTGCGTCGAGTGCGGGCTTGGCCGCCAGCTTCTGGCCGTTGGGCGCGCTGGCGCAATCGGGCACCGTGCGATTCATCCTGCCCAATGCCACCGGGTCGGGCGTGGACGCGATCACTCGCGCAGCGCAACCCGCATTGTCGAAAGCGCTGGGTGCATCGGTCGTGGTGGACAACCAACCCGGCGCGGGCGGGATCGTCGGCCTGCAGGCGCTGGCCCGCTCGGCGCCGGACGGCAACACGCTGGCAGTCGTCTCCAACAACGTGGTGATCTTCCCGAGCGTGATCAAGGCGCTGCCCTTCGACATGCCCGGCGACTTCACACCGATCGCCATCGTCGGCCAGACGCCGATGGTGCTGGTGGTGAACCCGGCGAAGGTTTCCGCGACCAACAGCAAGGAGTTCATCGCGCTGCTCAAGAGCAAGCCGGGCGCGCTCAACTTCGCATCGGGTGGCAATGGCACCATCCTGCACCTGGCCACCGAACTCTTCCTGGAAGAAGCCGGCGCCACCGCCAAGCACATTCCTTACAAGGGCGTGGGCCCCATGGTCACCGACATGATTGGCGGCCAGGTCGAATTCGGCACGGCAGCCCTGCCCAGCGTGCAGGCGCACATCAAGAGCGGCGCACTCCGGCCGATCGGCGTACTGGCTGGCCAGCGCACACCGGCTGCGCCGGACATTCCCACCTTCGCCGAGCAGGGCCTGCCAAACCTGGTGGTCGAAGCGTGGTTCGCGGTGATCGGGCCGAAGGGCATGAGTCCCGCGAGCGTGAAGAAGGCGCATGAAGCGGTGGTCGCGGCCTTCGCCGACCCGGTCGTGAAAGACGCGATGGCCAAGCAGGGCAACACCATCAGTATCAGCACACCAGAGCAGGCGCAGGCGGCTTTCCGCCGCGAGCTGGCGAAGTACGCTGCGCTGGTGAAGAAGGCCGGGATCGAGCCGCAGTAAGCTGGTCAGGCGGTCCGTATGACCGAGATGTGTTCGGTCCCGCTCTCGGGCAGCCAGATCTCGCCCGGGCGGCCCAGGATCTGGCGGACATTGATGCCTTCCCGCCCCAGGCCATGGCGCTCGAACTTCTCGGTTTTCGGATCGAACGACCACACCGCGTGCCTGCCAAAGTCGCTCACCCAGGCGATGTCCCGCTCGTCCACGTAGACCGCGTAGACCATCGGGTTGTCGCCCGGCACCTTCCACTGCCGCCAGGTGTTCGCCTTGGGGTCATGGACCGAGAGTTGCCCGCTGTTCCACTCGCTGGCCCAGATCCGGCCCTGCGAATCGCTCCAGACGCGCCGCGCCCCCTGTCGCCGGGTGGGCGGCTCGACAATGGTCGAGTCGCCTGTCTTGCGGTCGATGCGGGCGATGTACGAACCGGCAAGCGAACACCACCACACGTCGCCCGAGGGAGTGGTGCAAATGCCATACGGCCCGCGGCCGCGCGGCGCCTCCTTCACGCTGACCTGCCCGGTCTTGACGGCGACCTTGCCCACGTAACCGCTTTGGCCGGTGAACCACAGGTCGCCGTCGCCATCGAAAGCGCAGGTGTTGAGGTTGGCGTAAGGCGTACCGAGCGGCAGAGGATAGAGCTGCACCTTGCGGTCGGGCCAGGCGACACGGGCAATCGCGTTCTGGCCGCTGTCGGTGATCCAGGCCGCCTTGTCCGGCCCCTGGATCACGCCATGCGGCGACGAACCTGAACCCAGCGCAATGAGTTCCGTTTGACCGGTGCGGGGATCAAACCATCCGAGATGGCCACTGGCCTGTGCGGTGAACCACACTCCGCCGTCAGGTGCCGGTGCGACGTCGTGGATGCCCGTGCGGCGACGAGTCTTCAGGGGCCAGGATTGCGTCCGGTTGCCCTGGGCTGTGGCCGACCGAGGTGCCGGCCCGGCCAAGCACAGGGCGCCCAGGCTGCCCAACGCATGGCGTCTGGAGATTTTCGACATGGCCGGCCCCTCCTGAAGATTGCCCGCCGCCATTGCATCACTTGCTCCACGTCTCAGGCCAGCGCCAGCAATTCGATGACTTCAAACGGCGGCAGCGTCCTACCGCGCGTGATACTGCCTCGACGGCCGGTGCTGACGTGCTGTTGCAGCCCGCTGGCCGACGACTGAGAGCAAGCAATACGCCAGCCGCTTGTGGCCGCAAATTCCCGGATCGATGTCGCGTCGGTCAAGCCTTCGCCGGTGGCAAGGGTGGATTCGGGGCCGCCGTGCAGCGGGTCACTGACCCGCAGCAGGGTCAGCTCTCCTTCGTGCATTGCGATGACAATACCTTCGGCCTGCGCACTCGGGGATTTGGCCAACGCGAAGGCGGCTCGCAGGGCGCGCAACCTGGGATGCGCGCTTTCGTCGGGAGTGCTCGCAAAGACCGCCAGCAGGTCGTTGCCGTGCGGCAGCACGTGCCGGGCGCCGAACAAAAAGAGCGCGTCGCACGCCCCCTGGTAGCTGCGCCTGACTTCATTGCCCAGTTCGCCGCCTGCCTTCGGTTGTGCGAGCAGCGCTGCGAACAGGTCAATCACCAGCACGGTCGCGTCCGGATATTTCAATTCTGAAGCTGTGTTGCCATCGCGCGCCCAGCGTGCGCCCAGCTCCAGCACCAGCTGTGTCTCGTATTGCAGCGACAGCGCATGTTTCTGCTCGTCCAGCGCCGCCTGGAAGCTATTCATGACGGTGCTGATGATCTGCGCGTGCTGCACCTTGCGCCGGGCCAGCAAGGCCGTCACCGCATCGCAAAGCTCTTGCGAACTGAATGGCTTGGCCAGGTAGTCGTCGGCGCCCGCGGTCATGCCCAGGCGCACATGTGCTCGGCCGGCCATGGCGGTGAGCATGATGACCGGAATATCGCAGATGGTTTCCTCCCGCCTCAGCTTCGTGACCATCTGGTAGCCGTTGAGCCCCGGCATCAGCACGTCGCAGATGATCAGTTCCGGCCTGTCCGCGCGCGCCATGGCCAGCCCTTGCTCCCCGTCCGCCGCTTCCAGGACGGTGTGGCCTGCCCGTTTCAGCGCGAAGCCTGCCGCGAGTCGCTGCGTCGGGTCGTCCTCGATCAGGAGAATCAGGGGCATGGATTGCGGTTCCAGATCAGCCAAGGATCGGCCATTGGGCACTTGCTCGGTTCGATTTTAAAGTTCGTTCCTGAATTCCCGTACCAGCCGTTCCAGCTCAGGAACGCGTGCCGCCACGACGGCCAAGTTGCCGACGCTGGCATCATGCTCCATCGCCCGGGCCTCGTGGTGGACCGCTGCTGCGCCGGCTGTTGCCGACGATCCGGCCAGCGTATGCAGGTGCCGGTGCGCCGCTGCGCAATCGGCGTCGTGCAAGGCCTGCTTGAGGCGAACGATCGAGGCAGGGGTTTCCGCAACGAACGAGTCAATCACCAGCCCCAGCAGTGCTTCGTCACCGCCCAGCCGGCGCATTGCGTCGGCGCGCGCGAACGTGGGTGCCCGCGCGCCGGCTGGCTTGCTGCCCACTTCATCGCCTGGCTCTCCAGGCGGCGCGTCGAAGGACACCCAGCGGTCCAGAATCCGGGCCAATTTTTGTGCGTCGAGCGGTTTGGACATGTAGTCGTCCATGCCCGCGCGCAGGCACTTCTCGCGGTCGGCCGCCGTGGCCCCGGCGGTCATCGCGATGACAGGAACCCGGCATTCGCAATCCCGCAACTGCTGGGTCGCCGCGTAACCATCGAGCACAGGCATGTGGCAGTCCATCAGGATGGCGGCGAACTCGCCATTCATGACGGCATCCACCGCCTGCGCACCGTCGTTGGCCAGGACCACGTTGGTAAAGCCGATCTGGGCCAACAAGCCCTGGACGACGATCTGGTTGGTCAGGTTGTCTTCAACTACCAGAATGCGCTGCCGACTCATCGGCCTTGGCGCGTTGATGTCTGCCGGCTGCCGGCGAGCGACTTTCAACCCAGAGGCGACTCCAAACGGGATCTCACAACTGAAGACGGAGCCACTGCCGGGCGTGCTCGTCAGTGCGACGCTTCCGCCCATCATTTCGCTCAGCTGCTTGACAATCGCCAGCCCGAGGCCAGTGCCGCCGTACTCGCGCGTGGTGGAACTGTCGGCTTGAACGAATCGCGTGAACAGCCGGGACTGCACGTCGGCGGCGATCCCGATGCCGGTATCGTGAACGCTGAAGCGCAGTGTCACCTGGTCTGCGCTCGCGTGCTGCATCGCAACGGCCAGTGTCACTTCGCCCGCGTGCGTGAACTTCAAGGCGTTGGAAAGAAGGTTGCCCAGAATCTGGCGCAAGCGGTTGGGGTCACCGCAAACCCAGGCCGGCACAGCGGGCGCGATTGACTTTCGCAGCACCAAGTCCTTTTCGCGAGCCCGAAAACCGTAGAGGTCGGCCAATTCCGCCAGCAGGTCTTCCAGGTTGAAGGCGATATTTTCCAGCGTCACTTGGCCGGATTCGATCTTTCCCAGGTCGAGCAAGTCATTGATCAGCGCGAGCAGGGACTGGGCGCTGGCATCGGCCAGGTCTGCGTAACGGTGCTGCATCGGCGACAAGGTGCCTGCCAATAGCAGCCGGTTCAGTCCCAGGATGCCATTGAGCGGGGTACGGATCTCGTGGCTGACTGTCGCAAGAAAGTCGCTCTTGGCCTGGCTTGCCGCCTGCGCAGCAGCCATTGCACTGGCGATTTCGGCCTCTGCAACCTTTCGCTTCGTGATATCGCGAAAGCTCCAGACGCGGCCCGTGGCGGCGCCGTCAAGGGACATCGGGCGCGAATAGCGTTCAAAGACACGGCCGTCGTTGAATTCGAGCAAATCGAAACTCTCCGCATTCGGCGTGTCGTAGAGAGCATTGACCCGGTCCAGGAAGGCTTGCGGATGCGAGAGCTGCTCCAGCACGAAGGCGATCAATTCCTCGTTTGTTCCCTGCTCCAGCGCCTTGGGGATGCGCCACATCCGCAGGAACGGCTGGTTGAACAGTTGTATTTGGCGGTCGAGTCCGACCACCAGGAGGCCGTCGGTGGTGGACTCCAACGTCGCACGGGTCAGGGCGGCTGCGTGCTTGAGCTGGTCCTCCGATGCCTTGCGCGCCGTGATGTCCTGATTCGTGCCGGTGGCATGCAGGGCGCGCCCCTGATCATTGCGCATGGTGACCTGCCCCTTGCTGTGAATCCAGATCAGCGCTCCGTCGGATCGCCTGACGCGGTGTTCGAGGTCGTACTGGTCAGCCGAGCCCTTGAGCACGGCGGCCATCTGTTCCACGATCCTGATTTGGTCCTCGTCCGGCACCAGGGCGGCCATCGCCTCAAACGTTGTCACGATGGGCTCGCTGCGCCCACCCATCAGTTCGGACCAGTTTTCCGACAGATACAGGCGCCCGGTGTCCAGGTCCAGATCCCAAAGGGCCAGCCGAGAAGCTTCCAGTGCGCGCTTCTGGCGTTCCTCGCTGATGCGCAAAGCGGCGTCCGCCGCCTTGCTGGCCGAGACATCGACATATGTGGTCACGAAGCCGCCGCCCGGCATCGGAGCTCCGCGGATTTCGATCACCGCGCCGTCCGGACGCGTCCTCTGGAAATAGTGGTGGACCGGCGTGCGCGCACTCTCCACGATGGCCCGGACCGTTGCCTCCGGCGCGGCTGTCCCGTACTCGCCGCGCAACGCGTTGTGACGGATGATGCTCTCGAAGGTTGTCACTGCACCGCTGAACAGGCTGTCGTCCAGGCCCAGTACCTCGCGGAACTGCGCGTTGTGGGCCGCCAGCCGCAGTTCGCCGTCGAAGACGCTCATGCCGCAGGGCAGGTTGTCCAGCACGCTTTGCAGCATCGCATTGGCGCTGCGCAGCTCGTCTTCGGTGTGCTTCTTTGCAGTAATGTCCTGCAATGCGCCAACCAGACGGAATGCTCCGCCATCGTCATACTCGGCATGACCAACCGATCGCACCCAGATAGAACGTCCGGTGGCGGTGATCATGGGCAGTTCCAGGTCCCAGGGTTGAGCGGTTTTGATGGCCGCATTCGCGGCTTCGGTGATTCGCTCCAGCGCCGCTTCGCCGAAGTACTTTGAATGCTCGTCGAATCCGGGCTGAAACCCCGGCGGCAAATCGTAGATGCGGCAATTCTGGTCAGTCCACTTCACTGTCCGGTGCGTCAAGTCAACCTCCCAACCGCCGACACCGGACACTTGCTCGGCGCGCCCGAGAAAGCCATTGGCCTTCGCCAGCCGCTGCTCGGTCTGCTTGCGCGACGTGATGTCAGCCGAGGTGCCGACGTAGCCTTTGACCGGCGGCGATCCCCAGGTCGCGGCGCGGGCGCGGGTGCGCACATGAGCCACTTCCCCACTGTGGCGCAGCAAGCGGTGCTCCATATCGAACTCAAGCACCAGGGCAGTCGTGCGCGCCCATTCAGCCAACACGCCCTGGCGGTCTTGCGGATGCACGGCGTCGCACCAGCCGAGGCCCAGGCTTTCGTCCATGCGCTGGCCGAAAATTTCTTGCCAGCGGCTGTTGGTGTAGAAAAAATGTCCTGCCTCGTCGGCCTGGAAGATGCCCAGGGGAGAGGAGTCGGTGATCGCCTTGAACCGCGATTCATCCCCGACGACGCTCAGATAGTGCAGGTGCTCTCGCTGCAGCATCGCCGCCGCAGCGACGTTGGCCAATTCGCGCAAGGCTTGGCGCTGCTCCTGGGTAAGCTCGCGAGGCTGTCGGTCGATCACGCACAGGGTGCCGATTCGTTCGCCGCCCGGCATGATGATCGGCGCTCCCGCATAGAAGCGGATTTTCGGGTCGCCCAGCACCAGCGGGGTGCCGGCGAAAC
>JBKJOM010000207.1:0-4669 GCA_046595775.1 Ramlibacter sp. | reverse complement strand
TCCGTGACGTAGCCGAACGCCATGCGCCGGATCTCCGGCTCCGCCACGCCTTCGTGGATGTAGTGCAGGCCGCGCAGCGTGCCGGCCCACGCAATGCAGCTGTGCGTGGCGTTGAGCAGGCGGATCTTCGCTTCTTCGTGAGCATGCACCGATGCCACCATCTCGGCACCTGCCTTCTCCCAGGCCGGCCGGCCGGCGATGAAGCGGTCTTCGATGACCCACTGGATGAAGCTCTCGGCCATCACCGACGCGCCGTCGGCCCAGCCGGTGGCGGCGAGCACGCGCCCGGCGATGTCGGGCGACGGGCGCGGCGTGATGCGGTCCACCATGTCGTTCGGGCAGGTGGTGTTCGCTTCGACCCACGCCGAAAGCGCCGCCTCGCCGCGTTGCGCCAGGAAGTCGAGCAGGCCGGCGCGAAAGCGCTCGCCGTTGCTGCGCAGGTTGTCGCAGTTCAGCAGCGTCACCGGCCCGGCGTTGCGCCGCATGCGCTCTTTCAGGATCACGCTCATCGCGCCGTAGATCGTGCTGCGGCTGCGGCCTTCCAGGTCGGCACGCAGGTCGGCGTGGCTCGGGTCGAGGCGGTTCTTCGAGTCGAGGTAGTAGCCGGCCTCGGTCACGGTGAACGAGATGATGCGGGTGTCGGGCTGCGCGCCGATGTCGATCAACCCGGCCAGCGTGGGCTCGAACGGAACAATGCGTCGGATCGAGCGGATGCGCTCGTACACGCGCTCGCCGGCCGGCGACACGGTCTCGAGCGTGTACTCGCCGTGCTGCGCGGCGAGGGCCGCCACGGTGTCGGCCATGTCGGCGCGCAGGTTGCCGGCGGTGATGGACCAGCCATCGTCGCCCTGCGCGATCAGGCGATGCAGGTAGACGGCCTGGTGGGCGCGGTGGAACGACCCGAGACCGAGGTGCAGGATCACCAGGGGTTTGGCCGACATGGCTCAGGCCGCCTTCTGCATGTCGCGAATCGCGCGGCCCTGCTTGTCGAAGAACAGCAGCGCGTTCGGATCGATCTCGACGCCGACCGCATCGCCGAGCTTCAGCGTCGTGCGATCGCTCTGGCGCGAGACCAGCGCCACGTTCGCGCCGACCAGGGTGTGGATCAGCGTGTCGGAACCGAGCGACTCGACCAGCTCGATCTTGCCGGCGATGCCTTGCCCGGCGGCCACGATGCGCACCGACTCGGGCCGCACGCCGACCGAGCCGTCGGCCGGCAGGCGGCTGCCTGCGATGCGCGTGAGTTCGGGCAGCGTCGCGGCCGGCAGCACATTCATCTGCGGCGTGCCGATGAACTGCGCGACGAACTGGTTCGCCGGGTGGTCGTAAAGTTCGAGCGGCGAGCCGACCTGCTCGATCAGGCCGTCGCGCAGCACGACGACGCGGTCGGCCAGCGTCATCGCCTCGATCTGGTCGTGCGTGACGTAGATCGTGGTCGCGCCCAGATCACGGTGCAGGTTCGCGATCTCGACGCGAGTCTGGCCGCGCAGCGCGGCGTCGAGGTTCGACAGCGGCTCGTCGAACAGGAAGACCTTGGGCGCACGCACGATCGCCCGGCCGATCGCGACGCGCTGGCGCTGCCCGCCCGACAGCTCGCGCGGTGTGCGCTTCAGGTAGGGCACGAGGTTCAGGATCTCGGCGGCGCGCTGCATCTTCTGCCCGATCACGGCCTTGTCTTCGTTGGCCAGGCGCAGCGCGAACGACATGTTGTCGGCAACGCTCATGTGCGGGTAGAGCGCGTAGCTCTGGAACACCATCGCGATGTCACGGTCCTTGGAATCGAGGTCGTTGATGACCTTGCCGTCGATGGCGATTTCACCGCCACTGATTTCTTCCAGACCGGCCAACATGCGAAGGAGTGTCGACTTGCCGCAGCCCGAGGGCCCGACCAGCACCACGAACTCGCCATCGGCAATGTCGAAACTGATGCCGTGGATGATCTTCACCTTGCTGAAGTTCTTCTCGACGGTGCGAAAGGAGACGGAAGCCATCGTGGGTTCTTTGGGAAAGGGTCAGCTCTTCACCGCGCCGGCCGTGAGGCCCGACACCATGTAGCGCTTGAAGGCGTAATAGATCGCCGCTGGCGGCAGCGCGTAGATCAGGCCCGTGGCCATTAGCAGTTCCCACGGCGAATCGTCCGCTGCCAGGAAGTTGCCGAGGGCCACCGAGAGCGTGACTTGCGTGTCGTTCGACAGCAGCAGGAAGGCGTAGAGGTATTCGTTCCACGCCAGCAGCAGCGAATAGGTACCCACCGCCACCAGCGAGGGCACCATCAGCGGCAGGTAGACCAGCCGGAACAGTTGCAGCGCGGTGGCGCCATCCATCTTGGCGGCCTCGTCGAGCTCGAAGGGCAACTTGTCGGAAGCTTGCTTCAGCACCCAGATGCAGTACGGCGAAGCAATCGTCACCATCGCCAGGATCAGCGCCCACTGGTTGTTCAGGAGGCCGTAGTTGCCCATCGCCTTGTACATGGGAACGGCGAGGAAAGCCGCGGGGATGAAATAGGTAAACAGCGCCATGTTCATCACCGTTCGTCCGCCCCGCACCTTCAGGCGACTTATCGCGAACGCTGCTGTGGTGGCGACGAAGAGCGTCAGCGCGCCGACCGCCACCGCGATCACCAGCGAGTTCCACAACTGCAGCCAGAAGTGGTCGAGGTAGAAGTGCTTCTGGTGGAACACGAAGTTGAAATTCTGCAGCGTCGGCTCCTTCGGCCACAGGCGCCCGGACGTTGCCGAGTCCTTCGACGAAATCGCGAACAGGAACAGGTGGTAGACCGGGATCATGGTCCACAGGAACAGCGGAATGCCGATCAGCAGCAGCTTCGCCTCCGTCGTGACCGCGCGCAACGTCAGCTTCTTCACTTGGATAGCCGCTTCATCATGAAATAGACCAGGGGCAGCACCAGGGGCATCGCCACCACGATCGAAGCCATTGCGAGGTCGACCTGGTCCAGGCGCAGGTAACGGATGCCCAGCGTCGCGAGCACGTGCGTCAGGTCAGCCGGCCCGCCACCGGTCAGCAGGTACACGCTGTTGAAGTCGCCTAGCGTCCAGATCATCGAAAGGATGGTGGAAGTGAGGTACAGCGTGCGCATCGACGGCCAGGTGATGAAGCGGAACTTCTGCCAGCCCGTGGCACCGTCGACGGAAGCCGCCTCGTACTGTTCCGCGGGGATCGACATGCGGCCGGCCAGCAGGATCAGCGTCCAGAACGGCAGCGACTTCCACACGTGCATCACCATCGAGAAAGTGAGGGCGAGCGTGGGGTCGTTCAGCCAGTTCGGCCCGTCCAGGCCGGTGAGCTTGAAGATCAGCGTGTTGATCACGCCCCACTCGGGGTTGAGCATGAAGCGCACCGAGAGGATGGTGGGGATCGAGGGAACCGCCCACGGGATGATGAACAGGACCGACAGGGCCTTGATCCACCAACGCGTGTGCAGGAAGAAACCGGAGAGGACCATCGCGATCACCATCTTGATGTTGATCGCGACGACCAGGAAGATCACCGTGTTGATGACGGTGCGAAAGAAGATCGGGTCGTCGAAGAGCCGGACATAGCTGTCCGGATGGCGCGCCAGCCACAGGCCGTAACCCACCGGGTACACCACAAAGATGGCGAACACCAGCAGGTACGGCAACACCATCAGCCGTCCCCAGAACTGCCACGAGCGGCTGACCGAGGGCGCGCGCGGCGCGCCCTCCTGCGGCAAGGCGACGGCGCTTGCTGCCATCAGCCGGCGACAGCCTTGATGCGGGCGATCATCTCGTCGACCGCCTTGTCGACCGGAACCTTCTCATTGAGCACGCGGTTGGCGGCCTTGGCCCACACGTTCTCGTTGTTCAGCACCGTGAACTTGTAGTTCTTGGTGAATTCGAAAGGCGTGGTTCCACTCATGAACTGGTTGTACACGGCTGTCCGGTGGGGATCGGCCTTCCAGAAAGCGCTCTGCTGGCCGGCCTTGGTCACCGGGAACCAGCGTCCGAGCGAACCCTCGACATAGGGCGTGAGGTTTTCCTCCTGCAGCAGGAAGGTGACGAACTCCATCGCGCGCTTCTTGTTCTTCGCCTGGCTGAAGACCACGCCGGTCTTGACCGCCGCGCGGTAGATCATCTTGCTGCCGTCCGGCTTGCTCGGGAATCCCGCGGTTGCGATGTTGTCGGTGTAGTTCTTCTTCGCGGCCGTGCGCTGCGCTTCCGTCAGCGCCGCGTTGTTGGCGTCATCGAGCCACTTGGCCGCGATCGAGATCGTCGCGTTGTGCGTCATCACCGTCGTCTTGTTGTGGAAGGCGACGTTGTTGTCCGGGTCCTTCCAGCTGGTGGACGACGGCGGCGAGCAGCCCTTGGTGTAGACCGTGGTGTAGTCGGTCAGCGCCTTGACCAGCCCAGCCTTGACGGCCGGGTCGTCCACGAGCAGCTTGCCGGAGTCGTTCACCAGCTTGACGTTGTACGCGTCCATGAACGTGAGGAACGAGAAGAAGGAGTCGCTCGAGTCCACGCCCAGTGGCTGGCCGATGCCGAACGTGCGCTGCCCGCTTTTCTGACGGTGCGCCGGCTGCACCTTGTCGCACCAGAAGCTCCAGTAGCCCGCCCAATCCTTGGGGATGTCGGACTCCTTGAACCCCGACTCGGCCAACATGTCCTTCCAGTACTGGATGTGCATGGTCTGC
>JBKJOM010000279.1:0-4429 GCA_046595775.1 Ramlibacter sp. | reverse complement strand
CGGTGCTGGAAGAAGGACTGCGCACTGCGCTGCGCCACGCGAGCAAGCAGGTAAACCACAGCTCCTACGGGTCCGACCTGGCCAACTGCCCGGCGATGGGCAGCGAAGCCCTGGACTAGGCCGGCTGCAGCAGTCGCAGCCCGAACCAGTCTTTCGGGTCGTTCCAACCCTGCACCACTGCCAGGCCGGCATGGGCGGCCAAGGTGGCGAAACTGTCGTCGGTGTACTTGTGGCTGTATTCCACCTGCATGGCCTCGCCGGCGGCGAAGGCGAAGGAGTGGTCGTGCACGGTCACGATCTGGTCGCGCAAGCTGTCAATGAACGTTTCGATTCGGCCAACCTCGGCGTCGTACACGGCGCGGTGGCGGAAGGCGTCGAGGTCGAAGTCGGCGCCGAGTTCGCGATTCAGGCGCACCAGCAGATTCAGGGTGAAGGCGGCGGTGACGCCGGCAGCATCGTTGTAGGCGGCTTCGATCAGCGCAGGGGATTTCTTCAGGTCGATACCGATCAGTGCGGCGCCTCGCGAGCCCATGGTTTCGCGCATCGCCTCGAACAGATGCACGGCTTCGCTGTCGGTCAGGTTGCCCAGCGTGGAGCCCGGAAAGAACACCAGCACGCCACGGGCGGTGCGCTCGGGCGCCGGCAACGGCAGGGCCCGAGTGAAATCACCGAGCACCGGCAACATCTGCACCGGGCCGAATTCCCGGTCAAGGCGCTCGACGCTGCCGACCAGGGCGCTGCGCGAGATTTCCACCGGCGTGTAGGCGACCGGGTCGTCCAGCGCGTCGAGCAGCAGGCGCGTCTTGCGGCCGCTGCCGCTGCCGTACTCGACCACGTGGGCACGCGGGCCCACGGCGGCGGCGATGCCAGAGGCGCTGTCTTTCAGCAGCGCCAGCTCGACGCGCGTCAGGTAGTACTCGGGCTGGCGGGTGATTTCCTCGAACAATTCGGAGCCGCGCCGGTCGTAGAAATACTTCGACGGCAGGCGTTTGGGCAAGGCCGACAAGCCGGACAGTATGTCGCCCAGCAGATCGTCCCGACTGGGATGCAGGTCGGTCAGTTCGTAGGGCTCGGCGGTCACGGTCATGGCAGGTCCTTGGCAAGTCGCAGCCCGGAAAACTGCCAGCGGGCATGAGGCGGAAAGAAGTTTCGATAGGTGGCGCGGATGTGGCTGGCGGGCGTGGCGCAGCTGCCGCCGCGCAGGATGTTCTGGCCGCTCATGAACTTGCCGTTGTATTCGCCCAGCGACCCGGGCAGCGGGCGGAAACCCGGGTAGGCGGTATAGGCCGAGCTGGTCCACTCCCAGACGTCACCGAACAGTTGCTGCACGCCGGGGCCGTCGCCACGGCCAGCCTGCGGGTGCAGCGCATCGGTGTCGAGCAGATTGCCGGCCGGCGCTTGTCCGCGGGCCGCGTGTTCCCATTCGGATTCAGTCGGCAGGCGGGCACCGGCCCAGCGTGCGAAGGCGTCAGCCTCATAGCCGCTGATGTGGCAAGCGGGCGCATGCGGGTCGCGTTCGCGCCAGCCAGCCAGGGTGAACTCGCGAGACCCATCTTCGTGCCAGTACAGCGGGCGCTGCCAGCCTTCGGACTGCACGCGGTTCCAGCCGTCGCTGAGCCACAGGCTGGGGTCCTGGTAAGCGCCCTGGACGACGAAGTCCTGGAATTCGGCATTGCTGACAGGTCGGCTGGCCAGCGCATGCGAAGACAGCAGCACGCGATGGCGCGGGGACTCGTTGTCGTAGGCAAAGTCGCCGGCATCCGGCCACGGGGCGGCACCCATCTGAACGGTCTGTTCCTTGCTGTCGAGCCAGGTCAGCGCGCGCGCTACGCCCGGCGTGGCAGCCAGATTCCTGAGGTACGCCGGCGTCAAGGGATTGGTCCAGAAAGCGTGCTTGATGTCGGTGAGCAAAAGTTCCTGGTGCTGCTGCTCGTGGTGCGTGCCCAGTTCGAGCACCCGCAGCGTGGCGTCGTCCAGGCGTCCGGCCTGCAGTCGTTCGAGCAGACGATCGTCCACCTGCCGGCGGTAGTCGAGCACTTCGGCCAGCGAAGGCCTCGACAGCAGGCCGCGCCGGGCGCGCACGTGGAAAGGGCCGACGCTGTTGTAGTAGCTGTTGAACAGAAGGTCCCAGTGCGGTTCCACCGGCACGTAGTCCGGATCGGCGCCGAGCACGAAACGCTCGAAGAACCAGGTGCTGTGCGCCAGGTGCCATTTCGCCGGGCTGGCGTCAGGCATCGACTGCAGCATCGCGTCCTCGGCCGACAGCGGCGCAGCGAGGACCAGGCTGCAGGCGCGAACACTCTGATAGCGCTCGGTCAGCGTCTCGATCGCGGGTGGGGATTCGCAGCTGGCTGCAGTCTGGGAGGTGGAAACACGCATCACCACTCAGGATAGCGCCGCCGTGTGAACGAAGCATGATTGCTGCGTTCGGCGCGAAGACCGGCAGACGCGGCCCGCTGCCGTAAAGTAGCGGCATGCCCCACTCCGGAACTCCGGCAACGCCGCTGCACAAATCGGCACCCGTGCCACTTGACGCGGCGGCCGCCGCCTTCCTGCCGCATGGCGACGTGCTTTATCTGGACTGCGCCGCGCAAGGTCCGCGTCTGCAAGCGGTGCACGCCGCGGGGCTGGCGGCGTTCGAAGCGGTGCCTCGGCCATGGCAGCGGGTGTCGCCCACGCCGCCGGAACAGCGCGAACAGTTGCGCGCACTGCTGGCACGATTGTTCGACGGTGATGCCGATGCCGTGGCGCTGGTGCCTTCCGCCGCGCACGGCTTGGCCGCAGCCGCCAACAGCCTGCCGCTGAACGCCGGTGACACGGTGCTGGTGCTGGACGGGCAGTTCCCGTCGAACCTGCTGTGCTGGCAGCAACGCTGCGCAGACACCGGAGCGCGGCTGTGCGGTGTGTCGCGTGCGGATGGCCAGGATTGGACCGGCGCGGTGCTCGACGCCATCGCCGTCGAACCGCGCCTGCGCATCGCCGCCTTGCCGCAAGTACGCTGGGACGATGGTGCCACGCTCGACCTGGGCCGCATCAGCGTGGCGCTTCAAGCCCGGGGCGTCTTCCTGGTGCTCGACCTCAGCCAGAGCCTGGGCGTGCTGGCGCCGGACCTGGCGCGCTGGCGCCCCGATTTCGTGGTGTCGGTGGGCTACAAGTGGCTACTGGGCGTGCGCGGACTGGCCTGCCTGTGGGCGGCGCCGCGCTGGCGCGACCAGGGGCGACCGATCGAACACCATTGGTACGCCCGCGACCCTGGGCCGGACTGGCGATTCCCGGTGCAGACCGACATCCCATTTGCCGGCGGTGCCCGCCGATTCGACGCCGGCGGACTGGATGACCCGGTGCGGCTGGCCATGGCGATCGCCGGACTGGAACAGGTGCTGGCCTGGAACCCGACCGCCATCGCCCAGACCCTCGGCGAACGCACCCACTCCCTGCACGACGCGCTCGACCACGCCGGCCTGGGCGCATGGGCCACGCGCGACCATGCGCCGCATGTGATGGCCGTGCAGCCGCCCGCCGGAATTCTGTCCGCGGCGCACGAAGCGCTGCGCGACTCCCAGATAATCTGCACCTGCCGCTACGGTCTTCTGCGGATCGCCCCGCACCTGCACGTCGCCGACAGCGACATGTCGCGCGTGGCGGACACACTGGCGCGGTTCGCGTAGACGACTTCCATTACTCCGTGCGCTCAGCGCGGAAGTTTGCCGGTGTACTCGGCCTGCAACCAGACTTTCCGGGTGTCGCGCGCGAATCCATCGGCGCGATAGTCAGCGATTTTCACCAGGCCGTTCCAGTGCGCGCCGATCGGCCGGCCGGTCGAGAGGTTGAACTCCCGACCATAATGTTGCCCGCCCTGGTCGGCGCGATAGTCGTGCGCGGCCAGCGTCCACGCCCACTTGCCAGCCTTGCCGCTGGCCGACAGATAGCTGTCATCCAAGCCCGCCGCTGGCGTCGTTGTGAATTTGTCCGCCCACCCATTGAATGCGTGCAGGGTTGCCAACGGCGTCTGCAGTGCATGGTGGCCATCGCCGCCAAGATGCTCCCATCCTATTTTCCAGGTTACCCCGTGCGCCAGCAGCGAGGGCTCCAGCAGCCAGTAGGAATGCCCGAAGTCGAGGGGATTGTCGGCATGGTCAACCTGCCGCGCCACTTCGGCGGTCCAACCCCATCGCGAGTGCACGGCACCCGTCCAGCGCAATCCGAAGGTAGCGCTCGACGCGGTCGGGACATCCCGGTCGTCGTGCAGGTAGGCATAGGCCGTCCACAGCTGGAGGCCGCGCTTGTAGCCGATGTTGAACAAGTGTGAGTCGAGCCGCCTTTCCCGCGCCAGGGGATCAATCGCGTCATCGCCTGCCACACGGTGCACACGGTCAAGCCAGGCATAGCGCACTGTCAGTTCCGGCGAAACATTGAACTCCATCGAAGC
>JBKJOM010000182.1:0-2533 GCA_046595775.1 Ramlibacter sp. | reverse complement strand
TTCCAGGAGGCGACCAAGTTCGTCAAGCAACTGGCGGCTAACCGCGGCACCATCCTGATGGTGGGCACCAAGCGGCAGGCCCGCGAGACCGTGGCCTCCGAAGCCCGCCGTGCCGGCGTGCCCTTTGTCGACCAGCGCTGGCTCGGCGGCATGCTCACCAACTTCAAGACCGTCAAGACGTCCATCAAGCGCCTGAAGGAAATGAAGGCGCAGCAGGAAGGCGGCCTCGACGCCATGAGCAAGAAGGAGCAGCTCATGTTCGCCCGCGAGATGGAAAAGCTCGAGAAGGACATCGGCGGCATCCAGGACATGGCCGCGCTGCCCGATGCGATCTTCGTGATCGATGTGGGCTTCCACAAGATCGCCGTGTCCGAAGCCAAGAAGCTGGGCATCCCGCTGGTGGGCGTGGTCGACTCCAACCACAACCCCGAAGGCATCGACTACGTGATCCCCGGCAACGACGACTCCTCCAAGGCCGTCATGCTGTACGCCCGCGGTATCGCCGATGCGATCCTGGAAGGCCGTGCCAACGCCGCCAACGACGTGGTCAAGGCCGTGAAGGAAGGCAGCGACGAATTCGTCGAAGTCCAGGAAGGCGCCGCCGCCTAAAGGCGCGCACTTCCAGGCAAAGGGGCTCCTTGGAGCCCCTTTTTTGAATCTGTTGAGAAAGGTTGAGAAGAAAATGGCTGCAATCACCGCAAGCATGGTCGCCGAACTGCGCGCCAAGACCGACGCTCCCATGATGGAGTGCAAGAAGGCCCTCACCGAGGCCGAAGGCAACTTCGAAAAGGCCGAGGAAATCCTGCGCGTCAAGCTGGGCAACAAGGCCGGCAAGGCCGCCGCGCGCATCACCGCCGAAGGTGTGGTCACCGCGTTCATCGATGGCAAGAATTCGGAAGTTGTGGGCGCGCTCCTGGAAACCAACTGCGAAACCGACTTCGTCACCAAGAACGACAGTTTCCTGGCGTTGGCGCAGGCCGCTGCCGAGCTGGTGGCCAAACACAACCCTGCTGACGTTGCCGCGCTCGGCGCTCTGCCGTACAGCCAGGACAACTTCGGCCCCACGCTGGAAGACGTCCGAAAGGGCCTGATCGGCAAGATCGGCGAGAACATGAGCTTTCGCCGCTTCAAGCACTTCTCGGGCAGCACCAAGCTGGCCGCCTACCTGCACGGCACGCGCATCGGCGTCGTGGTCGAGTACGACGGCGACGAGACCGCTGCCAAGGATGTCGCGATGCACGTGGCTGCCATGAAGCCGGTTGCGCTGACCAGCAATGACGTTCCGGCTGAGCTGATCGCCAGGGAGCGCGCAGTTGCCGCCGGCAAGGCCGAGGAAGACCGCAAGACCGCCGAAGCTGCCGGCAAGCCCGCGCAGTCGCCCGAGATCGTCGCCAAGCGCGTCGAAGGCGGCGTGCAGAAGTTCCTCAAGGAAGTCTCGCTGTTCAACCAGCCCTTCGTGAAGAACGACAAGCAGTCCGTGGAGCAGATGCTCAAGGAAAAGGCCACTTCGGTGAAGTCCTTCACCCTCTATGTCGTGGGTGAAGGCATCGAGAAGAAGGTCGATGACTTCGCAGCCGAAGTGGCGGCGCAGGTTGCGGCCGCCAAGGGCGCCTAAAAACCTCCAGCAAGGCCGCTACACTCAACCCGTTTTTCAAGGAACCCCCCTTATGTCCGATGCCCGGCCCGCCCACAAGCGAATCTTGTTGAAGCTGTCCGGGGAGGCGCTGATGGGGGACGACGCGTTCGGCATCAACCGCGCGACCATCGTTCGCATGGTCGAGGAGGTTGCCGAGGTCGTGAATCTGGGGGTGGAGCTGGCCATCGTCATCGGTGGCGGAAACATCTTCCGCGGTGTCGCGGGCGGCGCGGTCGGCATGGACCGCGCCACGGCCGACTACATGGGGATGCTGGCCACGGTGATGAACTCGCTGGCCCTGGCCGACGCGATGAACAAGCAGGGCCTCACGGCCCGCGTGATGTCCGCCATCGCCATTGAGCAGGTGGTCGAGCCTTACGTGCGGCCCAAGGCGCTTCAGTACCTCGAGGAAGGCAAAGTTGTCATCTTCGCCGCCGGCACCGGCAACCCCTTCTTCACCACCGACACGGCCGCCGCGTTACGCGGCGCGGAGATCGGCGCCGAACTCGTGCTCAAGGCCACCAAAGTGGACGGCGTGTACAGCGCCGACCCGAAGAAGGACCCGCACGCCACGCGCTATACGCAGATCTCGTTCGACGAGGCCATGGCGCAGAATCTGGGCATCATGGATGCCACTGCGTTCGCGCTGTGCCGCGACCAGAAGCTGCCGATCAAGGTCTTCTCCATCTTCAAGCACGGCGCGCTGCGCCGAGTGGTGATGGGCGAGGACGAAGGCACGCTCGTTTACGCCTGAGGAGAGAAAAAAGATCATGAGCACGATTCGCGAGATAAAGAAGACCATGGAGGCGGGGTTCAGGCCCAGGTCTCTCGCGGATGGCCTTTTCGATCTTCGGCCCCATGCCCTTCTCCCAGGGCTGGGCACTGATCGTGCGTGAA
>JBKJOM010000134.1:0-30133 GCA_046595775.1 Ramlibacter sp. | reverse complement strand
TGGGCGACGACGCGCAAAGCATCTACTCGTTTCGCGGCGCGACGGTGCGCACCACCGTCACGCCCTGCCCCGTGGGCTTGAGCGCCAGGATGATCTCCGACTGCAGCCGGTTGGTGTCCTGGTACTCGTCGACCAGCAGATGGTCGAAGCGGCCGCCGACCTCCAGCGCCAGCAGGGGTTCGGCCATCATCTCGGCCCAGAACAGCAGCAAGTCGTCGTAGTCGAGCACGTTTTGCTGCTGCTTGGCCTCGACGTAGGCGCCAAAAAGTTTCTTGAGCTGCGTCTCCCACTGCACGCACCACGGGTACAGGTCCTGCAGCACACGGTCGAGCGGGTCTCGCGTGTTGAGCACACGCGAATAGATGCCCAGGCACGTGCCCTTGAGTGGAAAGCGGTTCTTGGTCTCCGACAGCCCGATGTCGTGCCGCACCATGCCCATCAGGTCCTCGGCATCGCCCCGGTCATGGATGGTGAAGGTCTCGTCGAGGCCGATGCGGGCGGCGTATTCGCGCAGCAGCCGCGCGCCGATGCTGTGGAAGGTGCCGGACCATGGCAGGTTGGGCAAGGCCTGCGTGGGTGCGAGCCCCAGGGCCTTCTGCAAGACGGTTCCGACCCGACGCTCCATCTCCTGCGCCGCGCGCCGGCTGAAGGTGAGCAACATGATGCGTTGCGGGTCGGCTCCGTGCTTGACTAGGTTGGCCACGCGATGCGCCAGCGTGTTGGTCTTGCCCGAACCGGCGCCCGCAATCACGAGGAGCGGCCGCGTGTCGTGCGCCCCCGTACCCGCGTCAATTTCCACGCCATGTTCGACGGCGGTCAACTGGTCCGGGTTGAGGTCTTTCACGGCGTGACGGGGTACTTCAAAGACTGTATATTAAACCAGTGACCCGAATCCTCCTAGGTTCCGCTTCCTGGACCGACAAGACCCTCATCGACTGCGGCCGCTTCTACCCGAAAGACTGCAAGACGGCCGAGGCGCGGCTTCGCTTCTATGCGTCGCAATTTCCGCTGGTGGAAGTCGACTCCAGCTACTACGGCATGCCCACGCCGCAAAACGCGCAACTGTGGGCCGAGCGCACGCCGGCAGACTTCACCTTCAACGTCAAGGCCTTTCGCCTGTTCACCGGGCACCAGACATCGCCGATCGTTCTGCACAAGGACCTCCAACAAGCGTTGGGGCCTGAGGCTCCCAAGGTGCTGTACTACAAGGACGTGCCCCTGGAGATTCGCGACGAGCTGTGGCGCCGTTTCATCGAGGCCCTGGCGCCGTTGAAGGAAGCAGGCAAGCTGGGTGCGGTGCACTTTCAGTTCGCACCCTGGTTATTGCGCAATCGTGAAGGCCTGGCGCATGTGCGCCACTGCGTCGAGAAGATGGACGCGCACCTGCTGGCGGTGGAGTTTCGCAACAAGAGCTGGTTCGGTGGCGATAACCTTGAGAAGACACTGGCCTTCGAGCGCGAACTGGGCGTGGTGCACACCATCGTCGATGCGCCGCAGGGTTTTGCCAACACTGTCCCTTGCGTCTGGGAGGCCACCAGTCCCAAGCTGGCGGTGTTGCGCCTGCATGGCCGCAACAAGGAAACCTGGAACATCAAGGCCGCGGCATCGTCGAGCCGCTTCGACTATTGGTACTCGCCGGAAGAACTGGCCGCAATGGTTCCCGAGATCCAACATGTCGCCGGGCTGGCCCAAACGGTGCACATCCTGTTCAACACCAACTTCGAGGACCAGGGCCAGGTCAACGCGCGGCTGATGCGGCAGGCGCTGGGCTCGGCCTAGCGTTGGGCGCTGCTGCCCATCGCGCGCGTGGCGAGGCTCGCGGCCGATGGCTTGGCGGCGGCCACACCGGCGCGGGCAACCCTCGTGCCGCCTGAACTCACGCGATCCGCCGTGGAAAGCTGGTCGCGCAAGGTCGGCAACGAGCGGTCGATCCAGGCCTTGAGCATCGGGTCGCGCACCACCGTGCTGGCGCGCTCGAAAGCCGCGATGTTTTCCTGCGCCGAGCGCCGCGCGACCTGATCGAGATATTCCCGGTCGAACTTGTTGCCGTTGATCTTGCCCAGCCGGTTGAGCGCCTTGCGCTGCTCATTGGTGAGCATCGGCGGCGCCATGTTTCGCATGCGCAGCATCTGCTGCAGCGTGATGTCGGCCGTGCGGTGGTGTTCGAGCAGGCCGGTGGCGATGGAGCGCACGCCTGCGTGACTGGACTTGGCCAATGCGATTCGGGATGCGTCGGTTTCGAAGCGCGTGCTGGCCGCGGCATCCTTGAGAAACCGCCATTCGTCGCGCTCCTCGACAGTCAGCCGCTTCACGGTCGCGGCTGAGGCGGGCGCGAACATCGCGGGGCGTGGAACGGCGGTCGCTGCTGCCGACGCCGAAGGTCCGGCCGGCGCAAGCGGTTTCGGGGTGACAAGTTGAAGAGGTGGTGCCTTGACAGGCGGCAAGGCAGATTCCACCGCAGCGGGCCCATCCGCCTGCGCGCCGGCGAGCTGCGCCACAGCAAGCGAAGCTGCAACCAGGATCCAGCGTGAACTACCCATGACCTTCCCCTCGTTACACGCCGCGAAATACACGGCTTCACGAGGCTCATCTTGGCCGCGCGGAAGAGGTGAGCCTTGTCGGCGGCCACGCCGGGCCCGGGTAGGACGGCGCCTGACACGTGCGAAGTGCGTGCTACCTAGTGGGGATGCGCGAAGCGGCTGACGAGCGTCACCAGGCCGATACCCAGCAACAGCCAGCCGATCTGCAAGGCCGTCTCGCGTGCCGAGAGGCGCTTTTGCAGTTGCGGAATCAAGTCGGCCAGCGCCACGTAGACAAAGCTGCTGCTGGCCACGACCAGGAAGTAAGGCAGCCCGCCTTCGAGCCGGTCCACCAGCCACCAGCCGGCGAGCCCGCCAAGCGGCGTGACGGCTCCTGCAAGCGATACCTTCACCAGCGCAGCGCCGCGGTTCGCGCTGGTCATTCCCAGCACTGCCAGGTCGCCGATGTGATGCGGGATCTCGTGCGCCAGCACCGCCAGCGCGGCGACCCACCCCAGGCGCGCGTCAGCCATGAACGCCGACGCGATCAGGATACCGTCGCCGAAGCAATGAACGCTGTCGCCGGTGAGCACGGCCCAGCCGCCCGCGCGTGGCGGTTCTTCCTGATGGTGGTGATGTGCAGGGCCGTCGCCGTGGTCGTGCCCGTGCGGCTCCTGATGGTGCTCATGCCCGTGGTGCCAGAGTTCGGCCTTGTCCAGCAGGAAGAAGAACACCAGGCCTACCAGCAGTGTGGTGAACAGTGTCTGCGCGCCGACGCGGCTTTCGAAAGCCTCTGGCAACAGGTGCATGAAGGCAGTCGCCAGCAGTGCGCCGGCAGCGAGGCTCAGGAGATGTTGCGGACCCAAATAAGCTGTGTGGTCGCCAGTGCGCGCCATGAAGCCCGCGCGCATCAGGCCGGCGGCGAGCCAGACGCTACCGATACCGGCGGCGAGGGTCGCAAGGAGGATCGCTATCAGGGTCATGCCAGGCTGCGTGGGCGGCAAGGGTGCGTGCCCCGGGGCTTTCTTGTCGCGGCCGGGTGGCCGCAGCTGGCGATGATTATCAACCCGCCCGAATGCGGGCGTTGGGCTGGTCGATCAACCCGGCTGGGAGGCGACCAGCGAAGCTTCGATCAGTGGCGCACGGTAGTCGGTCAGCGCCCAGGAGGCCACCGCGGCCAGGCCGAGCGTGGCAGCGACGATGAGGTTTTTCACGAGGGTGCGGGACGTGGCGTTCATGGAGGGCTCGCTTTCTTTGCAGGGGATGAGGCATTGTTCGCCCGCCGCGCACCCTGGCTTTAGGGCGATTGCCTAAGCCGACACAAGGAAATTCCCCAGCGCCGGGCACCGGCGCACAATGGTCCCCCATGAAAATGCGGCATGCCGCCACTGCCCTGGCCGCACTGGCCAGTTCAGTGGCGTGCATCCAGCAGCCGCCTCCGATGCCTTCCCCCCCTCCCCTCGCTCCCGCGCCAGCTATCGCACCCGCCACGGCCTCGGCGCCAGTCGGCACTTGCAATGCGGATGCCGCACAATTCGCGGTCGGCAAGTTGCTCGACGCCGCACTCACCGAACAGGCCCGCACGCGCTCCGGTGCGCAGCGCGTGCGGGTGGTGCGACCGGGCCAGATGATGACCATGGACTTCGACGAGCAGCGCCTCACGCTGCAGCTGGACGCATTCGATCGCGTCGCGACCGCGCGCTGCGGTTAAGCGGCGTGTGGGCTCAGGCCCCTGTCCTACGAAAGCCACCCGCGAATTACCACACAGCAGCCCCCGCCGGTGCACGACGCTAAGGCATGTTCCAGGAACTCCGTCGTGAACCCCGACAGCCCGTATCACTGCCCGTCAAGCTCAGCGGCGAAACCATCGCGCTCGCGCGCAACGTCAGTTCGTCGGGCATGTACATCGAAGTCGATGGCCGCAACGTGCTGCGCGGTACGGTGCGGGTGGAAATGGAAATTGTCGAGGCTGGGATGAAGCTCTCGGCCGATGGCGAGATCGTGCGTATTGAGCACTTCAGCGAGGGCAAGACCGGCATCGGCGTGCGTTTGCATGCCCCACGGCTCGAGCCTATCGGCTGATCGCTTGCTTCTGCGCCAGCATCGCCCCCAGCCGTGCGGGCGGCTGCACTCAGACGAACAAAGTGCGCGTGCCGGGCGCGCCGCTCCGCACCGCCTCCGCGAAGCGCGCGAAGAGGAGCAAAATATTCTCGCCCGGGTCACCGGCCAGCCGCAGGCCGACGCGGTTCCAGGCCATGATCCCGACGAAGTAGACCGGCTCGCCCACCACCAGCACCGGCTGGCCGTGGTCTGGGGCCCAGTGGTAAGTGCCGCCGAACTGGCGCCTTGCCACTTCAAGGATGTAGCAGCCCATGCGCTGCGCGAGGCGGGTGGCCTGGTCACCGGTCAGGTTCTTGAAATGCGCTGACGAAGCGTTCAACGTGTCTTCGACCAGCCCGAGACTGGCTTCCGAGAAATCCAGCAAGTGGCCGGTCAGAGCGCGCACCATTTCGTAGGCCTCATCGGCCATGCGCGCCACTTCGACCTGCAGCTCGTTGGCGGCCGCCATGTCAGAGCACATCCAGTCCGGGGAAGTGTTCCTTGACCACGACCGAACGGCGGTCGGCCAGGTCCTGCCCGGGCATGAATTCATCCGGATAGACCAGGCTGGCATCGAAGTTGTCGTTCTCCACCAGGAAGTGCATGGCGCCCCACGACCGGGGCGCCACTTTTTCGCCGTCACCGTCGCGCCAGAACTCGCCCAACAGCCCGCAAAACGCCGGGGTGCCCTTGCGCACGCGCGCCACGCGGTCGTTGGGCAGGTGGTAGAACAAATCGGCGGAGATGCCGCCGGCGACGGCTTCGCAGTAAACGACGAGCTTGGTGGGCTTCGAGGGAAGCAGCTGGAGCGCCGCGTCGGCGATACGCTGGTAGATGTTCATGAGAGTCAGGAGCAAAGGGGGCAGGGCGGGATCATAAAGCGCCGCGCTTCGGGGCGCGTCAGAGCGGGCCGGGATTGAGCTGCCAGACAGTGAATGTCAGCGCAGAAGCGAACGTGACCCACGCCAGGTAGGGCGCCAGCAAGGCCGCGCCCAGCTTGCTGATGCGCCGGAACGAAAGGATGGTGGCGGCGATCAAGCCCCACAGAATCAGGACCTCGACAGTTGCCAGGCCGCCCTGGTGCCAAGCGAAAAACAACCAACTCCACAAGGCGTTGACCGCCAGCTGGGCGATGAAGAGGGCCAAGGCGCCCCGGGCACCGGGGAAACCGCGCACCCGCCAGACCAGCCACGCAGCAACGGCCATGAGGGCATACAGGACTGACCACACAGGACCGAAGAGCCAACCGGGCGGCGCCCACGAGGGGCGAGCCAGCGTGCTGTAGAACGTGCCTGCGTTCACCGACGCAAACGCGCCGATTGCGGCAGTGGCAAACGTCAACGCAAGCCAGCCCAGGAGGCCGGCGGCCTGGCGCGCCGGCGTCATCGTGCGAGCAGCAATCGCCATTGATCTCTATGGCTGCAATTGAAACTCAGTGACTTCACGAACCCAGTTGTTGAACCCATCCTCATATTCGGTCTTCACAATGGCTCGAGCCGTAGGCGCATACCAGTGCGTAATTTGCATTCGACCATTGCGACCTGTGGATTCATTGTTCCAGAAGCCCCTCGCCTGAATCTTGAAGGCATCGAACTCGCCGGCTGGCACCTTGACTTTCTCATGCGCGACCACACTGGACTCAAGTTGCCATCGGGCGGTGACGCCGCTGACCTTGTTTCGGAAGCTGTACTTGTAGTCCCACTTCTTCCCGACCTCAAGCGGAAAGCTGAGCGCCTTGGCTTCGCCGGAAATGATCACTGTTGGTGACTCGATGACAGCCAACTCAGGCGTCATAACAAGTTTGCCATCGTTCTCCAGCCCCTCAATTTGAGTTGCCGAAACCGCTGTAATCGACCGAACCCAATCGGATTCTTTGAGTCCTGTACGACGATCTCGTTGCTCCGATTTCCAGCGATCTCCAACCTTGAAAGTGGGCGCCTCCGACCGAGGTGATGGCGACTGGGCGATTGCTGTACCGAAGACTGAGATCGCCAGCGTACCCAGTATGAGAGATCTCAGCGTAGCCAGCGTGCGTAAGCTTTGCAGTGAAGTTCGCATTCTCATCCCCTCTCGGTTGAAGTCGGAGTGCCAGTGTAGCGCCGTGTCTGACGCGTAGCGCTGACCGGCCCGCCGTGTTGAGCGACCCGTTATGGCGCGCCCAAGACAACCCCCGGAAAACATGTACAATTTCCCGTACATAGGCAGCAGGACCGCTACCATGGACGCCATTACCTACACCTCCGCCCGTGCCAACCTGGCCAAGACCATGGACCGGGTGTGCAATGACCACGAGGCACTCATCATCACGCGCAGCGGCGAGCAGTCTGTCGTCATGCTGGCGTTGGACGATTTCAAATCCCTCGAGGAGACAGCGTACCTGCTGCGCAACCCCGCGAATGCGCGGCGGCTGCTTTCAGCATTGAAGGAACTGGAGGCGGGCAAGGGTAAGGTACGAAAGCTGGCCAAGTGAAGCTGGTGTTTGCCGAGCAGGCCTGCGAAGACTACGTGTACTGGCAACAGCAGGACAAGCGCATGGCGAAGCGCATCAGCGAGCTGATTGAGAAGACGATGCGCGAACCTTTCACCGGTATTGGAAAACCTGAGCCGCTGAAACATGCGCTGGCCGGCTATTGGTCTCGCCGGATCACTGATGAACACCGTATGGTCTACATGCCCGAGCGGGCGGCGCTGCTGATCGCACAGCTTCGGTATCACTACTAGCGCCATAACGTTCGACATGAGGGACGTCCACAGGTGGGCGAAGCCCGCTCGTGGAAATCCCCTCGATGAAAGGGTCAGGCGTCACCGCATTCCTGCTTTGTATGGCTATATAACAGCGAAGAACTCTTCGATCGCGCTTACGACCTCGCGGGGACGAGTTACGGTTGGAACGTGACCTGCGCCTTCGATAACGACAAGCTTGCTCGTCGGGAGCAACTGCGCTAGGTTCTGCGAGCTTGCTACTGGAGTGATGATGTCACGGCTACCGTGGATCAGAAGCGTGGGTATTTGAATTTGACTGATGCGGTGCTCAAGCTGGACCGGCTCCAAGCACTCCATCAGTTGCACCGCGGAAGGACCATCGGAGCGCATCACGATTTGCTTTCCCCAGCGACGCTCGGCTGCGCAGTTTTCTTCCGGCGTACACGCGTTGACGAACATCTCCATAGTGGCTGCAAAGTTGGTCTTGCAGCCTTCAATGAAGCGCGTGGCCCCCGGGCTCTTGCCGCCTTGATAGCGTCCATCCACCAGCACAAGACCAGTGAATCGCTTCGGCTGACGCAGCGCGGCTTCGAGTACAACGAAGGCACCTGACGACTCACCGGCCAGCACACAGGAATTGATCTCGAGTGCATCAAGAACGCGGAAGAGGTCGTTCACCAGTAACTCGAATGTTATGGTCTCCGCGCGATTCACTGTTGCCCCAGTCCCGCGATGGTCGTAAGTGACAGTGCGCCATCTACGGCTCATATCCTCGAAAGGCTGTTGCCACAATTCGCCACTTCCCACCCAGCCGCCATGCGCAACGATTGTTCGAGGACCGCTGCCAAACGAGGTGACAAACAAGTCTGCATCGTGAGAGTTCAGAAACATGTGCGAATCCATTCTTCGGAACGGGCGAGCAGCAGCACACAACCTTGTGGCTGAGCACGTCTGTCATCGGGCACCTCAAACACCAGTCTAAAGAGCAAGCGGGGCGACTTGGGCCACCGCTTCCGGATGTCGCTTCCAGACGTCCGAGGCATCTATGTACAACTCTATGGTATTGCCATCGGGGTCTTTGCAGTAAATGGATTTGCTCACCCCGTGATCACGGGCAACGGCCTCGACGCCTGCCGCCTCGAGGTGCAACTTCGCCTCCCGGAGTTCTTCAGTCAGGGTGCCGATCTTGAAGGCGACGTGGAGTAGGCCTGGAGAGTCCGGGGGTGCGTCAGGCGCTTCGTCGCCGACCGCCGCGATCGCAAAGTCGTGATGGTTGCCCAGAGTGAAAAACGTCATCGAGAGCGAAGGCATTCGTGCGGCAATCGGAAGCTTGAGAAGCCCGTTATAGAAGGCTTCGGCGCGTTCCTGGTTGCGCACCTTGACCACCACATGCCCTAGTGACTGGATTTTCATATGAACTCCTGAAGTGGACGTAAGTCGCGACAGTGTTTAAAAGGGTGGTGCATGCGCTTCCAAAACATTCAACGATGTTGCCGATTGGGGTGGTTGCTCCTGGACCTTCAGTGCGCCTCTTCCCAGTTGCCGCCGATGCCTATCTCAGCGAGCAGGGGCACGTTCATTTCAGCCACGCCGGCCATCAGCTTCGGAATCTCCACGCGCACCCACTCCACCTCGTCGTCGGGCACCTCGAACACCAGTTCATCGTGCACCTGCATGATCATCTTCGTCTTGCGCTGCTGCTCGTCGATCACGTCCTGCACCTTCACCATCGACAGCTTGATCAGGTCGGCAGCGGTGCCTTGCATCGGCGCGTTGATGGCCTGGCGCTCCGCGCTGCCGCGCCGCGGGCCATTGGGTGAATTGATCTCGGGCAGGTACAGGCGGCGGCCGAACACAGTCTCTACATAGCCCTTGCTCTTGGCCGACATGCGGGTTTCGTCCATGTAGTTCTTCACGCCGGGGTAGCGCTCGAAATAACGCTGGATGTAGTTCTTGGCCGCGGTGTTGTCGATGCCCAGGTTGCGCGCCAGGCCAAAGCTGCTCATGCCGTAGATCAGCCCGAAGTTGATCACCTTCGCGTAGCGGCGCTGCTCGCTGTTCACCTGCTCGGGCGTCACGCCGAACACTTCCGCCGCCGTAGCGCGGTGCACGTCCATGCCTTCCCGAAAAGCCCGCGATAGCGCCTCGTCTTGGGACAGGTGCGCCATGATGCGCAGCTCGATCTGGCTGTAGTCGGCGCTGGCGATCTGGTGGCCCGGCGGCGCGATGAAGGCTTCGCGCACGCGCCGCCCTTCGGCCGTCTTGACCGGGATGTTCTGCAGGTTGGGGTCGTTGCTCGACAGGCGCCCGGTGATCGCAACGGCCTGCGCATAGTGCGTGTGCACGCGGCCCGTCGTCGGGTGCGTCATCAGCGGCAATTTGTCGGTGTACGTGCCCTTGAGTTTGGACAGGCCCCGGTGCTCCAGCAACTTGGCGGGCAAGGGATAGTCCTGCGCCAGTTCTTCCAGCACTTCTTCGTCGGTGCTCGGTGCGCCGCTGGCGGTCTTCTTCTTGACCGGCAGGCCCAGCTTGGTGAAGAGGATTTCGCCGATCTGCTTGGGCGATCCCAGGTTGAAGGGTTGGCCCGCCAGTTCGTGCGCCTCGCGCTCGAGCTGCATCATTCGCTGGCCCAGTTCTGCACTCTGCCTGCCCAGCATCGCACCGTCGATCAGCACGCCGTTGCGCTCGATGCGGTACAAACCTTCGCTGCTCTTCATCTCCAGGTCGTAGATGAAGGCCAGCTTGCTGTCGGCCTGCACCTTGGGCCACAGGGCCAGGTGCACGTCCAGGGTCTGGTCCGAGTCCTCGCAGGAATATTCGGCCGCCTTGTCCACCGCCACTTGCGCAAACGGGATCTGGTGCGCGCCCTTGCCGGTGATGGTTTCGTAGTCGATTCCGGCGCGCCCGAGGTGGCGCTCGGCCAGGCTCGCAAGGCCATGCGGCTTGTGCACTTCGAGCACATAGCTTTGCAACATGGTGTCGTGCTGGTAACCCTGCACTTCGATGCCGTGATTGGCGAACACATGGCGGTCGTACTTGATGTGCTGGCCCAGCTTTTTCTTCGCGGGATTCTCCAGCCAGGGCTTCATCTTCGCCAGCACTTCATCCCGCGGCAATTGTTCGGGCGCATCGCCGTAGCTGTGTGCCAGCGGGATGTAAGCCGCTTCACCGGGCTTGATCGAGAACGAGACACCGATGATCTCGGCCACCATCTCGTCCAGCGACGAGGTCTCGGTGTCAACCGCCGACAGTTCCGCGGATTCCAGCCGCGCCATCCACTCGTCGAACTGCGCCCAGGTGAAGATAGTGTCGTAGTGCAGCGTGCTGGCCTGCGACGCACCCGACAGGTCGGGCTCCTCGAACAAGCCGCCGGTGCCGCCGCCCACCGTCTTGCGGCTGCGATGTTCCTCGATCAGCTCCGGGGGTACGTCGTGCAGCTCCAGTTGCTTGATCATGCCCTTGAGGCCGAAGCGCTCGTAGAAAACTTTCAGCGCCTCGGTGTCCTGCCCGTCTTTCACCGCAATGTCTTCGAGCGACGGGAGGCCGACGATGTGCTCGGCCAGGTCGCAGTCCTTTTTGATCGTGAGGATCTCGCGGCCGGTGGGCAGCCAGGGCAGCGCCTTGCGCAGGTTCTCGCCGACGGCGCCTTTCACTTCATCTGCGTGCGCGACCAGGTTGTCCAGCGATCCGTACTCCTGCAGCAGCTTCACGGCCGTCTTGGGACCAACCTTGTCCACGCCGGGCACGTTGTCCACCGCGTCGCCCACCAGCGTCTGGTAGTCCACCATCAGTTTCGGCGGCACGCCGAACTCCGCCTCGACTCCCGCGACATCGCGCTTGCGGTCGTTCATGGTGTCGATCACGGTCACGTGCTCGTTCACCAGTTGCGACAGGTCCTTGTCGCCGCTGGAGATGATGGTGCGACAGCCCTGCTCGGTCGCCATGCACGACAGCGTGCCGATCACATCGTCGGCTTCCACCCCCGGAACGTTCAACACCTTCCAGCCCAGCAGCTTCACCACTTCGTGGATCGGCTCGATCTGCGAGCGCAGATCCGCCGGCATCGGGTTGCGCGTGGCCTTGTACTGCGGAAAGATGTCATCGCGAAAGGTCTTGCCCGGCGCGTCGAAGATACAGACCACGTAGTCGGCGCGCACGTCCTTGCGCAGCTTCTGCAACATGTTGATGATGCCGCGGATCGCACCCGTGGCGGGGCTGGCCGGGTCGCCGGGAATGGCGCGCAAATCCGGCATCGCGTGGAAGGCCCGGTACAGATAGCTGGAGCCGTCCACCAGCAGGACGACCTTGGGTTCCACGTTTGTCTGCTCGCTCATGGCGGGCATTGTGCCTGCCCGCCCGGGAGGGGTTTGTCACCACCCTACAATGGCCTGATGTTCCCCCGCTTCCTCGCCCTCGCCCCCCTGCTGGCCGTTGTCGCCGCAGCCGCCCAGACCGCGCCGCTCGTGCAGGAGCCGACGCCGCAGGACGCGCGTCAGAACCAGAAAATCGAGCGCATCCGCGTCGAGGACAACGCGGTCAAGATCGACGAGTTGCGAGTGGGCGGCCAGACGCAGGCGATCACGGTGCAGCCGAAGTCGGGCCTGCCCGCCTACGAGATCGTGCCGCCGGACTCGGCCCGGCAGCGCTCGCAGGACACCCGCGACGGCTCGGGCGCCAACGCCGGCCAGCGGGTCTGGAACCTGCTCAAGTTCTAGATGGCGGTCTTCACCGAAGTTCCGGAAGGAGACGCCGGCGCGCTGGCGCGCCAGCTTGGCCTGGGCGAGCTTGCCGCGCTGCGCGGCATCCAGGGCGGCATCGAAAACACCAATTACTTCCTCACTGTCTCCAATGAGGGCACGCAACATGAGTACGTGCTGACGCTGTTCGAGCGGCTCACGCACCAGCAGCTGCCCTTCTACCTGTACCTGATGAAGCACCTGGCGCGGCGCGGCATCCCCGTGCCCGAGCCGCAAACGCAGCCCGCCACCGCCTCGGCCGCGCACCCGGAAGGGCAATTGCTGTTCACGGTGCAGGGCAAGCCCGCCGCCGTCGTCGAAAAGCTGGGTGGCCACAGCGAGTTGCAGCCCACCGCCGCCCATTGCGCCGCCGTCGGCGGTATGCTGGCGAAGATGCACTTGGCGGGCCGCGACTTCACGATGGCGCAACCCAACCTGCGCGGCCTGAAGTGGTGGAACGAAACGGTGCCGGTGGTGCTGCCTTACGTCGACCCCGACCAGGCCGACCTGCTGCGCAGCGAACTCGCCTTCCAGAATCATGTCGCCGCCTCATCGGCCTATGCCGCCCTGCCACGCGGCGCGATCCATGCCGACCTGTTCCGCGACAACGTGATGTTCGAGGACGGCAGGCTCACCGGTTTCTTCGATTTCTACTTCGCGGGCGTCGATAGCTGGCTGTTCGACATCGCTGTGTGCCTGAACGACTGGGCCATCGACCTGCCGACCGGCAGGCCTCACGAAGCGCGGGCTTCGGCCTTCCTGGACGCCTACTGCCGGGAGCGCCCGCTGTCGGCCGCCGAGCGCCGCCTGCTGCCCGCCATGTTGCGGGCGGGGGCTTTGCGCTTCTGGATCTCGCGCCTGTGGGACTATCACCTGCCGCGCGAAGCCTCGCTGCTCAAGCCCCACGACCCCTCGCATTTCGAGCGGGTGCTCCGCCAGCGGGCGATCGTGCGTTAAATTCTGCACGCGCCCGCCCCGGGACGCTGCAAGATAGCTGCGTCCAGTCTGACTTTCCTTTCGTAAGTACCGATGAAACTCAACATCGTCCCCGCACGCACCGGCATCCTATGGGTCAAGCTCGGAATACGCACCTTCATCAAGCAGCCGCTGGCACTGGCGGGCCTGTTCTTCATCTACATGGTGGCCGTGTTCATGATGGCGCGCGTGCCCGTGGTGGGCGTGCTGGTCGCCGGCCTGCTGGTACCGGCGGCCACACTGGGTCTGATGGCGGCGGCGGAGCAGGCCTCGCAGGGTCGCTTCCCGATGCCCACGGTGCTGCTCAGCGCCTTTCGGGTGGGGCGCCAACGGGCCGGCGCCATGCTGGTGCTGGGCGTGCTCTATACGCTAGGATCGCTGGCGGCCACCGGCGGGGCATCGCTGATCATCGGCGGGGCGCCCACCCCGCAGCCCAACGAGGTCGACCCAACCACCTTGCTGGCCCTGGCGCTGCACACGCCCTTGTTCATGATGTTCTGGCATGCACCGGCCCTTGTGCACTGGCACGGCGTCACGCCGGTCAAGAGCCTGTTCTTCAGCGTGGTGGCGTGCCTGCGCAACATGGGCGCGTTGCTGCTCTACGCCTTTCTCTGGCTGGGCATTTTCCTGGCCTCGGGCATGGTATTCGGCCTGCTGGGCGGGCTGATCGGCGGAGCGGAGATGGCGCGCGCGGTGATGATGCCCGTGGCCCTGCTGATGGCAGCCATGTTTTCCACATCGATCTATTTCACCTTTCGTGATAGTTTCGTCGCGACGGACGAGAACCCACCCCCACCCCTTTCTTCATCTCCCGGAGAGTCCCCATGACACAGCATCTTCTGCAAGGCCGCACCGAACAAGAGGTGACATGGTTCCAGCGCCGCGGTTTCCTGCAGGCGGCGGCGGCCTGGACGGCCATGGGGGGTTACAGCGCAGCGCAGGCCCAGCAGCGCACCAACATCGTCGAGCTGAACGGCGATGCCACGGCCAATGGCCAGCGCCTGTCGCGCCAGCAGACCATCCAGTCGGGTGACAGCATCGAAACCGGCCCCGGTGCCAACCTGGTATTCGTGATCGGCAATTCCTCCTACCTGGTGCGCCAGAACTCGCGCTTCACGGTGGATCGGGGCGCCACGCTCAATGCAGTGAGCGTGCTGCGGATGCTCACCGGCGCCGTGGCCAGCGTGTGGGGCAAGGGCAGCAAACGGCAGATCGTCACGCCCACGCTCACCGCCGGGATCCGCGGCACCGGTGTCTACACCGAAGTACGGCCCGAACAGAACTTCCGCAGCTACTTCTGCAACTGCTACGGTACCGTCGACATGGCGGCCGGCCCCGACAAGACCGTGTCGCAGGCGATGTACCACCAGTCGTTCTGGGGCGAGTCCGAGCCGAAAAACGGCCGCTTCCTCACACCCGCCGGCGCCATCAACCACACCGACGAAGAGATGGAGATGCTCGCCAAGCTGATCGATCAGCGCACTGCCTGGGAGATGATGGGCAAGAAGGGCGTGAAGGATGGCCAGGGCTACATGGAGCAACAGCCCAGCTCAATGCACCCCGCGACGCAAATGAAGTGAAGTGACCGTGCCGCACGGGCCCTCCCAAGGCCATGCCCACGATCACGCGTTGCCTGCGCAGTGGGGCAAGGCGCTGGCCATCGGCATCGCGCTCAACCTCTCGTTCGTGGTCGTCGAGTGGGTCTTCGGCGTCATGGCCAATTCGCTGGCGTTGCTGGCCGATGCCACGCATAACCTGGGTGACGTATTGGGCCTGGTGCTGGCCTGGATCGCCGCACGCCTGTCGCAACGGCCGCCGTCCCGGCGCTTCACCTACGGGCTGGGCGCCAGTTCCATCCTGGCGGCACTGGCCAATGGGCTGTTGCTGGTGCTGGTCACCGGCGGACTGGTCTGGGAAGCCGTGCTGCGCCTGCAGAATCCGCAACCGCTGCAAGGCGCCATCGTGATCTGGGTGGCGCTGGCCGGCGTGGCCGTCAACGGCGCGACGGCGTGGCTATTGCACCGGGGCCACGAGCACGACCTGAACATGAAAGGTGCCTACCTCCACATGTTGGCGGATGCCGCAGTGTCGGTGGCCGTTGCGGTCGCGGGTGCGGTCGTGCTGCTCACGGGCTGGTCGTGGCTGGACCCGGCGATCACGATCGTCGTCGGCCTGGTGATCGTCGCGGGTGCGAGAGGCTTGCTGCGCGACTCGACGGGCCTGGCACTGCACGCCGTGCCGCGCGGCGTGGACAGCACCGCGGTGCGCGCCTATCTCGAAAGCCTGCCGGGCGTGACCGACGTGCACGATCTGCATATCTGGGCCATGAGCACGACCGAGAACGCGATGACAGCGCACCTGGTGGCCCCCGCCGGTTTGCCCGGCGACGCGTTCCTGGACCAGGCAGCCCACGAGATCGCGCAGCGCTTTGGCATCCGCCACACCACGCTGCAACTGGAACAGGGCAGCTGCGGCAAGGATTGCGCACCCGCGGCAGAATCGGCCCATTCACACTCGCACGGAGAGCACCGATGAACGAGCAGAGCAACGTCGTGAACATCGACCAGCTGACCCTGGAACACTTCGTGCAGGGCGACAAGTACGAGTCGCGCAGCGCCCGCATCGGCCCGCAGCTGGGCGCCAAGGATCTGGGCTACTCGTACGACGTGGTGCCGTCGGGCAAGTGTTCCTGCCCCTTCCACAGTCATCGCGGCGAGGAAGAGATGTTCTTCATCGTGCGCGGGCGCGGCACCTTGCGCTATGGGTCACAGACGCGGCCGATTCGCGCCGGGGATTTCATCTGCTGCCCGACCGGCGGGCCGGAGACGGCGCACCAGATCGTGAACGACTCCGACGAGGAGCTCGCGTACATCTCCGTCAGCACGATGCTGCCGGCCGAGGTGTGCGAGTACCCGGACTCGGGCAAGGTCGGCGCCTTCGGCAGCGGCTTCAAGATCATGAGCCGCAAGCGCGAGGCCGTGGACTACTGGGACGGGGAATGACCCCGCTCCCGCGGCGTTACCGCTTCGCCGCCACCTGCGGGTTCTTCGCCTTGTAGCCGGCGATCGCGGCGGCCAGTTCCTTGTACTCCGCGCAGTCCTTGCCGCACAGGCCCTCCAGCGCCCCAAGCTGCTTCTCGGCTTCGGCCGGCTTTTTGTCCATCAAGTAGGCCTCGCCCAGGTACTCTCGCGCGCCCTTGTGCTTCGGGTCCAGCTTCAGCGCGATCTCGTAGTGCTGGAACGACTTCGGCAGGTCGGGGTTGGCGCGCATGCGGTACGAAAACCCGAGCAGGCTGTGCACTTCAGCGTTGCGCGACTCTTCACGCGCGGCGACGTTCAGCTCGCTGATGGCAGCGTTGTAGTTCGCGACCTTGATGAAGCCATGCGCCTTGTCCAGCCGCTCCGCGACAGAAGGCGGCGGCGGCTCCAGCGCGTTGTCGCCACCACCCCCGGCGGCGAAGGCGGAAGCGGCGAAGGTAGCGGCGGCGGCCGCGATCAGGTGCTTGGCGTTCATGGCGATCCTTTACAGGGTGAGGCGTTCGCAGCAGTGTGGCGCCACCGGGGTGGCGGCGTCAATCGGCTGCGACACGGAGCTACCGGAGGTTGCCTGTATGCCCCAGCGAATACCGCCCCGGCTGCGGCCAGACCGTGAGGCCGTGCGGTTCGCGCCCGACCTTCACCTTGTCCACGGCGCCAGTGCTGGTGTCGAAGCGGTACACCTCGTCGTCGTAGCGCCCGGACAGCCACAGCCACTTGCCGTCGGCACTGACGTTGCCCATGTCGGGGCTACCACCACCGGGCACGGGCCAGGTGGCCACGATCTTTTCTGTGGCGAAGTCGATCACGCTGACACTGCCACGGCCCGCGCGGCTGCCCCGGATCTTGTTGCTGCCCCGATTGGCCACGTAGAGGCTCTTGCCGTCGCGGCTGGGGTACAGGCCGTGCGTTCCCACGCCCGTGGCGATAAAGCCAACCTGCTTGAACGATTCGAAATCGACCACGTGCACGCCATCGGCCACCATGTCGGCCACGTAGAAGCGCTTGCCGTTGGGCGACGCGCGCACGTCTTGCGGCATGCCCAGGCCGCTGCCGTTGGCCATGCCGTGCGAGTGGCCCATCGAGTGATTCATGCCTGTCATCGGCTTCTTCGTAGCCGCATCCTTCGCCAGGGCATCCACCACCCCTGGTGTGGCGAATTTGGGCGTCAGCGGGATGGTGCCGACCACCTTGCGGTTGGCCATGTCGATCTTGGTGATCGAGCCGCCGAACTCGCACGTGAAGAGAGCAAACTTGCCGTCGATGGAAAAGTCGGCATGGTTGATGCCCGGGCACTGGGGCGTGGCTATCGAAAAATCCAGCTTCATCGTCTTCGGGTCGCGAAAATCCAGGCGCTTGAGCGCCTCGGCAACGACGATGGCGTACTTGCCATCGGGCGACCAGTACAAGTTGTACGGGTCGTCGACGGGAACCTGCTTGCCGGGCTTGCCTGTCAGCGGGTCGATCGGCGTCAGGCTGCCGTCGCGGCGGCCCTCTGCGTTGTTGGCGACCCAGAGCGTCTTCAGGTCCCACGAGGGCACGACGTGTTGCGGGTCAATCCCGACCTTGAACGTATCAACCACCTTCAGCGTCGCCGGGTCGATCACAGACACCGTGCGTGAGCTGCGGTTGGGCACATACACGCGCTCCAGCGCGCCGGCCACGGCGGGCGACAACTTGCCGGCCACCGTCTCGCTGTAGAGGTTGTTGCGATCGGGCACTCCCGGCATGCCGGGCAGCGTGGCGATTGGCGGCTCTGCCGGTGCGGGCTTGGGCGCGCCGGCGGTCTGGGCCCCGGCCGTGACGTGGGTGAGGATCGCCGCGGTGACACAGGCGATCGCGAGGGTGGTGTTGGCCTTCAAAGTCATTCCTTCAATTCTTCGGTGTGCGTGCGGCAACGGCTTGCCGTATCGCTAGAACGGTTCTGTCGACGATCAGGTCGACACCTAGTTGCCCGAGGGCGGCGGTCGAAGGCGCGGGGTCGCCCGCGACGCCGGTCGTCGACCAGTCGCCCGATGAGGCGAGCTTGGCGCTGTGAACTCGGGACGGATCGATCGCGAGCATCAGCGAGGTATCGGCCAGCGCGGCATGGGTGCCGATCTGCTTGTCGGTGAAGCCGCGCGAACGCAAGGCCTGGTTGTATTCGGTGCTGGCGGCCTGGTAGTAGGCGCCGATGTAGTGAACGCGGGCCTTGCCGCCAGCCCATTCCCGATTGAGGCGCTGCGCCACGCTGCCCAACTGGCCCTGGTAGTTGCCGGAGTCGCCGACCAGCACGATGTCGAGGAAACCGCCCTGCTTCAGGCTGCGTGCCGCGCCCGCCAGTATCGCCATGAAAGCATCCTCGGGGACGGAGATCGTGCCGGGAAACTTCATGTGGCCGCTCGGTGGCGCGACATTCCCCTCGGGCACGTAATTGACGACGGGGGCGACGATGGCATTGCCGAGCTTGGCGGCAATCCGTGCGGACAGCGCCGCGGCACGGAAGTTGTGCTTGCCCAGCGCCATGTGCGGCCCGTTCTGCTCGACGCCTCCCACGGGAATGATGACGGTGGTGGTTCCGGCGCGCACGGCGTCGCGCACCTCGGTCCACGTGAGGTCTTCGAGCTGGTGGCTGGCGGCTTCGGCCGGGGCTGCAAGTGCGAGGAAGGCGACTGCGAGGATGCCGGCACAGGCGGCGTATTGGGGCATGCGGCGAATTATTCCAGAACCCGGAATGGCTTCAGTTGACCGGAGTGAGCTTGGCAACGGCCAGGGCCAGCCATTTCACGCCGTGCCGCGGAAAATTGACCTGGGCCCGCGCGTCGTCGCCCTGCCCTTCAATCGACATCACGTTGCCCTCGCCGAACTTGGTGTGGAAGACCTTCATGCCCGACTTGAGGCCATGCGAAGGCGCGGCCTTTTGAACCGGCACGGACGGGTTGGCATGGGTTTCCTTGCCAAAGCCGCCGCTGCTGAACGCTGGGCGAGTGCTCGGGTAGCCCGATCCATAGCCGAACGACGAACCGCCGAAGTTCTGGTTTTTCGGCGTCAGCCACTTCAGCGCGGCTACAGGCAACTCGTCGAAGAAGCGGCTGCGCACGTTGTAGCGGGTCTGGCCATGCAGGAGGCGGGTCTGCGAGTAGCTCATGTACAGGCGCTTGCGGGCACGCGTGATCGCCACGTACATCAGGCGCCGCTCTTCCTCCAGCCCTTCGCGCTCGCTCATCGAGCGCTCGCTGGGGAACAGGCCCTCTTCGAGCCCGCTGATGAAGACGCAGTCGAACTCCAGGCCCTTGGCCGAGTGCACCGTCATCAGCTGGATCGCGTCCTGCCCGGCTTGCGCCTGGTTGTCGCCCGACTCGAGCGCCGCATGCGTGAGGAAGGCCGCCAGCGGCGACAGGGTCTCTCCGGTTTCCGCATCCGGTGGCACATAGTCGGGCGCGGGCTCGTTGACCTCAGGCAGGCTTGGGTCCAGCCCCTGGCTTGCAGGCGACTGGCGCAGGATGCCGGGCGAGAGTTCGTCCACTGGCAAGGCAACGGCATCGCGCCCAAAACCTTCCTGCGTGACAAAGCTCTCGGCCGCGTTGATCAGTTCTTCCAGGTTGGCAATGCGGTCGGCGCCCTCACGCTCGGCCTTGTAGTACTCGACAAGGCCGGACTCGTCGACCACGATGCCGATGATCTCGCGCAGCGTGAGGTTCAAGGTGCGCTCGCGGATGGCTTCGATCTTGGCGACAAAGGCCGCGAGGTTCGCGCCCGCCTTGCCGGTGGTCGCCTTCACTGCACCGTGCAAGCTGGTGTTCTGCGCCCGGGCCGCGTCGTGCAGCTGCTCGATGCTGCGCGCGCCGATGCCGCGCGGCGGGAAATTCACAACCCGGATAAAACTGGTGTCGTCGTTGACGTTCTCCAGCAGGCGCAGGTAGGCCAGCGCGTGCTTGATTTCCGCGCGCTCGAAAAAGCGCAGGCCGCCATACACGCGGTAAGGCACCGCTGCGTTGAACAGGGCCGTCTCGATCACCCGGCTCTGCGCGTTACTGCGATAGAGCACCGCGATCTCGTGGCGCGGGATGCCTTCCTGCGCATCTTCGCCGCGCACCAGGTGGCGCATCTCCTCGACCATCCACTGCGCTTCGGCCAGGTCGGTGGGCGCCTCGTACACGCGCACCGGCTCGCCAGGGCCCGCGTCGGTGCGCAGGTTCTTGCCCAGGCGCGTCTTGTTGCGGCTGATCAGCTCGTTGGCCGAGTCGAGGATGAAGCTGCTGCTGCGGTAGTTCTGCTCCAGCTTGATCTGGTGCCGCACCTTGAACTCGCGCACGAAGTCGGCCATGTTGCCCACTCGCGCGCCGCGAAAGGCGTAGATGCTCTGGTCGTCGTCGCCCACCGCGAATACGCTGGCCTGCCCGCCGGCAAACATCCTGATCCACGCGTACTGCAGCTTGTTGGTGTCCTGGAACTCGTCGATCAGGATGTGGCGGAAGCGGTACTGGTAATGCTCACGGACCGATTCGTTGTCGCGCATGATCTCGAAGCTGCGCAGCATCAGCTCGCCGAAGTCGACCACGCCTTCGCGGTTGCACTGGTCCTCGTACAACTGGTAGATCTCTACCTTCTTGCGGTCATCGGGGCCGCGCACTTCCACTGCGCCGGGACGCAGGCCGTCCTCCTTGCAGCCAGAGATGAAGTACTGCATCTCCTTGGGGGGGTAGCGTTCCTCGTCCACGTTGAACTGCTTGCACACCCGCTTGACGGCCGAGAGCTGGTCCTGCGTGTCCAGGATCTGGAAGCCTTGCGGCAGGCTGGCCACGCGCCAGTGCGCGCGCAGGAAACGGTTGCAGAGCCCGTGGAAAGTGCCGATCCACATGCCGCGCACGTTGACCGGCAGCATGGCCTGCAGCCGCGTCATCATCTCCTTCGCGGCCTTGTTGGTGAAGGTCACGGCCATCACGCCGCCGGGCGACACCTGCCCCGTGGAAAGCAACCAGGCGATGCGCGTCGTGAGCACCCGCGTCTTGCCCGAGCCGGCGCCCGCCAGGATCAGTGCGTGCTCGGCCGGCAGCGTGACCGCGGCCTTCTGCTCGGGATTGAGATGGGCGATGAGCGGGGAATCGGCCGCGACTTCTGGGAACATACGGCCATTGTAGGAAGCCCAGGCACCCCGCCCATGCACAAAGTGTCACGCATTGCCGTGCTTGCCGCCATCACGGTGGCGGTGGGCGCGCACGCGCAGTCGTCCTGCTCCAGCGACGGGGTGCGCCCGCCAGCGGCGCTGCTGGAGCGTTTCATCAGCGCCGACTGCGCCACGTGCTGGGCCGACGAGGCAACGCCGAAGGCTGCGCGAAGCGCCCTGGCAATCGATTGGGTCCTGCCTGGTTCGCGCGGCGAGGACGCACCGCTGGCTGCCGTCGCCTCGCGCGATGCGCTGGAGCGACAGCAGGCACTGCATCGCGCCCCGTCGCCCACCGCCGAAGAGGTGAGGGTCGGCGTCGCGCGGAACGGCCGGCGCCTGCGCGTCGCGCACGGCCTGGCCTTTAACGGCTACATAGGAGCATCGATCGAGTTCCAATCGGCTGGCGGCGGCCCGTGGTCCGCCTGGCTGCTGTTGGTCGAGACCCTGCCCGTAGGCACCGAAGGCTCGCCGGTCGAACGAAATCTCGTCCGCAATGCGCTGCACTTGGAATGGCACGCGGGAAAGGCGCCACGCCAGTTCGAATCGCGGTCCATGTCCATCCCGGAAGGCAGCAAATCGGAGCGGCTCCGCGTGGTCGGCTGGGTGGAAGATGCCAGCGGGGGCCGCATGGTCGCGGCCGCGCAGAGCCGATGTCGTCACTGAGGCTGGTTGCGGCCCTTGCCGGACTTCGCTTTTGCCAGCGACTGGAGCGCGTTCACAGCGGCCGCCTTCTCTTCATCGTCGAGGAAGTCGGTGGAACGCATGCGCAGCTGGACCACCGGCATCGAGACGATGTCTGCTTTCAGGCCGGCGCGGACCCAGCGCAAGTCGCGCGGCTCGGCGCGGGCCAGCTTTGACACCGCGGCATCATTGGGCTCGATGAAGGCCGCAACCACCTCACCGCGCTGCAGCCGGATCAGGCGATTCTCCCAGCCGTCAGGCAAAGTCGGCAACTTGGGCGACACAGGATTCAGGTAGATGCCATGTGCATGGTGGTAAGCGCTGCCCTCTCCCAGCTCGGCCTGCAGGTCGAAGATGCGTGACGGGTCACGCTCGGTGTAGCAGTCGGCATCGATCGACATGGTCATGTCGGGCGGAATGCCGGCAACTTCGGCCATGCCCAGCACCGACAGGCTTCCCACCACGACGTACTCGCGATGGCCGCACAATTTGCGTGCTGCTTCGAGCAGGGAAAACAGGGCTTCGAGATTCACGCGGCGGCGGCCCCTGCCAGCAGGAACGGGGAGTTCTGCCTCATGGCCACGCCCCAGCCCTGCGCATCGGAACACATGCGTGGCACCAGTTGCGTGGGCGGCAAGGCGAGCCACTCGCGCCAGCGCGCGATGTAATCGGCGCTGCACAGCTGCCGTGCCTCCCACCGGTCGACTTCGCGCCGGGCTGCCGCGACGCGCTTGCGCTGCTGCGCCGGCGTGGCGCACAGCAGTGCGATGCCGGACTGCTGGTGTGCCATCAGCCGATTCGAATCCACTTGCCGCTGGGTCGCACGCGCGGCGCGCCTCTCGTCGAGTGCGTCGTGCCGGGCCAACCAGTGCGGCGGCACGATGGCTGCGACCAGCTTGCGGTGGCGCTCCACGCCAACCGGGCCGCGCGCGGCAAGGGCCAGCACTTCGCCGAAGTTCTGCTTGACGTGGGAAGCGGCAACCGTGTGCATGCGGTGATTTTAGACAAAATCTGTAAAATAGACAAACTTGGCCCGGGCTGGGCATTTTCCAGCATTCGGGCACGCCGGCCGCAGCCGACTAGAATCGACCACCGGGCCCAAGCATTTGGGACCCGGTATTTTTTTGTCGGGCCACTCATCCAAGCGCTCTGCGCTGTTCTGAACAACAGCCCTTCTGGAGCTTCGCATGGAAATCTTCGATTACGACAACGTACTGCTGCTGCCGCGCAAGTGCCGCGTGGCCAGCCGAAGCGAGTGCGACTCGTCCGTGGAACTGGGCGGGCGCAGCTTCCGCATCCCGGTGGTGCCGGCCAACATGAAGACGGTGGTGGACGAGAAGACCTGCCTGTGGCTGGCGCAGAACGGCTACTTCTACGTGATGCACCGCTTCGACCTGGACAACGTGATTTTCGTGCGCCAGATGCACGCGCACGGGGCCTATGCGTCGATCTCGGTGGGCGTGAAGTCCCTGGACCACGAGACTGTGGAGCGCCTCGCCAGTGAGGGCCTCAAGCCCGAGTACATCACCATCGACATCGCGCACGGCCATGCCGACAGCGTGAAGGACATGATCGCGCACATCAAGGAGAAGCTGCCCTCCGCCTTCGTGATCGCAGGCAACGTGGGCACGCCGGAGGCAGTGATTGACCTGGAGAACTGGGGCGCCGACGCGACCAAGGTGGGCATCGGCCCGGGCAAGGTCTGCATCACGCGCATGAAGACCGGCTTTGGCACTGGCGGCTGGCAGTTGTCGGCCCTGAAGTGGTGTGCGCGCGTGGCGACCAAGCCGATCATCGCGGACGGCGGCATTCGCGAGCACGGCGACATCGCCAAGAGCGTGCGCTTTGGCGCGACGATGGTGATGATCGGCTCGATGCTCGCGGGTCATGATGAGTCGCCCGGCCAGACGGTGGAAGTGGACGGCAAACTCTTCAAGGAATACTTCGGCAGCGCCTCGGACTTCAACAAGGGCGAGTACCGGCACGTGGAAGGCAAGCGCATCCTCGAGCCGATCAAGGGCCGCCTTGCCGACACGCTGCGTGAAATGCAGGAAGACGTGCAGAGCTCGATCAGCTATTCCGGCGGCAAGCGCCTGATGGACATCCGCAAGGTGAACTACGTGATCCTGGGCGGCGACAACGCCGGCGAGCACTTGCTGATGTAGTGTCGCCGGTGGGCTCACCGCGTCAGGTCGAACCGTCTCGCGCGTCCACCTTGTCGGAGATGAAGTACGGCGGGCGTCGCTTGGTCTCCATGTAGATCTTGCCGACGTACTCGCCGATGACGCCCAGCGAGAGCAACTGCACACCCGAGATAAAAGCGTAAGGCACGACGGTCGATGTCCAGCCGGGCACGGTACGGGTGGTGAACAACGCCAGCACCAACGCCCACAGGCCCACGCCAATCGCCAACACGCAGGCCACCAGCCCCAGGAAGGTGATGATCCGCAGCGGCACCACGGAGAAGGACGTGACGCCTTCCCATGCGAGCGAGAGCATCTTGCGCAGCGGGTACTTCGATTCGCCCGCCTGCCGCTCCTTGCGCTCGTAGTAAACGACGGAAGTGTTGAAGCCCAGTTGCGGCACCATGCCCCGCAGGAACATGTTCGACTCGCGGAACTGCGCCAACGCTTCGATGGCCCGGCGCGACATCAGCCTGAAGTCGGCATGGTTGAACACCACCTCGACACCCAGTGCAGCCAGCAGCCGGTAGTAGCTCTCGGCCGTCGTGCGCTTGAAGCGCGTATCGGCGACACGCTCGCGGCGCACGCCGTAGACGATGTCGGCGCCGCCGCGCGCTGCATCCACCATCTGCACGATTGCGTCGACGTCGTCCTGCAGGTCGGCGTCGATGCTCACCGTGATGTCGGCGCGCGCTTCCATCAATCCCGCCAGCAAGGCGCGCTGGTGACCGCAATTGCGCGACAGGCGCATGGCGCGCACTCGGGGGTCCGCTTTCGCCGCGGCACTGAGGAGTTCCCAGGTGCGGTCCCGGCTGCCGTCGTCAACGAACAGCAGGTTTGATTCGGGCGACACGCGGCCATCGGCGCGCAAGCCTTCCATCAGGCCCTGCAGGCGCTCGAGCGTTGCGGGCAGCACGGCCTCTTCGTTGTAGCAAGGGACGACGATAGTGAGGTTCATGGGGAACGCCCCTCGGGCCGGAAAGTGAAGTACCGCTGGCCAAGGAAATTGGCCACTGTGAAGCAGATCATCGCAGGCACCTGGCTGGCCATGTTGCCCCAACCCAGATGGATGAAAGCCGCGAGCACCAGGGCATTCACGCCCCAGGCGGCCAGGATCACCAGGATGAACCGCACCAGCTTTGCGCCACCGGCATCGGGCGACGCGAAGGTCCAGCGCGAGTTCACGGCGAAGCTGAAGAGCGTGCCCACGACATAACCACAGACGTTGGCCAGGAACGGGTTGATCCCCCACCAGGTGAGCGCAAGGATGATGCCGCCGCCGATCAGCGTGTTGGCGACACCGACCAGCCCGAACCGCGCGGCCTGCACGAGGATCGGGGACGGTGTCACGGACATCCCGCCATGTCCCACACCGGCGGGCCTATGTAGACACCCAGGTTGCCGTTCACGCGCTCGAGCAAGCGGCCGCCGTTGGCCAACAGCTTTGTGGCGATGGGTCCCTGGGTCGGCGTGGTCGGGTCGAGCAGGTAAAGCACGTTGCCGCTGGCGCACTTCAGGCTCGAGCGCGCGAGGAACGAGAAGAAGCGGATGTTGCTGCCTTCAAGGTGCAATGCAGCCGGCTGCGATTGCCGGGCGAGCACCTGCATCCGCATGGTTTCCCAGTACTCGCCATAGATGCGGTGGATACCCTGTTCCTGCAGGATCGCCGCGATGCGCGGGGCGTAGGGAAGCCGCACATGCGAGAGGTAATCGGCCTTGAGCTGCTTCCTGAAAGTCGGCAGAGCCGTGCGCACAAATGCCGTGGACATGAGCAAGGCAGCGACACATGCCGCTGCGAGCACCGGCCATTGCGTTGCCCCGGACGGCGCGACGAAGCGGACCGCTACGATCACGAGCACGAGCTTGAGCAACATCAATGCCCACAGGAAGTGCCGCACATCGAGCCCGTATTCGATGCCGGCGACCATCCAGAAGCCCAGGGCCGCACCCACGAAGCCCACTACGCCGACAAATTCAAGGGGCGCCACAGGCCGCTCAGCCCCGGCTTCCTGCAACAGGCGCTGCTTCAGTTTCACGGCGATCCAGGCAAGGAGCCCCGCGAAGGCGAACAAGGGAATCGCCTTCAGGCCATACAGCAACAGGTAGCCGACTTTCGAGGTGAGGCCGGCGAACTGGAAGTACCCGATGAAGTACTGGACGAAGCCTTCGAGCTGCTCGTTCATCCGGGTCACGAAGTGCCCGTACGGCGCGAGGGGCACGGGCTCGACGCCGTACACCGAGCGGCTGCCGCCCAGATATTTCGACAAGGCGTAAGCGCAAGCCGCGGCTGCGAAGGCGATGGCACCGAACTGGCGGGTAAGGCGGGCACGCCCGGTGCCAACGACCGCCAGTGCGACAGGCAGCAACATCATCGCGGCGCGCGTGGGCGCTTCCACCACCAGCAGGAAAATCGCTGCGGCGCCCAGCCAGATGGCCTTGCGATCGGTGCCATCGGCTGCCCGATGCGCGCACATCGCGATCACCAGCGACAGCACGACGAAGCTCAGGTGCGACTGCTGGCCAAGGATGAAGTCCGCCTCGGTGTGGCCAAGAGGCAGGAACCACAGGCCGCACACGAGCAATGAACGACGCCAGTCGCGCAACAGGCTGTCGATGCACAGGAAAGCCAGGACAAAGAACAGCGCGAAATTGAGCGAGGACCCAACCCCGTAGGCCCGGTAGCCTTCCATCCCCATGGCGAGAACGGGCGCGATCAACAGATTGTTGCGCCACAGGATCAGCTGGTTGCCGTAGGCGAAGTCTTTCGGCAAGACACTGAGCTCATCCAGCATGGCCTGGGCCAGGACCTGGTGCGCCGCGCTATCCGAATGGAACACGCCAGCGTAGTACTGGGACAGGAACGCGGCGGCCAGCAGGAACCCGGCCAATGCGACAAGGCCGATCACGCCGGCGCGTTGGCGCGGGGGCAACAGGGTCACCGCATGGGGACAACTGCCCGAAGCGCCCGGCAGCGATGTCGATAGGGGTTCGATGGGTTCTGTCACGCGGGCGAATTATCGTCGAGTCACCTGGATCGCCAGCTCCAGCGCCAACTGGTTCAGGCGGCTCCCCGGCACCACGATGTCTTCCAGCACGCTGAAGTGGTTCAAGCCCGGCAGCGCCTCGCACACGGGCACCTTCTCCTGGCCCCACGCCTTCTGGATCAGCAGGTTGTGTCGCAGGAACTCCTCGCTCTCATCGCCGCCGGCCACCGTGTAGAGCACGCCGCCCTGCGGCGCCGGCAGCAGCGCGGGGCTGGCCTTGCGCACTTGCTCGCGGCTGAGTTTGAGCGAGTCCTGCAGGAAAGGCGTGTGCATCACCGGATCGAGGTCATACAGCCCCGAGATCGACAGCGCACCGCGCACCAGGTCGGCCGGCAAGTCGCGGCCGAACACCGGCCACGCGCAGGACAACATCATGGCCGCGAGGTGGCCTCCCGCGGAGTGCCCTATCACCGTGATGCGCTTCGGGTCGCCGCCGTGCCTGGCGATGTTCCGGTAGGTCCAGGCGACGGCCCCCACCATCTGCATCACGATCTGCGGAATGGTCACCGCCGGCGCCAGCGCGTAGTTCGGCACCACCACGCAGACTCCCTCCTGCGTGCAGGCAGGCGCGACGAAGGAGTGGTCGCGCTTGTCCAGTGACCGCCAATAGCCGCCGTGGATCAACACCACGACCGGCGCATCGGGCGCCTGCACGGGGAAGATGTCGAGGTGCTCGTTGGGGCCGCCGCCGTAACGCACGTCCAGCACCCGCTGCTGCGAGCGCACCACGTCGGCCGAATCGGCCGCCCAGCGGCGGAAGTGTTCGGCGTGCGCCGGCACCAGCGCGCGATTGTTGTACATGGCGTCGAGCCAGGCGGGATCATGCTTTTTCATGGGCCGAGTGTAGGGGGCGCGACTTTGCAAACTGCCCAGGGTCGTGTATTCTGTATACAGACTTCCTCCATGCCCACCCCATTGCTCAAGCTCGAACCCGCGTCCGACCTGGTCGACCAGGTCTACCGCATCCTGCTGGACGCCATCTGCGACAGCACGCTGGCTCCCGGTGCGCGCATCACGCAGGAAGAAATTGCCGCCAAGCTGTCCGTCTCCCGCCAGCCGGTGCTGCAGGCTCTGTTGCTGTTGAAAAAGGATGGCTTCGTCGTTGATGCGCCAGGGCGCGGCGTGCAGGTGGCACCGCTCGACGCCGAAGGCATAGCACACGCCTACCAGGTGCGCGCGGCGCTCGACTCGCTCGCGGCGCGCCTGGCGGCATTGCGGCGCGCAAAGATCGACCCACGGTTGATCGAGATCGGCCGCAAGGCAGCGCGCGGCAAGAACGTCAAGGCCATGATCGATGCCGACATCGCCTTCCACGACGCGATCTATCGCGCCTCCGGCAATCCCTCCATCGAGCAGACCGCGCGCCAGCAATGGCGGCACCTGCGCCGGGTGATGGGCGCCGTGCTGCAGCTGTCCAAGCGCCGCACCGGTGTGTGGGACGAACATGAAGCCATCGCGATGGCGATAGCGGCCGGGGACGGCCTGCGCGCCTCGCGCCTCATCGAGCAGCACGCCCAGCGGGCCGGCGACAACCTCGCCGAGCAGTTGCAGGACGTGCTGGACCAGAAAGCGTCGACAGGAGCCATCGGATGAAGCTTACCGCCCAGCAACTCGAACAGTTCGACCGGGAAGGCTACCTGTTCTTTCCCGGACAGTTCACGCGCGAGGAAATCGCACCGCTTGCCGCGGAAGTGCCCAGCCTGTACTCGCGGCGCGAAGCCTACAACGTCCGCGAGAAAGGCAAGGACGCTGTGCGAACAAACTTCGCGGCGCACATGTACAGCGAGCCTTTCGCGCGCCTGGCCCGGCACCCGCGCATGGTGCAGCCCGTGATGGACCTGTTCGACGAGCAGCTCTACATGCACCAATTCAAGATCAACGGCAAGCAGGCCTTCGATGGCGATGTGTGGCAATGGCACCAGGACTACGGCACCTGGCTGAACGACGACATGATGCCCACCGAGCGCGCGATGAACGTTGCCATCTTCCTGGACGATGTGAACGAGTTCAACGGCCCGCTGATGTTCATCCCGGGCAGCCACAAGAAGGGGGTGGTCAAGGCGAAGCACGACCTCACCACCACCAGCTATCCCCTCTGGACTGTCGACAACGACCTGATCGCCACGCTGGTGGAGCGCGCCGGCGGCAAGCAAGGCGGCATCGTCTCGCCCCATGGCCCGGCCGGTTCGATGATCCTGTTCCACAGCTGCCTGGTGCACGCATCGGGCAGCAACCTCTCGCCCTGGAACCGGGTGAGCGTGTACCTCTCGCTGTGTGCGGTGTCCAACCACATCCGCCGCTTCAAGCGCCCCGAGTACATCGCGCACCGCGACTTCGCGCCCATCGAATGCCTGCCGGACGACTGCCTGCTGCGGCCCTACCCATTGGACCTGCCGTGGAAGGATGGCGTGCCGGCGAGCGCGCTGCAGACCACTGCTGTACCGTTCGACGAGATGAAGAAGGCGGCATGAGCCTGCACGCCAAGCTCCAGCAGCGCGCCGCCGAAGGCCGCCCCATCCGCGTCGGCCTCATCGGTGCCGGCAAGTTCGGCTCGATGTACCTTGCGCAGGTTCCCCGCACGCCCGGTGTGCACCTGGCCGGCATCGCCGACCTGTCGCCCACTGCCGCTCGCGCCAACCTCGCGCGCGTTGGTTGGCTTCCGCAACAAAGCGAAGCCGCCTCCATCGATGCCGCGATCAAGTCGGGCACCACGCACGTCGGCGAGGACTGGCAGGCGCTGGTGCGGCATCCCGGCATCGACGTGATCGTTGAATGCACCGGGCACCCGATCGCGGCCGTCGACCATTGCCTCGAGGCCTTCGCCAACGGCAAGCATGTGGTGAACGTGACGGTGGAAGCCGACGCGTTCTGCGGCCCCTTGCTCGCGCGCCGCGCAGCCGAAGCGGGCGTCGTGTATTCGCTGGCGTTCGGCGACCAGCCGGCCCTCATCTGCGACCTGGTGGACTGGGCGCGCACCTGCGGCTTTCCGGTCGTTGCGGCGGGAGGCGGCC
>JBKJOM010000275.1:0-3098 GCA_046595775.1 Ramlibacter sp. | reverse complement strand
GTTCACGATGTCCCAGTCCCAGATGCCCACCTTCCCCGCTTCCACGGCCAGGCGCAAGCGCTCCTCGGACAGGCGCAGTGCGCTTTCGGCTTCGCGATGCTGCTCCACCAGGCGCGCGTTCGCCACCACCGGGGCGGCCAGCAGGGCGACCTCGGCCGCGAAGGCAAGATCGTCCGGCGAGTGGTGCCTGCCGGAGCGGCCCATAAAGAGCGTCAGGGCGCCTATCACTTCATTGCGATAGCGCACGGGCACTGTGATCATCGAGCGGAAGGCCAGTTGCCGCAGCAGCGCGAGATGATCGTCGCTGGCGGCGATGCGCCGATACCACGCATCGGCGATGTCCGAATGCAGCGCGGGTTCGCCGGAGGACAGCGCGCACAGGTTGAGGTCGCCCGGCGCTTGTCGCACCCAGCGGGCGGGGACCAACAAAGCTTCCGTGTCGGGCGCCTCGTGTGCGCCGACGGAACGGATCACCTCATCCCCATAGACCACGTCCAAAAAACCGAAGTCGCCCAAGGCGGGCAGGCAGGCGCCGAGGGTCTGCCGCAAAGTGTCACGGAAGTCAGAAGCGCTGGCCAACAGCCGCACCGCACGGCTGAGCACCTCGCGCTGCACTTCCGCCGCCGCAGGCGGGACAGGGGATCGTGGGGACCGCACCCGTGTATTCTGTCTGATTTCCTCCCCGCGCGGCTCAGCTTGGCTTGGTCTTTAAGGGCGGCGCTTGCGGGAGACGGGCATGCCGCTATAATCGCAGGCTTTGCTGGCAAACCCCGCCGGCCTGATCATCGGAACCAGGATTTGCGTCCTGGGCCGAAAAGGTGGGGAATCCCTAGCCGGGCGCATTCGATCTTCGCCTGGCACATTGAGACCTAAGAATTCATGACGACCATTCGAGTCAAGGAAAACGAACCCTTCGACGTGGCACTGCGCCGCTTCAAGCGCACCATCGAGAAGCTGGGCCTGCTGACGGAGCTGCGCGCACGCGAGTTCTACGAAAAGCCCACGGCTGAGCGCAAGCGCAAGAAGGCCGCGGCCGTCAAGCGCCATTACAAGCGCGTTCGCAGCATGCAGCTGCCCAAGAAACTCTACTGAGTTTCTTTCCGAATGCTGCTTGACTAAAAGACGTTTGCCGCCCTTTCCGGGCGCGCTGGAAGGCCTGCCCGGGGACACTCAGGCAGGCTTTTTTTCATTTCACCCGACGCCGAAGAGAACACCATGAGCCTGAAAGAACGCATCACCGACGACATGAAGGCCGCCATGCGCGCCAAGGATTCCGAGCGCCTGGGCACCATCCGCCTGCTGACGGCCGCCATGAAGCAGAAGGAAGTCGACGAGCGCATCGAGCTGGACGACGTCATGGTGATCGGCATCCTCGACAAGATGCTCAAGCAGCGCAAGGACAGTATCGAAGCCTTTGAGAAGGCAAACCGCCAGGACCTGGCCGACAAGGAAAAGGCAGAAGTCGTGGTGCTGTCCGCCTACCTGCCCGTGCGCCTCTCAGCCGAAGAAGTCGCCGCCGCAGTGAAAGCCATCGTTGCCGAACTGGGTGAGCAGCTTGGAAAAACCCCCGGCCCCGGCGACATGGGCAAGGTCATGGGCGCGGTGAAAGCCAAGCTGGCCGGCAAGGCCGACATGGGCCAGGTCAGTGCTGCTGTGAAGGCTGCTTTGGCTGGTTGAGGTTGCTGAAGGCGGACTGCAGGACGCAGAGGACGCAAAGGATTCGCAGAGGACGCAAAAGGAAAACCAAAAAAATATTTTCTTGGCTGTTCTTTTGCGTCCTCTGCGTAGTTTCTGCGTCCTCTGCGTCCGGCAGTCCGAATTCAGCAGCGCCTCAAGACCCCGCGACCTTCATCCGATTCACAAGGATCGACCCCACGGACTTGGCGCCGTAGTTGTACACGTCAGAGCCGACCGCCTGGATGCCCATGAGCATGTCTTTCAGGTTGCCGGCAATGGTGATCTCCTGCACCGGGTAGGCGATCTTTCCCTTCTCTACCCAGAAGCCGCTGGCGCCACGCGAATAGTCGCCGGTCACGTAGTTCACGCCCTGGCCCATCAGCTCGATCACGAACAGGCCGGTGCCCAGTTTCTTGAGCATCGCGTCGAGGTCGTCGCCCGGCTCTGTGCGGCGGGACGTGAGCGTGAGGTTGTGAGAGCCGCCGGCATTGCCGGTCGTTTTCATGCCGAGCTTGCGCGCCGAGTAGCTGGAGAGGAAGTAGCCCTCCACGCGGCCGCCATCCACCACCTTGCGGGCTTTCGTCCGCACGCCCTCCTCGTCGAAGGCGGCGCTGCCCTTGCCGCGCATCACATGCGGGTCTTCGAGCACATCGATGTGATCGGGAAAGACTTGCATGCCCAGCGAGTCGAGCAGGAAACTGCTGCGGCGGTACAGCGATCCGCCGCTGGTGGCCTGCACGAAGCCACCCAGCAGGCCGGCTGCCAGCGGCGACTCGAACAGCACCGGGCATTCCCGCGTCGTGATCTTGCGCGACTTCAGCCTCGACAGCGCGCGCTCCGCGGCATAGCGGCCGACGGCTACCGGGTCAGCGAGCTCCTGCGCGCTTCGCATCGAGCTGTACCAGGCGTCCCGCTGCATCGCGTCGCCCTTGCCGGCGATTGGCGCGACCGAGATCGAATGACGCGAGCTGGCATACCCGCCGCGAAAACCGCGCGTGTGCGAGCTGAAGAAGTGGCTTTGCTGTGCCGAGACCCCGGCACCTTCGCTGTTGGTGATGCGCTTGTCGGTCTTGAAAGCTGCTGCTTCGCACTGCAGGGCGAGGCGCGCGGCGCCTTCGCTATCAATGTCCCAGGCGTGGAACAGGTCGAGGTCGGGCTGTTCGCTTTCGCCAGCGATGTCAGCGGCTTCGGGCAATCCCGCCACCGGGTCTTCGGCGGTGAACCGCGCGATGTCGTACGCAGCTTGCACGGTCTGGTGGATGGCGGCTTTCGAGAAATCGGAAGTGCTCGCGTTGCCGCGGTGTTGGCCGATGTACACGGTGACGCCCAGCGACTTGTCGCGGTTGCGCTCGACGTTTTCCAGCTCGCCCTTGCGCACCGACACCGAAAGGCCGCAGCCCTCCGACGCTTCGGCGCCGGCA
>JBKJOM010000146.1:0-13381 GCA_046595775.1 Ramlibacter sp. | reverse complement strand
AAGAAGCTGCGCAACATCGGCTCCGACCTCGGCGGGGCCGTCAAGGGCTTCAAGGACGGCGTGCGCGACGGTGCCGCCCCCGAGACGCCCGTTCCGCCGCAAACGCAGAGCCAGGTCACGGCATCGCAGCAGCCCGGCGCCGACCGCGCCACGATCGACGTCGAGGCGAAAAACAAGTCGTGAACCGCCCGCGCACGGGCGACATGACAACATGATCGACCTCGGCATCGAGAAGATGTTGGTGATCGGCGCCGTGGCGCTGATCGTGATCGGGCCGGAAAAGCTCCCGAGGGTGGCGCGCACCGTCGGCGCGTTGATCGGCAAGGCGCAGCGTTACGTGGCCGACGTGAAGGCCGAGGTGAATCGCTCCATCGAACTCGAGGAGCTCAAGAAGATGAAGGAAACCGTGGAGTCGGCGGCGCGCGACGTCGAGTCGTCCATCCACGGCAGCGTGAGCGACATCGAGCGCCAGCTCAATGAAGCGGCGAGCACCGCGGATGGCTCAATGTCCATGTCCATGTCCACGCCCGCGCTCACCGAGCCGCCTTCGTATCCGGAGTACCGGCATCCCAGGAAGAAGTGGCGCCTGAAGCAGGGTTCCACCCCGCAGTGGTACAAGGCCCGTAGCGGCGTTCGTACCAAGGCCCTCTCCGGGGCAGCGCGCGTGGCGCGCTATCGCCCGCAAAAGTTCAACTGATGCCAGATCCAGTCGACGAGCTCGCAGGGACCGAGCAGCCCTTTGTCGCCCACCTCGTGGAGCTGCGCGATCGCCTGATCAAGGCCATGATCGCGATCGGCGTGGTGGCGGCAGTGCTGTCGGTCTATCCCGGCCCGGCCCACCTCTATGACCTGCTCGCCGCGCCCTTGGTGTCGCACCTGCCCAAGGGCACGACGCTGATCGCCACGTCGGTGATCTCGCCATTCCTCGTGCCGCTGAAGATTTTGCTGATGGCGGCCTTCCTGGTCGCGTTGCCCGTGGTGCTGTACCAGGCCTGGGCGTTCGTGGCACCGGGCCTCTACTCGCACGAGAAGCGGCTGGTGCTGCCGCTTGTCATCTCCAGCACCTTGCTGTTCTTCGCCGGCGTGGCCTTCTGCTACTACTTCGTGTTCGGGCAGGTGTTCAGCTTCATCCAGGGCTTTGCGCCCAAGAGCATCACCGCTGCACCTGACATCGAGGCTTACCTGAGTTTCGTGCTGACCATGTTCATCGCGTTCGGGCTCGCGTTCGAAGTACCGATCGTGGTGGTGGTACTGGCAAGGCTGAACATCGTCTCGATCGAGAAGCTGCGGCAGTTCCGTGCCTACTTCGTCGTGCTGGCCTTCGTCATCGCGGCAGTGATCACGCCGCCGGACGTGGTATCGCAGCTGGCGCTGGCCGTGCCCATGTGCCTGTTGTACGAGGTGGGCATCTGGGCCGCGCAAATCTTCATCCGCACGACCAAGGCACCGGAAGAAGCGCCCGCTTCGGCGGATTGATTCCGTCCTTCAGCGCTGTTGCTGCTGCAGCGCCGGCTTCTGCGACTTCGGTCGCAGACCAGGCGTGACGTTCAAGTCCATCGCGTCGTCGCGGCGCTGCACCTTGAACTTTGCTGGTGCTCCCGGCTTGAGCGCCGCCACATTGGTCAGCAGCTCCGACACGTTGGCGATCTGCTTGCCGGCCACTTCGACGATGACATCACCGGGCCTCACGCCGGCCTGCGCGGCAGGACCGTTCTGCAAGACGCCGGTGATCAGCACGCCCTGGCGTGCTTTCACGCCGAACGTCTCCTTCAACTCGGGTGAAAGGTCCGCCGGCTCGACGCCGATCCAGCCACGCCGAACCACGCCATCCTTGGCGATGGCTTCGAGCACCTGCTTCGCGGTGGAGACGGGAATGGCAAAACCAATGCCCATGCTGCCGCCCGAGCGCGAGTAGATCGCGGTGTTGATGCCCATCAGGTGACCGTTGACGTCGACCAGCGCCCCGCCGGAATTGCCGGGATTGATCGCGGCATCGGTCTGGATGAAATTTTCGAAAGTGTTGATGCCCAGCTGGTTGCGGCCCAGCGCGCTCACGATGCCGCTGGTGACTGTCTGCCCCACACCGAAAGGATTGCCGATCGCCAACACCTGGTCGCCGACCTGCAGCGCGTCGGAGTTGCCCAGCGTGATCACGGGCAGGCGGTCCAGCGAGATCTTCACTATTGCAAGATCGGTGTCGGGGTCGGTGCCGATCAGCTTGCCCCGCGTCTTGCGGCTGTCCTGCAGGACGACCTCGATATCGTCCGCGCCTTCGACGACATGGTTGTTGGTGAGGATGTAGCCCTCGCCGCTGATGATGACGCCGCTGCCCAGGCCCGCCTGGGGGTGGCTGCCCTGTTCGCCGAAGAAGAAACGGAACCACGGGTCACTGGCCTGTGGACCGCGTTCGGCGGCCTTCATGGTGTTGATGCTCACGACGGCCGCCGAAGCCGTCTTGGCCGCGAGCCGGAAACTGCCCGAAGGCGGGGGACCTGACACCGTGGTTGGCGTGCTCGGAGCCTCGATGAGCGATACGCCGCGTCCTGTCACTGCGGGACCTTTGCCGATCCAGTCCGGCTGAAGAGTGGCGACCACGAAATACGCCGCCAGCAGGACAGTGACGGATTGGGAAAAGAACAGCCAGAAGCGACGCATGATCGGTGGGGAGCCCGGTTGGATTGGTAAGTCGCAAGTGTAGGGGGCGGCGGCTGCGCGCGGGGCCGTCAGGCGTGCGGCACGAGGTCCGCGCGAGCATGGCGGCGGGGACCCAGGTTTGCCTGCTCGACCGGCACGACTTCGCCGGTGGCAGGGTCCATGATGGCCGCCCGTGACCGCATGGTGCGCGCCGCTTCCGCCATTCGCTGCGCATCGTGCAGGATGTCTTCGACGTCCAGGTGCCCCGGCGAGAGGTGGACCACGCCCACGCCGATGTCGGGCAGCACCTCGACGCGCTGGCCGCCTGCGGCGTTCACCTCGACCGGTCGGCGCAAGCTGCTGGCCACTCGCAAGCCGAGCGTGCGCAGCCAGCCCGGCGAGTGGATCGTCTCCACCAGCGAAACGAAGCACTGTTCGTAGTATCGGCCGACGGGATTGACCACGCCCACCTGGCGCTGGAAGTGGCTCGCCAGGGTGATGAACATGTCGTTCACTCCCGCCGTGCCCACCTGTTCGGTGATGCTTTCGACGTTGAACACCAGGACGGCGATGACAGCGCCATCACGCCGCGTGCGCCGGCGCCTACGCTGGGCCTTGATCAGTTTCTGCACCAGCGCAACACCGCTGTCCAGCTTGGTCACGGCGTCGAACAACGAACTGCCCGTGTCGGCGCGGCGGCTCTTCCACTCGTGGCGGTCGCGCCGCCACAGCACAAAACCGGTGATGCCATTGGCAAGGGCCGCGCACGAGGCGAGCAGCGCAACCAGCAGTCCATTCATGGGCACATTGATGGCGGTTGCGTACAGGCCCGCTATCGAGGGCACCGTCAACAGGCAGCCCGCCGACATCATGAAGGCCAGCCGGTCGCCCAGCAGCGATGCCCGGACGGTGAGCCACAGCGTGACGACGGCGCCCAGCAGGGTGAGCGCGGCCGAAGCAGGCAATTGCTGGCCGATCGGCAGCGCCAGGCAGGCCAGGCCGAAGACAGGAAGCAGCAGCGCGCTGGCACGCAGGAAGCCTGACATGAGGCGGTCGCGCTGGGCGGCGCTCAGCCACCCGCGAATCCAGAAATTGGCCAGGCCCATGCATACCGGACCTGCCAGGACCTGGGCGGCATGCATGAAGCGCGGGTTGACGGTGGAGGCTTGCGCGATCACGCCGCTCTCGATCAGGACCAGCAGGAACACGGCCAGGTGGTAGGCGACGCCCTGGGCCGACGAGAGGCCGGGACGCGAGATCAGGTCCGCCATGCGTGCCACGGCCACCGCCAGGATGGCGCCGAGGGCCATGCTCCAGATGATCAACTCCTGCGCACCCATGGCCCCTCTCGTGAAGCGAACAAAAGCATTATTGTGGACCCGGGGCATCGCCGACAATGGTGTTTTGGAGAAAGCAGTTCCATGGCCAGCGCACAGCAGCTGCTGCACCCGGCATGACCGACCGACCGATCGCCATCACGATGGGCGATGCCGCGGGCATTGGGCCGGAAATCATTGCGAAGGCGTTTCGCGACGCCGGAGATGTCACGCGCGGCTGCTTCGTGGTGGGCGACATGGCCACCTTGCGACGCGGTGCGCATGCCATCGTCCGACCCGGTGAGGTCGATCTCCCATTCGCGGCGATCGAAGTGCCGGCCGAGGCGCTGCAAGTGCCGACGCGTTGCGTGCCGGTTCTCGAAGTGGCGCGGCTCGCCCAGCCGGTGCGCTTTGGCGCGATCCACCAGGACGCGGGCCGTGCTGCGGCGCAGTGCGTGACATGGGCCGCGCAAGCCGCGCTGCGCGGCGAGGTTGCCGCGATGGTGACTGCGCCGCTGCACAAGGAAGCCCTGTCAGCGGCGGGTGTGGCCTTCCCCGGCCACACCGAGTTGTTGCAAGCCGAAGCCGCTGCATGGCTTCGCAAGCCGGTTGCTGAAGTGCCGGTACGGATGATGCTGGCCAACGATGAATTGCGAACCGTGCTGGTGAGCATCCACATGTCGCTACGCGACGCCATCGCGGCGGTAAGCTTCGACAACGTTTTGCAGACTTTGGCGATTACGCACGAGTCAGTCGGACGGGCGCTGGGCCGTGCCCCGCGCATCGGCGTGGCGGGGCTCAACCCGCATGCGGGCGAGGGCGGCCTGTTCGGGCACGAAGAAGTGGAAACGATAGCGCCCGCCATCGCGGCCGCCTGCGTTCGTGGCATCGACGCGCACGGTCCTTTCGCGCCCGATACGGTCTTCATGCGGGCACGCGCAATGGACGGTGTGCCGGGCGAGTTCGACGTGGTGGTCGCGATGTACCACGACCAGGGGCTGATCCCGGTGAAGTACCTGGGGGTGGAGAAAGGCGTCAACGTGACGCTCGGGCTGCCCTTCGTGCGAACCAGCCCCGATCACGGCACCGCGTTCGACATCGCAGGGACCGGCAAGGCGGATGCTTCGAGCCTTGTCGAGGCGATCCGCATGGCCCGTTTGCTCAGCGCTGCCTGAGCGAGTCGCGGATTTCGCGCAGCAGGACGATGTCCTCCGGCGGCGCTGCAGGCGGCGCGGCCTCGGCGGCCTGGTCTTTTCGCAGCTTGTTGATCTGGCGCACCATCATGAAGATGACGAAGGCCAGCAGCACGAAGTTGATGATGATGCTGGCGAAGTTGCCCCACGCCAGCACCGGCACGCCGGCCTTCTTGAGGTCGGCCAGGGCCATCACCGTGCCGGGCGGCACATTTCCCAATACGATGAACTGGCTGGAGAAGTCGAGCGAGCCGAACACGCGGCTGATGATCGGCAGGATGATGTCGCCCACCAGCGAATCGACGATCTTGGCGAACGCGGCGCCGATGATGACGCCGACGGCCAGGTCGACCACGTTGCCGCGAACGGCGAAATCACGGAATTCCTTCATCATCCCCATGGCTGCGCATCTCCTGTTGTGAACCGATGGGAGTATCGGGCAGCCGCGCTGCGGCGCAAGGCCTGTCGCGTTGAATTCGCTCGATACGGTCCGCTACAATCGCGGGTTGACCCCAATAAGCGACATCCTCGAGGACCCCCATGAGTGACACCCCAATGGACGCCAGCAAGCGAACCTGGCTGATCGCGTCCGGTTGCGCCGGCTCGGTGGGCGCAGCTTTCACCGCCGTTCCGTTTGTGAGCAGCTTCGAGCCTTCCGAGAAGGCCAAGGCTGCCGGCGCCCCGGTGGAAGTGGACATCTCTGCGCTCAAGCCCGGAGAAAAACTCACGGTGGAGTGGCGCGGCAAGCCCGTGTGGATCCTCAAGCGCACGCCCGAACAGATCGCATCGATCAAAAAAACCGAAGCCGAGCTTGCTGACCCCAAGTCCGAGCGCAAGACCTACCCGACCCCCGACTACGCCAGGAACGAGCTGCGCTCGATCAAGCCCGACCTGTGGGTCGGCGTGGGCATCTGCTCGCACCTGGGCTGCTCGCCCAGCGACAAGTTCCAGGCCGGCCCCCAGCCTTCGCTGCCGGACAACTGGCAGGGCGGTTTCCTCTGCCCCTGCCACGGCTCGACCTTCGACCTGGCTGGGCGGGTGTTCAAGAACAAGCCTGCCCCCGACAACCTCGAAGTGCCGCCGCACATGTACCTGTCGGACACGCGCCTCGTGATCGGCGAAGACAAGAACTCGAAGGCCTGAGGCGCACATGGCTGAATTCAAGGAAATCTCCCCTAACGCCAGCGCGGTTGAGAAGCTCGCTACCTGGTTCGACAACCGCTTCCCCACTGCCGGGGTCATGTACCGCGACCACATGTCGCAGTACTACGCTCCGAAGAACTTCAACTTCTGGTACTTCTTCGGTGCGCTGGCGATGCTGGTCCTGGTGATCCAGATCGTCACCGGCATCTTCCTGGTGATGCACTACAAGCCCGATGCCGCCAAGGCGTTCGAGTCGGTGGAGTACATCATGCGCGACGTGCCCTGGGGCTGGCTGGTGCGTTACATGCACTCCACCGGCGCCTCAGCGTTCTTCGTCGTCGTGTACCTGCATATGTACCGGGGCCTCATCTACGGCAGCTACCGCAAGCCGCGCGAGCTGGTGTGGATCTTTGGCTGCGCGATCTTCCTGGTGCTGATGGCCGAAGCGTTCATGGGCTACCTGCTGCCGTGGGGCCAGATGTCCTACTGGGGCGCCCAGGTGATCGTGAACCTGTTCTCCGCGATTCCCTTCGTTGGCCCGGACCTGGCATTGCTGATTCGCGGCGACTATGTCGTAAGCGACGCAACCTTGAACCGCTTCTTCAGCTTTCACGTGATCGCGGTGCCGCTGGTGCTGCTCGGCCTGGTGGCTGCGCACATCCTCGCGCTGCACGACGTCGGCTCCAACAACCCCGACGGCGTCGAGATCAAGAAGGGCCCCAAGGACGCGAACGGTCGCCCGGTCGACGGCATCCCCTTCCACCCCTACTACACGGTGCACGACATTTTCGGCGTGTCGGTGTTCCTGATGGTGTTCACCGCGATCATCTTCTTCGCGCCCGAGCTCGGTGGCTACTTCCTCGAGTACAACAACTTCATCCCGGCAGACTCCCTGAAGACGCCCGCCCACATCGCGCCGGTCTGGTACTTCACGCCGTACTACTCGATGCTGCGCGCCATCACCACCGAGATGATGTATGCGCTGTCGGTGATCGTCCTGATGGCGGTGGCCCTCGTGCTGGTGAAGGGACGCGTCGCGTCGGTCTTCAAGGGCGCGGTGCTCGTGGCCGCCTTCGCGCTGTTGTGGATGTTCGGCGCCTTCAACTTCACCGGTGTCGGGTTGTTGCAGGGCATCGACGCCAAGTTCTGGGGCGTGGTCGTGATGGGCGGCGCAGTGATGATCCTGTTTGGCCTTCCCTGGCTGGACAATAGCCCGGTGAAGTCGATCCGCTACCGTCCGGGCTGGCACAAGTGGGTATACGGCGTGTTCGTCGTCAACTTCCTGGTCCTGGGCTATTACGGCGTGCAGCCGGTCACTCCCATCGGCACGCGCATCTCGCAGCTCGGCACGCTGTTCTACTTCGGCTTCTTCCTGCTGATGCCTTGGTGGAGCCGCCTGGGCGAGTTCAAGCCCGTCCCCGACCGCATCACGTTCGCGGCGCACTGAGGCGGAGACTGCACCAATGAAAAAAATCCTCATCTCGCTGATTGCGGCCCTGGGATTCGTCGTGGGCGTTCAGGCCAATGAAGAAGGCCCGACCTGGGACAAGGCGCCCAACAACCTGAACGATTTGGCGTCGCTGCAGAACGGCGCCAAGCTGTTCGTCAATTACTGCCTGAACTGCCACTCGGCCGCCTTCATGCGCTACAACCGCCTGCAGGACATCGGCCTGACCGAGCAGCAGATCAAGGACAACCTGCTGTTCACCGGCAAGGTCGGCGAGACCATGAAGGCCGCGATCGACCCGAAGCAGGCCAAGGAATGGTTCGGCGCGAACCCGCCCGACCTCACGCTGATCGCACGTTCGCGCTCGGGCCACTACGGCACGGGCGCCGACTACCTGTACACCTACATGCGCTCGTTTTATCCCGATCCGGCGCGGCCGACGGGCTGGAACAACCTGGTGTTCCCGAACGTCGGCATGCCTCACGTGCTGTGGCAGTTGCAGGGCGAGCGCCAGCCGCAGTACGAGTCGCGCACTGAGCACGGACACGAAACCAAGGTGTTCACCGGCTGGAAACAGGTCACGCCCGGCGCGATGACGCCGCTGGAATACGACCACGCCGTCGGCGACCTGGTGGGCTACCTGCAGTGGATGTCCGAACCGGCGCAGAATTCGCGGGTGCGGGTCGGCGTCTGGGTCCTGCTCTTCCTGGCGCTCTTCACCGTGATCGCCTGGCGCCTGAACGCGGCCTACTGGAAAAACATTCACTGACCGCGTCACCGACAAAGACACGGTCGCCGCCAACCGCGGGCCCGTGTCTTCATATTTTTAAGGAGTGACCACCATGATGGTCCTGTATTCCGGAACCACCTGCCCATTTTCCCATCGCTGCCGCTTCGTGCTGTTCGAGAAGGGCATGGATTTCGAGATTCGCGATGTCGACCTGTACAACAAGCCGGAAGACATCAACGTGATGAACCCGTACGGCCAGGTGCCTATCCTGGTCGAGCGCGACCTCATCCTGTACGAGTCGAACATCATCAACGAGTACATCGACGAGCGCTTCCCGCATCCGCAGCTGATGCCCGGCGACCCGGTCGACCGCGCGCGCGTCCGGCTGTTCCTGCTCAATTTCGAGAAGGAGCTGTTTGTGCACGTAAGCACGCTCGAGTCGCGCGCCGCCAAGAGCAACGAGAAGGCGCTCGAGAAGGCCCGCGCGCACATCCGCGATCGCCTCACGCAGCTGGCCCCCGTGTTCCTGAAGAACAAGTACATGCTCGGCGACAATTTCTCCATGCTCGACGTCGCCATCGCTCCGCTGCTCTGGCGCCTGGACTACTATGGCATCGAGCTGTCGAAGAACGCGGCCCCGCTGCTGAAGTATGCGGAGCGCATTTTCTCGCGTCCCGCCTACATCGAGGCACTGACCCCGTCCGAGAAGGTCATGCGCAAGTAATCGCGAAAGCGGCCGCTTCGCCACGATGAACGCACTCGAATCCACGTCCACCCGCCCGTACCTGATCCGCGCCCTGTACGACTGGTGCACGGACAACGGCCTCACGCCGTACGTTGCGGTGCTGGTCGACGACACGGTGCACGTACCGCGGGAGTACGTGAAGAACGGGGAGATCGTGCTGAACATCAGTTTCGATGCGACCAGCTCGCTGAAACTGGGCAACGACTTCATCGAGTTCAAGGCCCGTTTCGCAGGCACGGCGCGCGAGATCATGGTGCCGGTCAGCCGCGTCATCGCGATTTATGCGCGTGAGAACGGACAGGGCATGGCGTTCCCCGTGCCCGTCGCGGGCGGTGGGCCGGATGCGGCCAGGGCCTCGCCCTCGCCCTTGTCCAGCGTGCCGGCTGCGGGCACCCACGAGGACGATCCCAAAGTCGTGCAACTGGTCAGCCCCGAAGCCCATGGTGACGGACAGGAGGACCCGCCTCGCCCCCCCAGCGGCCCGCGCCCTGCGCTCAAGCGCGTCAAATAGAATCCAAACCAACCTTTGCCGGTTTAGCTCAGGGGTAGAGCAACCGCCTTGTAAGCGGTAGGTCGTCAGTTCGAATCCGACAATCGGCACCAACTCAACGCCGGGCCCATCCACATGAAACTCCTTGCCACTGTCCTTTGTGTGTTCCTGGTCTCCGGCTGTAGCGGCATGCGCGAGCGCTCCTACGGGTCCTGGCTCGACAAGGTCGGCCAGCCGCCGGCCAGGGTCGTCCCTCTGACGCCCGAGCGCTCGAAGGAGCTGCAGGCGGAAGCCGCTCAGCTGCGGATCGAGGCCGAAGGCGTGCGTGCGCAGCTGGGCGTCGAGCGCGACCGTGTGCGCCGTGTCGAGTATTTCAAGGAATTGCAGGTCCTGGGCGATCGCCTGCACCCGATCGAGAAGGCGCTTCGTAACGGCGGCTTCGAGCCTTTCACCTCGATGTAACGCGCCCGGCGCAACATGGCGCTGGCTACTTTCCGGCTATTTGGACCTTGAGCCGAATTGAGGTAACCTGCGTCCCCCGGCTGCACAGATGAGTTACCAGGGCAGGTAGTACCTGTCGTAACTTCGCGGCCGCGGCGTTGCTGTCCACCAGCAGGCACCAGGAGCCCCCGTCGATGGGGCCGGCCCTGACGGCGGACCGCAATGCGGCAGGGATGAGGAATTCAACCGACCGGAGCCTTTCACCCGATTCTTGCGCCAGTTGCGCCAGCCTCGCCAATGTAGGCGAGTCCTGCGCGGCCTGTTGCACAGTGAACAAGCGTGGACGGGGGCTCGGGGACGAAGTTGCCATGAGGGGATAAAGCGTGCATTTCATTATCACGGATGCCTGGCTTGCCAAGAGCCGGGCCGTGCACCTGAGCGGGACCAAGCTGGTTGCCGCACTGATGGGTCTCTCGCTCGCCTTGATGTTGTCGGCTGCGGGCCTGTACCACTGGGTCTTCCTCAAGGGCGCCCGTGAAGGCTGGCCCGTGATCGGCGCCCTGGTGAAGCTGGTGGTCAAGGACGAGTTTGAGCAGCGTGACCGTTTCATGCGCGAGAACCTCGATGCCATGGCCCGCAAGCTCGGCGAGATGCAGGCCAAGCTGGTCCAGCTCGAGGCGCTGGGCGAGCGGGTGTCGGGCCTGGCCGGCGTCAACGCCGCCGAGATCAAACAGGTCCCCGCGCAAGGCGGCGCGCTGGTTTCCGGCAGGTCGCTGTCCATGGAAGAGCTCCAGGCCACATTGGCCGACCTCGACAAGGCCACGGGGCAGAACGTTGATCTGTTGACCGTGCTCGAGTCGCGCCTGTTCGATCAGAAGATCAAGAACATGATGGTCCCGACCCAGCAGCCGGTTCAGCACGGGCACCTGGGTTCTTCGTTCGGCTGGCGGATCGACCCGTTCACCGGCCGTTCGGCACTGCATACCGGCCTGGATTTCCAGGCCGAGCCGGGCGCGTCCATCCTCGCTGCAGCGGGCGGGGTCGTCGTGACTCAGGAAATTCACCCCGCCTACGGCAACATGGTTGAGGTGGACCATGGCAATGACCTCGTGACTCGCTATGCGCACGCCTCTCGCGTGTTCGTCAAACAGGGCGACCTGGTCAAGCGCGGCCAGAAGATCGCCGAAGTCGGCACCACCGGCCGCTCGACCGGCCCGCACCTGCATTTCGAGGTGATGGTGCAAGGCGTCCCTCAGGATCCGCGGAAGTTCCTGGACGCCGGACGCAACCTGCCTGTGCGAGTGGCCGGCCGCAGGTAAAATCCCCAGCTTTGCCGCCCGACCTTGCTTTGGACGGGACCGGCCCCATTTCGCTAGCGACAACTTTTCGATTTCAAAGGCCGCCGAGCGCGTGAGCGCACCAGGCGGCTCCTGCCCATGGCCAAGAACTTCCTCACTCAAATCTTCGGCTCGCGCAACGACCGCCTGCTCAAGCAATACCGCAAGGGCGTCGAACGCGTCAACGTCCTGGAGGCGCAGCTCGAGAAGCTCTCCGATGCCCAGCTTCGCGCCAAGACCGATGAGTTCCGCGCGCGCTTTGAAAAGGGCGAGGCGCTGGACGACCTGTTGCCCGAGGCATTCGCCGTCGTGCGCGAAGGCTCCAAGCGCGTGATGAAGATGCGCCACTTCGACGTGCAGCTGCAAGGCGGCATGGCGCTGCACAACGGCAAGATCGCCGAGATGCGCACCGGCGAAGGCAAGACGCTCACCGCCACGTTGCCCGTATACCTGAACGCGCTCGCCGGCAAGGGCGTGCATGTGGTCACCGTCAACGACTACCTGGCCAATCGCGACGCGCAATGGATGGGCAAGCTGTACAACTTCCTGGGCCTGTCGGTGGGCGTGAACCTGCCCAACATGCCCCGCGAGGAAAAGCAGGCCGCGTACCGGTCCGACATCACTTACGGCACCAACAACGAATTCGGCTTCGACTACCTGCGCGACAACATGGTGTACGAGGCGGCGGACCGTGTGCAACGCCTGCTGCACTACGCCATCGTCGACGAAGTCGACTCGATCCTGATCGACGAGGCGCGCACGCCGTTGATCATCAGCGGGCAGGCCGAGGACCACACCGACCTGTACATCGCGATGAACCGCGTGGTTCCGCTGCTGTCTCGGCAGGAGGGCGAAGCCGACCCGCGCACCGGCGAGGGCATCACCAAGCCCGGCGACTTCACGCTCGACGAGAAGTCCCACCAGGTGCACCTCACCGAGCAGGGCCACGAGAACGCCGAGCGCATCCTTTACAACCTCGGGCTGATCCCCGAGGGCGCATCGCTGTACGACCCGGCCAACATCGCGCTGATGCACCACCTGATGGCTGCACTTCGCGCCAATCACCTGTACCACCGCGACCAGCATTACGTGGTGCAGGACGGCGAAGTGACGATCGTCGACGAGTTCACCGGCCGCCTGATGTCGGGCCGCCGCTGGAGCGATGGCCTGCACCAGGCTGTGGAAGCCAAGGAAGGCGTGGCGATTCAGCCCGAGAACCAGACGCTGGCCTCGATCACTTTCCAGAATTACTTCCGCCTGTACGGCAAGCTCTCCGGCATGACCGGCACGGCCGACACCGAAGCGTATGAGTTCCAGGAGATCTACGGTCTGGAAACCGTGGTGGTCCCGCCGAACAAGCCCAGCAGCCGCGACGACCAGCTCGACCGGGTCTACAAGACCACGCGCGAGAAGTACGAAGCTGCGATCAAGGACATCCGCGAGTGCTACGAGCGCGGCCAGCCGGTGCTGGTGGGCACGACCTCGATCGAGAACTCCGAGATCATCGACCAGTTGCTGATCAAGGTGAACCTGCCGCACCAGGTGCTCAACGCCAAGCAGCACGCCAGCGAAGCCATGATCGTCGCGCAGGCCGGGCGCCCGAAGATGATCACCATCGCCACCAACATGGCGGGTCGAGGCACTGACATTGTGCTGGGCGGCAACGTTGAAAAGGCCATCGAAGCGGTGGAAGCCGACGAGGCGGTCGACGCCGGCACGAAGCAGTCGCGCATTGCGCAGATGCGCGCCGACTGGCAGAAAGAGCACGAGTTCGTCGTGAAGCAGGGGGGATTGCGCATCATTGCCACCGAGCGTCACGAGTCCCGCCGCATCGACAACCAGTTGCGCGGCCGTTCAGGCCGGCAGGGCGACCCGGGTTCCTCGCGCTTTTACCTGTCGCTGGAC
>JBKJOM010000129.1:0-18086 GCA_046595775.1 Ramlibacter sp. | reverse complement strand
GTTCATCTCCGCCGCTTCCTTCCAGGAAACGACGCGGGTGCTGACCGAAGCGGCGATCATGGGCAAGCGCGACGAGCTGCGCGGCCTGAAGGAAAACGTCATCGTCGGCCGCCTGATCCCCGCAGGCACCGGCATGGCGTACCACCTGGCCCGCAAGGCCAAGGACCAGATGGACGAGGCCGAGCGCCGCGCCATCGCCGACTCCGAGGCCCTGGAGCTCGCCGGCGTGGGAGAGAACGCCGTGGCACCCGATGTCAACGAAGGCTCCACTGCCGAGTGAGCGCCCAGTAAGCCCCGGTTTTCAGCCGTAAACTGGCGCCCCGCCCTGTTCGCAGGCCGGGGCGCCTTTTCTTTTGGAAACCATGACCAGTACTGTCGTTTCGTGGACCCTTGCCGCCATGCTGCTGTTCTGGGCCGTGGGTGCCTACAACCGGCTGATGCGCTTGCGCGGCGAGGCCAAGGCCGCATTCGAGGCGCTCGACGCGGAGATGGCGCGCCAGATCGAACTGGTGCGCAAGGAGTTGCCGCAGCCTGAAGCCACGCAACCCGCGCCGCTGGGCGGTGAGCCCACATCGTTCTGGCTGGGTCTTCATGCGGCGTCTGCGCAGTTCGCAGCGTCGCTGGCCGCAGTGCGCAGCAAGCCCCTCGATGCCGATGGCATCGCTGCCCTGTGCGCCGCACGGGACATTCTCGCGATGGCCTGGGAGCGCGCGGAGCGCGACGATGCCCACGACCTCGCCGGCCCACGCCTGCCCGACACCGTGCTTGCGCGACGCTCGCAGCTCGCGCTGCAGACCCATGCCGCGACAGAGCAGTTCAACCTGGCGGTGACGCGCTACAACGAAGCGATAGCGCAGTTCCCGGCGCTGGTGCTGGCCTGGGTGTTCGGCTTCCGGCCGGGCCGCGAGCTGGCGCATTCGAGCAGGCCCGCCGTTGGCTGAAACAGCGCAGTCCGCGCCGCTCTGGAGGCTGTTGCAGTCGGCTGCGAAGGTTGTTGCCGCGGTGCGCGCGGGCGAGTCGGCTTCGCAGGCCGTGCCGCGTGTCGAAGCCGCACTGCGTCCGGGTGCGCAAGCGCTGGCCTTCCAGGCACTGCGGCAACTCGGCCGCGCGGAGGCATTGCGCAAGCAGTTGGCCAAGCGCCCGCCGCCTCCCGCTGTCGACGCCTTGCTGTGCACGGTACTGGCGCTGTGCTGGCGCGAATCCGATGCGCCCTATGCGGTGTTCACGCTCGTCGACCAGGCCGTCGAAGCCGCCAAGCGCGACAACGAAACCCACGCTCAGGCGAACTTCATCAACGCCTGCCTGCGACGATTCCTGCGTGAACGCGATGCACTGGTTGCGGCCACCGACGCGGACCCGGTCGCGCGCTGGAATCATCCCCGCTGGTGGATCGAACTGCTGAAGCAGGACCATCCCGACGATTGGCAGCACATCCTCGAAGCCAACAATACGCATCCGGCGATGACGCTGCGCGTGAACACTCGCAAGTCTTCCCAGGCCGCGTACCTGCAACGCCTGCAGGAGGCGGGTGTCGACGCAACGGCCGTGGGCGCGAGCGGTGTCGTGCTGGGCAAGCCTTCGCCCGTGAACGAAATCCCCGGGTTTGCTGAAGGCGTGGTGTCGGTGCAGGACGCGGCGGCGCAGCTCGCCGCACCGCTGCTGGTCGAAGGCATGACGACACGCGGCCCCATGCGCATCCTCGACGCCTGCGCCGCGCCCGGCGGCAAGACCGCGCACCTGCTCGAGATCACCGATGCGCACGTCGTCGCGCTGGACATTTCGCTGCAGCGTTGTGAACGCATCACGCAGACGCTGGCTCGGCTGGGCCTGCAAGCCGAGGTCGTCGCCGCCGATGCGCAGCAGCCCGCGAAGTGGTGGGACGGCGTGCCATTCGATGCCATCCTCCTGGACGCGCCTTGCACCGCCTCGGGCATCGTGCGCAGGCATCCGGATGTGCGCTGGTTGCGCCGGCCGGGCGACGTCGCGCAACTGGCGCAGGTCCAGGCGGCGTTGCTCAAGGCGCTGTGGCCGCTCCTGGCGCCCGGCGGGCGGCTTGTTTACTGCACCTGCTCGGTTTTCCGGGCCGAAGGCGAGGGGCAGGCCCGAACGTTTCTTGCGCACAACAAAGGGGCCCTTTTGCGGTCTGCGCCGGGGCATTTGCTGCCCCATTCCGGCGCTGCGGGTAATGGCGTCCGGGACAATCTCCCAGGTGACCACGACGGCTTTCATTACCTGCTGCTGGAAAAGTGCGCAGCGGGCTCCGCGCCCGGTGCTTGAGCGCGCGTTGCGGATCCTGGCCGCGTGCCTGGTGCTGCTGGTCGCAGTGCCGGCCTGGGCGCAAAGCGGCGGCGCGGAAATCACCCAGTTGCAAGCCGAACGCGGCGAGGAGGGCCTGTTGCTTTCGGCCACCGTGCGGTTCGAACTGCCGCCCCCGGTCGACGATGCGCTGGCCAAGGGCATCCCGATGTTCTTCGTCGCCGAGGCCACGCTGCTGCGCGAGCGCTGGTACTGGTACGACAAGAAGGTGACCGCCATGGCGCGGCACATGCGCCTTTCCTACCAGCCGCTCACGCGCCGCTGGCGTCTGGTGGTGTCGACAACGCCCGTCGGTAACTCGGGCGTGGCCCTGGGCCAGACCTTCGAATCGCGCGATGAGGCGCTGGCCGTGGTGCAGCGCATCTCGCGCTGGAAGATTGCCGAGGCGGGCGACGTCGATCCGGACGAGCGCTACAACGTCGATTTCCGCTTCAAGCTCGACCTGTCCCAGTTGCCGCGGCCGTTCCAGATCGGCGCTGTCGGCCAGAACGACTGGAATATCAGCGTGGCGCGCAACCAGCGCCTCGTCTTCGAGACCGCGAAGTGAGCACCCAGGAGCCGGCTTCCTCGCGCGCCTCGCTGCGCAGCTCGCGCGGTTTCCGCTGGGCGGTGGGCGTGGGCGTCGCGATCATCGTCGCGATCTCCATCGTGCTGATGTTCCTGCTGACGCAGGCCACCAACAACCGCGAACTCTACGAGCGCAACTACGCCCGCCTGTTCATCGTGAACATGGTGGTGGCCGGCATCCTCCTGCTGGTGATCGGCTGGGTGGCCGCGCGCCTGCTCACGCGTTTGCGCCGTGGCAAGTTTGGCAGCCGCCTGCTGGTAAAACTGGCCGCAATCTTCGCGCTGGTCGGCCTGATGCCGGGGCTGTTGATCTACGTGGTGTCCTACCAGTTTGTCTCGCGCTCCATCGAAAGCTGGTTCGACGTGAAGGTCGAAGGGGCGCTGGATGCGGGTCTGAACCTCGGGCGCACCACGCTCGATGCGCTGGCCAACGACCTCGCCAACAAGACCCGCGCCGCCGCCCTCCAGATGGCCGAAACGCCGGATGCGTCGGCACCGCTTGCGTTGGAGCGACTGCGCGAGCAGTTGCCCGCCAACGACGTGATCCTGTGGAGCGGCAACGGGCAGTTGATCGCGAGCGCGGGCCAGTCGCGCTTCCAGCTCAATCCCGATCGACCCACGCCGCAGCAGTTGCGCAACGTCCGCAGCCAGCGCTCCTTGGCGCTGATCGAGGGGCTCGATGAGCCCGCACCGAACGGCGGCGTTGCCAATGCGCGCATCCGCGCGCTGGCCATCCTTCCCCAACCTGTGGTGGGCCTCACCGTCGAGCCGCGTGTGCTGCAAGCCATCCAGACCTTGCCGGCATCGCTGGTCGCCAACGCGATTGCGGTGCAGGAAGCCTATCGGGAATACCAGGAGCGGGCGCTGGCACGCGATGGCCTGCGCCGCATGTACATCGGCACGCTCACGCTCAGCCTTTTCCTGGCGGTGATCGGCGCGGTGCTGCTGGCCATCATCCTGGGCAACCAGCTGGCGCGTCCGCTGTTGATGCTGGCCGCTGGTGTGCGAGAAGTGGCCGCCGGCGACTTGAGCCCCAAGCCCGCGCTGCAGGGCAAGGATGAACTCGGCGGCCTCACACGGTCCTTCGCCGACATGACGCAGCAGCTGGCCGACGCGCGCGGCGCTGTCGAGCAGAGCATGGGCGAAGTGAATTCCGCGCGTGCCAACCTGCAGACCATTTTGGACAACCTGACGGCCGGCGTGATCGTGCTGGACGAGCACGGCAACATCCGGACGTCCAACCCCGGCGCCACGCGCATCCTGCGCATCCCGCTGGCGGTGTACGAGGGCCAGCCGCTCGCGAATGTGCCGGCGCTGGAAGGATTCGGCAAGGCCGTGCAGCAGCAGTTCGACGAGTACATGACCGAGCGCAAGCAACACGGCCTGGACCACTGGCAGCAGTCGTTCGAGCTCAACGCAGGCTCGACGGGCACGCCGCAGCACATCGTCACGCTGGTGGCGCGCGGCGCCGAGATGCCTGGCAATGCGATGCTGCTGGTCTTCGACGACATCTCGGAGATCGTCTCGGCGCAACGCGCTCAGGCCTGGGGCGAAGTGGCGCGGCGCCTCGCGCACGAAATCAAGAACCCGCTCACGCCGATCCAGCTGTCGGCCGAGCGGCTGGAGATGAAACTCGCGGGCAAGCTGGGCGAGAGCGAGCAGGCGATCTTGAACAAGTCGGTGCGCACCATCGTCGACCAGGTCGATGCGATGAAGCGCCTGGTCAACGAGTTCCGCGACTATGCGCGGCTGCCCGCGGCCGAACTCAAGCCGGTGGACCTGAACGCGCTGGTATCGGACGTGCTGGCCCTCTATGCGCGGGAAGCGTCCGAGGGCGCGCATGGCGCGGACCATGTGCCGGTGAAGATGGAACTGGAGCCGGACCTGCCGCGCCTCATGGGCGATGCGCAGCAGCTGCGCCAGGTCATCCACAACCTGCTGCAAAATGCCCAGGACGCCACCGAAGGCTGCACCGTGCGCGAGGTGACCGTGAAGACCCAGTCGAACCCGGCCTCCAAGCGCGTGCGCCTGATCGTGCTGGACAGCGGCCCCGGTTTTCCCGAACACATCCTGCAGCGGGCATTCGAGCCCTATGTAACGACCAAGGCCAAAGGCACAGGGCTGGGACTCGCGGTTGTGAAAAAAATCGCGGATGAGCATGCCGCACGTGTCGACCTGAAAAACCGTATCGACGATGGCATCGTTCAGGGGGCCCAAGTGTCGCTATCATTCGCAGTTGCGGCTTAGGCAACAGCGCCCTGCAGTACCGCGAGGGCATGCGTTAGGAAACATGGCAAATATCTTGGTGGTCGACGACGAACTGGGCATACGCGACCTGCTCTCGGAAATCCTCAATGACGAAGGCCACAACGTCGAACTCGCCGAGAACGCCGCACAAGCGCGCAACGCGCGATCCAGGGCACGGCCCGACCTCGTGCTGCTCGACATCTGGATGCCCGACACCGACGGCGTGACGCTGCTGAAAGAGTGGTCCACCACGGGCCAGCTTTCCATGCCCGTCATCATGATGAGCGGGCACGCGACGATCGAGACGGCCGTGGAAGCCACCAAGATCGGCGCGCAGTCGTTTCTGGAAAAACCGATCACGATGCAGAAGCTGCTCAAGGCCGTGGAAGCCGGCCTCGCCCGCAACAGCGGCGCGCTGCCCCGCAAGATCGGCATCGTCGGCGTCTCGCCTTCACCCGCGGTCGAACTCACGGTTGAAGCCGCGATGACCGGCGGCCAGAACCTGCCACCCGTCGTCGAGATGGGCCCGCAGGCGCGCCAGTTGTTCGAGCTGGACAAGCCGCTGCGCGATGCGCGCGATGAATTCGAGAAAAGTTACTTCGAGTTTCACCTGGCCAAGGAAGGCGGCTCGATGACGCGTGTGGCCGAAAAGACCGGGCTGGAGCGCACCCACCTGTACCGCAAATTGAAGCAGCTGGGTGTGGATCTGTCGCGCGGCAAGCGCGGCGGCTGACTCTTTGATTTACTCCCTCCCCCTCCGTGGGAGGGCAGGGGCGGGGGCACTCCAGCGCCCCATTTCCAGTTGCTATAATTGCCGGCTCACGGCCCGGTAGCTCAGTTGGTAGAGCAGCGGATTGAAAATCCGCGTGTCGGTGGTTCGATTCCGCCCCAGGCCACCAGATTCGTAACGCCTCGGCAGCTTCACGGCTCCGGGGCGTTTTCACTTCTGGGCGACAGTGAACTCCAAGCCTCAGAGATCACCCAGCAACCACCAATCGACGAAGAAGAAAGCCCGTGAGGTCGTTCAGTTGCTGTCCCTGTACCCGCGAATGAGTTCCCGGGTAGGTGTTCAGCCACTTCTGCGTGCTGCCGATCTTCTCGAACAGCGCGATCTGCCCTTCGCGGGAAAAGAGCTCGTCTTCCCATTTTTGCTGGAACAGCACAGGGCAGCTGACATGGGCAGCATCCTGCGCGAGGCGTTCGGAATTCTCGAATGACAGCCCCCACATTCCAAGCGCCGCCGCTTTGATCCTTGGTTCGATGGCCAATAGCGGCAGGCCATAGGCGGTCCCCATCGACAGGCCGAGCCAACCCACCGCATTGGCGTCGATTCGCTCGTCTGTGCAAAGCCAGTCGATTGCGGCGCGCCACTCACCGACCATGGATTCAATGCCACTGCCAGGCGACTTCCAGAGTGCAAAAAATGCGGCGACCGTTTCAGCGCGGCTTGCACAGTTTGGCCCGGCGGTGCACCTGTCGCCGTGGACCGGGCCATCGATGGCGGCCAGGGCTAGGCCATTTTCTTTGACAAAGATCTCGGCCCAATCGCGTATGTCCTGGCCTTGCTTGTCACTGCTGCCGCCATGCTGAGCAAGCACCAGAGGCACAGCGGCGGTCTGATGGTCAGGCAAGAACAACACACCGGGCACCGTAGCGCCCGCAACGTTCAACGAAAATTGAATGCACTTCACGCGTGGCCCCCTCCCTGCGAGGCGATGCGATTTCACCGGAAAGCGGCCGATATGGCCATCGAACAACTTCAATATCGAAATACAGCGACTCTGATGACAATCGCAACGCTCGACTCGTCACAGCGCTCGCGTCCAGCCCGCCGACATATCCAGCTCGAATACTCGCATTCACACCGCTTGATTGTCCCGGCCGATGGGTGCTGATTGAATCGTCGAAGTCAAGTCAAACCAACCGAAGCACCATGTCAATTGAAGTCATCCGTCCGTCACGCGCCGAAATGCACAAGTGCGTTGCGCGATTCGACGCGCTCGTCCGATGTGAAACGGGCGTGCCGGACATGGAGCTCTTCGATGAATGTCGCCGCACGTTCCTGAACGTGCTGGGCTTTCGTCAGCCCCAGCAAGGGCAGGGCCAGTTCTCGCCCTTCGGCAACATGGCGCCGGCGGCCGTGACCCACATTCGCGCCGGATTCGGAATGGCGTATATCGCGGCCAAGCCGGGCTGTGGGGTATTGATGCATACGCATGACACTGTAGAAACGTTCATCGTGATGCACGGCACCTGGCGGGTCGAGTGGGAGCTGGACAGCGGGACGGAGGGCGTGGTGCTCGAGCCTCTGGATTTCATCGCCTGTCCAATTGGCTTGCAGCGCCGCTTCGAGTGCGTGGATGCCGGCGAAGGACATGCAGAAGGCCTGCTGCTGGGTGTCATCGCAGGTGACCGACCTGCGGTTGAAATTTCACCTGCCGGCGCGCGGCGTCTGGTCGAGGCCGGTGGACTTGAAAGGATGATTCAGGCTGGCATCGTCAAAGCGGATACGGTGCTCCGCTGAAAAATGAAAACGCATGACATCGCCCACGCGGACTCATTCATTCACGTTCATGACGAGGGCGAAGGTCAAATCCCGGCGGTCCTCCTGATATCGGGATTCATCGGCACGGCGGCCTTCTGGGAGCCGGTGAGGGCGGGCCTTTCACCAACTCGCCGCGTCATCTCGTTCGATCAGCGCGGAACCGGTCTGAGTGGACCGTTCTCCAGTCCCCTGACGATGGAGCAGATGGCCCAGGACGCACAGGCGGTCCTGGAGAGCACAGGGCGTCACGCTGTCCACGTGATTGGACACTCGGCTGGCGCAGGGGTTGGCATGATGCTCGCCGCAAGGCGCCCCGATCAGGTGGCAAGCCTGACCCTCATCGGGGGCTGGACCAAGGCGGACCTGTGGATGAAGCGTGTGTTCCAAGCGCGACTGGATTCACTCGAGTCCAAGGGCGCATTGGCATACCTGGAGACCACCACCTTGTTCATGCGCCCGCCCAGGGATCTGCGCGATCGCGGCGCATCGTTGCTGGATGAAGAGCAGAGAATGTTGTTGAACTTTCCCGGACCGACGCGCATCCGTGCCCGCGCCGAAGCGGTCCTTGCATGGGACTCAGCCGCCTTCTGTGCGAAGGTGGCGTGTCCGACCCTGGTGGTCGGCAGTGCGGATGACTGCATGACTCCCTTCTATCTCTCTGAAGATCTGGCGCGCGAGATCCCGGATTCGACGCTGTGCCGGCTGGAAGGGGGCGGGCACTATTGCGTGCGGTCAACGCCGCAGGAAACCCTGGTGCCCATACTCGCATTTCTGGACGGTGTGGACTCCACTATGCGAGTCTGAAGGCCTGGTGAGGCTCATCGATCCGGGGAAAGATGCTCCTCGACCAGCTCACGAATCACGCCACGCAGCCAGGCATGCATCCCCAGCCTGTGGGACCGCTCGTGCCACACCATGTTGACCCCGATGGCAGGCAGTTCAAACTCGCTTTCCAGCAGCTTCAAGGGAAGAAAGGTCGCAAAGTGCCGAGCGAGCGTCCGGGGCAGTGTGGCCAGCATGGGCGAGCGCGCGACGACATAGGGCGTCATCAGGACTGAAGCGACACGCACTCCAAGGCGGCGCTGAATTCCAATCAGGGCGAATGACTCGTCCAGCATGGACTCCAGGATCGACAAGGGAACGAATGGTGAGCCAAAGATGACATGCGATGCGTCTGCGAATTCCTTCGACGTGAGGCGGGTTCCGATCGTCGGGTGATGGGCCGACCCCACGCACACCAGAGACTCCTGGAATAACAGCGAACTGCGCAGGCCGTCCGACAGCTGTGAAAAGTGGCCGATCACGATGTCGCACTCGCCCTCACTGAGCCACTCCCGAACGTGTACCGGGTCGGGCAGACGCATTTCAACCGTGAGGCCGGGTGCCTCGTTGCACAGGCGCTCCATCAACCGCGGGAGCAAAAGTATTCCCGGAAAGTCGGCGGTCGCAATTGTGATGGTGCCGCGTGCGCTCCCGGGGTTGAACTGGCTTCGGTCGGACAACACGTCTTCAAACGCGCGCATGCCCACATTCACCGATTCAGCCAGTTCCTGAGCACGCGGTGTCGGGACCATGCCGCGCGCGGTGCGCACGAGCAGCTCGTCGTTGGTGAGCCGTCGAAGCCGGGCCAATGCGTTGCTCATGCCCGGCTGGCTCATCCCCATCCGATCCGCCGCCCGCGTCACGGAACACTCCGAGATCAGCGCGTCCAGACACGCGAGCAACTGCAGATCGAGATTGCGTCGGGTCTTCATGAGTGATTCTTGCACGGCACACCAGGGCTTGTACCGGCGAATAGCTGCCGTGAATGTTTCCATTCAACCCCGCTCATTGTTAGGAGGCAATCGCTCTGATGAAATCCTTCCTCTCACAGACCCTGCGGAGCCTCTTTGTGCCGATCAATGTCATTCAACCTTCGCGCTCCGAAATGGAGAAATGCATCGCCCGATTCGGGTCCCTCACGCCCTGCACTTCCGGCTTGCCGGACATGGACCTTCTTCCCGATTGCCGGCGGACCTTTCTCAACGTGCTGGGCTTCAGCCAGCCGCTGGGCGAGGGCCAGTTTTCACCTTTCGGCAATCAGGCCCCTGCTGTCGTCACTCATTTGGAGGCCGGGTTCGGCATGGCGTTCATTGGCGCTCGGCCGGGATGCGGCGTACTGATGCACACGCACGACACGGTCGAGACATTCATCGTGATGCATGGCCGGTGGAAGCTCGAATGGGAGCTCGATAGCGGCACCGAAGGAGTGATCCTCGAGCCACTGGATTTTGTGGCCTGTCCCGTCGGGGTGAATCGACGCTTTGAATGCATCGAAGCCGGCGCAGGCCGCGAGGAAGGGCTGATGCTGGGGGTCATCGCGGGTGACGCACCGGCGGTCGAGATTGCGCCAGAAGGAATCCGGCGGCTGATGCTCGCGGGGGCGGACATGGACTCCGGCGCGGGCCGCAACATGGGTATCGCAGGTTAGCGGCTACCCCGCCCGGGGTCCAGGAACAACGATTGAAACAAGAGACAACATGACATCCCGAAATCCCTTCAACATCACACGCAGAAGCTTCGTCAAGTCGTCGATGGCTTTGTCGGCTGCACTCGCCTCGAATGCCCACGCACAGGGCGCGCCGATCAAGATCGGCTTTTCCATCTCCCAGACCGGACCTCTGGGTGCGGGCGGCAAGGCCGGCTTGCTGGGCATGCAGATGTGGCGGGACGACGTCAACGACAGAGCGGGCATCCTGGGGCGCAAGGTGGAGTTCGTCGTCTACGACGATCAATCCAATGCGTCCTTGGTCCCGAGCATCTACGCCAAGCTGCTCGACCTGGATAAGGTCGATCTGCTGATTGCCCCATACGGGACCAACCTGACGGCGCCCATCATGCCAATGGTCAAGGAGCGCGGACTCCTGCTCATGGGAAATTACGCCTTTGAAGTCAACGACCGCGCCCAGCACGATATGTGGTTCAACAATTCGCCACTGACCGATTCTATTTCGATTGCGCGAGGGTTCTTCGAGATTGGTGCCAAGCTCGGCGCCAAGTCAGTCGCGTTTCTTTCCGCCGACGCCGAGTTCGCACAGAATCTTGCCACTGGCGCGCGTAGGCTGGCGGGCCACTCCGGCATGAAGGTCGTCTATGACCAGAAGTACCCACCGAACACCGCCGATTTTTCCTCCATGATCCGCGCGATCAAGGCGACGAAGCCCGACCTCATCTACGTCTGCTCCTATCCGGGCGAGTCGGTCGGCATCGTCAGGTCGGCCAACGAGATCGGCATTGGGGATTCGGTCAAACTGTTTGGTGGTGGCATGGTGGGGTTGCAGTTTGCGCCCATCATGGAGAGCATGGGTTCGCAACTCAATGGTGTGGTGAACTACAACCCCTACGTTCCGGAGAAGTCCCTAGAATTTCCGGGCCTGAAGGACTTTCTCGCGCGCTACACCGTCAAGGCGAAAGCGGAAAAGATTGATCCGCTTGGCTTTTATCTGCCTCCGTTCAGCTACGCGATTGGTCAGGTCCTGGAGCATGCGATCACCAGCACCAAGAGCCTGAATCACAAGACGCTCGCCAGCTTCATTCGCTCCAACGAGCACAAGACCATCGTGGGGCCTGTCCGGTATCAGCGAAATGGTGAGTGGGCCGACGGGCGCGCACTGCTGATCCAGTTCAAGGGCATCAAGGACAAAGACATCGAGCAGTTCCGCCAGCCGGGCAAACAGGTTGTGCTTGCGCCGGCGCAGTTCAAGACAGGCGAGCCCGCGTTCCCCTTCGAAAAGGCCAGAAAGTAGTCGCTGCGCGTGTCGATTCGGCCCGATGCGGGCCTGGCTTACTGGAAGGTTGCAAACGTGTTCACCTGGGATCTACTCGTCGGGGCGATCGTATTTGGGCTGCTGCTCGGATGCTTTTATGCCGCCGTCTCTCTGGGACTTTCAGTGTCGTTCGGCCTTCTCGATGTGCCGCTTATCGCACATCCGTCGCTCCTCGTTTCCGGTGCATATGCCACGTGGTTCCTGGGAAGCCATGGACTGGATCCCATTCTTTCGGGTTTGCTCCTGGCGCCCCTGTTTTTTGTGTTGGGCGTTTTGATCTACAGGCTTTATTACGCCATGTTCGAAAAGCATGGAAGCGATACGGGGTTGCGCGGCCTCGCGTTTTTCTTCGGGGTGGCATTTATCATCGAGATTAGCCTCGTGCTTGCGTTTGGTGTCGACCAGCGCCTCGTTGAGGCGGTGTACATCGGCAAGAGCTTTGACTTGACGGATGACCTGCGAATTCCCATGCGACTGCTGGTCGGGTTTTCCGTAGCGCTGTTGCTGACCATCGGGCTCACGATCTATCTGAAGAGAACTTACCTGGGCCGGGCGATTCGAGCTGTCGCGCAGGACCAGATCGCCATGTCTCTCATGGGGGCCGATCCGGTGAAGGTCAAGCAATGGGCTTTTGGCATAGCGACGGCCACGACGGCGATAGCAGGCTCGCTGCTGATCATCATTGGTCCGGTTGATCCGCAGCTGGGTCGAATCTATATAGGGCGCACGTTTTGTGTGGTCGTGCTTGCGGGTCTGGGCAGCATCGGCGGAACCCTGGTCGCCGGACTGATTCTGGGTGTGGCTGAAACAGTGGTGCTCACTTTCTTTGGCGCTTCGTGGGCGCCCGCAGTGGCATTCGGCTTGTTACTCGTGATCCTTGGCGCACGGCCTCAGGGCCTCTTCGGAAGATAGTTCAGATGAGACCCGGCAACCACACTTTCATACTGGCAAGCGCCGCGCTGCTACTGGTCGCCCTCGTGCTCATGGCTGGTGTGAGCGAGGACTACCTGTTCAGTGCGTCTTATGTCGTGCTTCAGTTTGTCGTGCTCGCGAGCGCCTGGAACATCTTGGGCGGCTATACCGGTTACGTCAATTTCGGCACCAATGCGTTCTTCGCGATGGGGGCCTACACCGCGCTCTTCACGATTCAGGCGTTCAACGCCCCGCTCCTGGTGCAGATGCTTGTCGCCGCGCTGGTTTCGGGACTTCTCGGCCTGGGTGTCGGCCTCATCTCGCTGCGACTGCACGGCATCTTCTTTTCCATTGCAACAGTGGCCGTGGCCATCATTCTCGAGACCGCGATACTCAACACCGAGTATTTCGGCGGAGCCAAAGGCGTGCAGATGATGCGGCCCCAGCTGTTCGGGTTATTCGGCAGTTACGACAAGATGCTGTTTTTCGTCATGCTCGTGCTGGCGCTGTGCGCAGTGGTAATTGCGCGGTATATCGAAACCTCTTGGATCGGACGTGGCCTGCGCGCGATCAAGGACAACGAAGAAGCGGCAGAGAGCGTTGGCGTGCCCACCCTCAGGTTGAAGTTGCTCTCGACCGTCATCTCCGGTGCGCTGATGGGTGCAGCGGGTGCTCCCCTGGTCATGTACATGCGCTTTATCGAACCGGTCAGCGCATTCAATCTCAACACATCCGTATCGGCCCTGGCCATGCCCATCATTGGCGGCACGTCGTCCTGGATCGGCCCCGTCATTGGCGCACTGCTCCTGGGTACTGTGCAGCAAGTGGTCACTGTGACCATTTCATCGGAACTAAATGTACTGATCGTCGGCGTTCTGCTTGTGTTCTTCGTGGTCGTCGCGCCCGACGGAATACTCGGTCTTGTTCGCAAATTGCGAAGCAGAGGGACCGCGAAATGAGCGCGATCCTGTCCATCTCGAAGGTATCCAAGTTGTTCGGCGGCTTCACCGCGCTGTCCGGCGTGAGCCTGGACGTCATGCAAGGAGAACGCCTGGGCCTGATCGGGCCCAACGGGTCAGGCAAGACAACGTTGATCAACTGTGTCTCGGGTGCGTTGAAGAATGACACCGGGACCATCACGTTCAGAGATGAGAATCTGAATGGTCTCGCGCCCCACCAGAGAACCCGGCGCGGCATCGCCCGCTCGTTCCAGATTCCGCGCCCCTTTCATAGCATGACGCCGCTGGAGAACCTAGCGGTTCCTCTTGAGTACGTTACCTATCGCGGGGTGGCGGACCGGCATAACATCAAGGCAGAAGCAGAGGCGATCCTGATCGACATGGGCCTGGGCGACAAAATGACCACCGCCTGCGCGGGCTTGTCGCAGGTCGAATTGCGCAAGCTCGAACTGGCGCGTGCCATGGCGGCAAAGCCGGCGCTTCTCATCTCCGACGAGGCCATGGCAGGTCTGTCCCATGCCGAGGTCGACGAGGTCCTGGAGATCCTGTTCCGGCTGTCCGATGGCGGCATCACGATCATCATGATCGAGCACATCATGCACGCCATGATGCGATTTTCCGAGCGGGTCGTCTGCCTTGATGCGGGCCACTTGATTGCCGAGGGAACGCCCGGCGAGATCATGCAGAACTCCAACGTAAGGATGGCCTATCTTGGCGCTTGAATTGACTGTGTCCCACGTGCATGCCGGCTATGGGTTCGTCCGCGCCTTGCAAGGCGTTTCGCTGAGAGTCAGCGAAGGCGAGACCGTTGCCCTGCTCGGTACCAATGGCAACGGCAAAAGCACGCTCTTGAAGTGCATCGCCGGGCTGTTGCGTCCCACTGCGGGGCAAATTCTTCTCAACCTGGATGGCGTTTCGCACGACCTCGTCGGCAAGAGCCCGCAGGACATCGTCAACCTGGGCGTGTCTATGGTGGCCGAGGGCCGACGCCTGTTTCCCCGGCTGTCGGTCGAAGAAAACCTGTACCTGGGTGCCTACCGACCCGACGCGCGCGCGCACCTGTTGCGAAATCTTGAATTTTGCTATTCCACGTTTCCGGTTCTGAAACAACGCGCCAGGCAGATCGCGGGAAGCATGTCCGGTGGCCAGCAACAGATGGTGGCCATTGCGCGGGCGCTGATGTCGTCGCCACGTCTGCTGCTGGTCGATGAACCGTCGGTGGGACTGTCTCCGTTGCTGGTCATTCAAACGATTGAAAAAATCGGCGAGCTCAATCGTGAACATGGCATGACTGTGCTGATGGCGGAACAGAATTTTCATCAGACCATCAAGATCGCGCATCGAGGCTACGTACTGGTTCACGGCGAGACCGTCTTCGAGAGCGCCGATGCCGCCGATCTCGAGAACAACGATATCGTGCAGGGTCTGTATTTCGGAGGCTGAGCACGGCATGTGCTGCCGGCGCCAGTTCGTCCAGGTCCTGCGCTTTGCTCCGGCCGCGGTAAAGCCGGTAGCACTCGCGCTCTACGATGCGGAACATCCAGGTCGCGAAGGTCGCTGCCGTGCGCAGCGCACCGATCTTTCTATAGAGCTGCCAAAGCGCCACCTGTACCGCGTCTTCTGCGTCTTCAGTGGTCGAACAGGTTCGCCGGGCAAACCGTCTCAGGTCGGGTTGACAGGCCGTCAGCAGGTCCAACAGCGCCGCCGCGTCGCCCGCGGCGGCCGCCTCAACCAATTGCGCATCGGCGCGAGTTATCGAGTTTGATTTTCCAGGTAGCGGCGCCCGAACATGGCGCAAGCCGGGCAAAAGCCGACGAACGCCGTCAGCACCAAGGTGGCGGCAGTGGCGAACACTAACCAGATGATGGTGCCTTGGGCTAGACATGCATAGGCCGCCAAGCCGATCGTGACGCCCGCGACGATTCGCAAAGCACGTTCCCAGGTGGGCAGGTTGCGTTTTAAGAAAAACATATGTTTGGTCCTGAGTTGAAGTGGAAGACAAAGACCTAGAGGCTTGGACACTCAAAAAGGATTCGCAGATCAAGAAAAAACTTTGGCGACGCAGGTCATCTTTGCCGCTTGAGGGTCCCGGAAAGAATCTTCGCTTTGTGAGTTTTCAGCAGTCCGAACCTGATTTCTCCATTCGCAAGGTCGATGTGCGCATCACAAGAAAGCTATGGCCAGCGGAAGCATGCGGTCATAGTATTTGATGCACACACGATGAAAGGTTCAAATAAATGAACAGATGAAGCATGCAATGACGAGAACACTTTCCGCGAAATCGAGTGCCTGCTAGTTACTCACCATGTGCAGTGCCGGCGCTATCACTAATGAGAGACTAATCTTGAAAAGTACGATATCAACTTATCTGGCGTTACTCGCATGTGCTGCAGTGGCGCCGGCGTATGCGCAATCAACGGTTACGTTGTTCGGAATCGTGGACACGGCCATCACGCATGGCTCTGGAAGTTTGAGTAGGAAGACTCAAATGACCAGCTCCGGCCTGAGTTCCAGCCAGATCGGCTTTCGCGGTACCGAGGAGATGGGCGGCGGCCTCAAGGCCGGCTTCTGGCTCGAGGCCGGCATCAGCTCCGACACCGGTGCGGGCCAGAACTCGAACAGCAACAACCAGGCCACGGGGGTTCCGACGCCGCCCCTGGTTGGCGGTCAGGGGCTGACGTTCAACCGACGCTCGACCATCAGCCTTGGCGGCAATTGGGGCGAGTTGCGCCTGGGCCGCGATTTCACACCGACATACTGGAACTACACGGCCTTCGACCCGTTCTCGACCATGGGCGTGGGTGCAAATCAGCTGCGCGATGCAATGCTGCCCATCGCGCAAGGCACGCTCGCCGGTCCGTCAGTGAGGCCGTCCAACAGCATTTCGTGGGCGTACGGCCACGCGTTCAATGCGTATCACAGTCCTGGAAGTGACGGCTTCCACTTTCTCGTTCAGCACTACTTTGGAGAAAACGCGTCGAGCGCGGTCAACTCGAAAGACGGCACAGGATCCGGCGCGCGCATTGGCTACAACAGTGGACCTTTGAGCTTGGCAATCGCAGCCAGCAGAACCAGCTATCTGAGCGGCAACGCACGTCAGGCCAACATCGGCGGTGCGTACGACTTCACCGTCGCCAAACTGCAATTGCAATACAGCAAGGACACCCTGGGTGCCGTCGATGGAAAGGGCTACCTGGTGGGTCTGCTGGTCCCGGTGGGGCCGTCGTTGATCCGTGCCTCCTACGCGCACTATCAATCCACGGCGGCAGGAGCGCCGAGTTCCGGCAAGCTGGCGATTGGCTACGTCCACAACCTGAGCAAGCGGACCGCCTTGTACGCCACCGGCGCGCGCCTGGCCAATCACGGCGCGTCGGCATTCGCACTGGGCGGGTCCACAACGGCCGCCGGCGCAAACTCCACGGGGTACGACGTGGGCGTGAGGCACATCTTCTAGGGCAACTGTTTTTGGGAAAACGAGTGAACTCCAAGTTTGGCCCGCTTCGGCGGGCTCTTTTTTTGGGGTGGAGTATCGCGCTACCCGAAGGTTGTAGCACCCACGGTGATCCAGCAAATCGCCTGCTTGACGCAGAGGACACCAGCCTTACCTTGACGACCTTGACCGGGGCCGGTGCCGCATTGGAGAAGAAGATCAAGTTCGAGCTTGTGCCCGCCTGATTGCCGCTGCGCGCGACAGGGGCTGACTGGACATTGAAAATCCGCGTGTCGGTGGTTCGATTCCGCCCCAGGCCACCAGAATCTTCAGAAGCCCGTCCTTGCGATGGGCTTTTGCATTTCTGGGTTGCGTCTTCCTTCGGCTCACCCGTCCGCGTCGCCCACCGCGTCGGCCGGTTTGTCGCAAGCGCCGACCGCCACCGTGGATAACCCTGCACCCGAGAGCGCTTGAGAATCAAGCGATTACCTGTCCGTGGGAGGGGGTCAAGACCAGCCTGTTTGTCCTCAGAGTAGCCAGGACGATCTGCCATGACGGCAGCAGCTTGTTGGGAAAACGCGTTTGACGCGTTGCCCTCTGAAATTGCAGGTTTGCTGGACGGCGCAACCTATGAGTCCGCAATGGCATCACCGCGGAGCAGGCGCGTCGGACCGGTGCGCGTCCACCCAGTACGCCCACGCAACCAGCAGCCACTGCGCCTGACCTACCCAGGCGAGCACCGTCAGGCTGGGCGGCGCCTCGCCGGACAGGTTGCCTAGGTAGATCAACGACAGGAACACGACGAGGCCAATGAGCCCCCAATGGCCGATCCTGTCCTTGGCACGGGTGGAGCGCCGGTACAGCCACACACCTGCAGTGAAGATCGGTATTTCGACCGCCAGCGTCGCCAGCTTCGATTGCCATAGCCCCATGCCGACCAATATAGAACTCCCTGGCGCGAGCGGCAGGTCGGGTATGTGAACGATGGCGTCCAGCAGCCAATGGCTCAACACCAGGACGCCTACGAGGAGGGCGCCGCGCACGTTGCGTGTGCGGCTCGCGTACAGCGCTCCGATCACCACAGCCCAGCCCAGCACCGCCACCAGGCTGTGCGATATCGGATAGTGCTCAAAGATCAGCGGCGTAACGGCGGTCGCGCCGGGTGCGATGCGTACCGTTTCCACTCCGAGCATCAGCAAGGTGGGCCACAGCAGGTCCAGCCACTGCGCCGCGAGAAAGGTCGTTCCCAGCGACAGGGCCGGTGCGAAGCGCTTGGCGGCGAAGCCGAGGCCGAAATGCCCGAT
>JBKJOM010000083.1:0-6477 GCA_046595775.1 Ramlibacter sp. | reverse complement strand
CTGTACGACCCGGCGAACATCTCGCTGATGCACCACCTGAACGCGGCGCTGCGCGCGCGCCACCTGTACCACCGCGACCAGCACTACGTGGTGCAGGAAGGCGAGATCGTCATCGTCGACGAATTCACCGGCCGCCTGATGTCGGGCCGCCGCTGGAGCGACGGCCTGCACCAGGCGGTGGAGGCCAAGGAAGGCGTGCAGATCCAGCCGGAGAACCAGACGCTGGCCTCGATCACCTTCCAGAACTATTTCCGCCTGTACGGCAAGCTGTCGGGTATGACCGGCACGGCCGATACCGAGGCCTACGAGTTCCAGGAAATCTACGGCCTGGAAACCATCGTGGTCCCGCCGAACCGCCCGAGCAAGCGCGACGACCAGCTGGATCGCGTGTACAAGACCACGCGCGAGAAGTACGAGGCCGCCATCGAGGACATCCGCGAGTGCTACAAGCGCGGCCAGCCGGTGCTGGTGGGCACCACCTCGATCGAGAACTCGGAAATCATCGCGCAGCTGCTGCAAAAGCACGACCTGCCGCACCAGGTGCTCAACGCCAAGCAGCATGCGCGCGAAGCCGACATCGTGGCGCAGGCCGGCAGTCCCAAGATGATCACCATCGCCACCAACATGGCGGGCCGCGGCACCGACATCGTGCTGGGCGGCAACCTGGAGAAGGCCATCGAGGCGGTCGAGGCCGACGAGGCGCCGGACCGCGCGGCCAAGGATGCGCAGATCGCCGAGCTGCGCACGCAGTGGCAGAAGGACCACGAATTCGTGGTGGCCCAGGGTGGTCTGCGCATCATCGCCACCGAGCGCCACGAGTCGCGCCGCATCGACAACCAGCTGCGCGGCCGCTCGGGGCGCCAGGGCGACCCGGGCTCCTCGCGCTTCTTCCTGAGCCTGGACGACCAGCTGATGCGCATCTTCGCGGGCGACCGCGTCAAGGCCATTATGGAGCGCCTGAAGATGCCCGACGGCGAGGCCATCGAGGCTGGCATCGTTACGCGCAGCATCGAGAGCGCGCAGCGCAAGGTCGAGGCCCGCAACTTCGACGTCCGCAAGCAACTGCTCGAGTACGACGACGTGTCCAACGACCAGCGCAAGGTAATCTACCAGCAACGCAACGACATCATCGACGCGACCGACCTGTCGGCGCAGATTGCGTCGCTGCGCGAAGGCTGCTTCACCGACCTGGTCCACCAGCATGTGCCGGCGGAATCGGTCGAGGAGCAGTGGGACCTGCCCGCGCTGGAGAAGGCACTGACCGACGAATACGGCGTGCAGATCGACTTGCAGAAGGAAGTGCAGGGCGCCAGCAGCATCACCGACGAAGACCTGCTCGAAAAAGTGACCCGCGCGGCCGATGCGGCTTTCGACTCGAAGGTCGAACAGGTGGGTTCGGCGAACTTCACGCAGTTCGAGCGCATCGTGCTGCTGCAAAGCATCGATACGCACTGGCGCGAGCACCTTTCCTCGCTCGACTACCTGCGCCAGGGCATCCACCTGCGCGGCTATGCGCAGAAGCAGCCCAAGCAGGAATACAAACGCGAGGCCTTCGAGTTGTTCGGCCAGTTGCTCGACTCGGTCAAGAACGAGGTCACCAAGATCCTGATGACGGTGCAGGTGCAGTCCGGCGAGCAGCTCGAGCAGGCGGCCGAAGCGATGGAAGATCGCGCGGAGCGGATCGCCAACGTCACGTACACGGCGCCGACCGAAACCGGCGAGGTGCAAAGCACGCGCGACGAGAGCAGGGCTCGCGTCCAGCTCGATACCGATACGACGCCGCGCGTGGGCCGTAACGACCCCTGTCCCTGCGGCAGCGGAAAGAAGTTCAAGCACTGCCACGGCAAGCTGGCTTAAAGGTCGCTCCCGCAAGCTGCGCGTGGACAACAAGGTGGCCGCGATCCAGCGCGCGTGCTGGTTCGGGGCCATCTGAGCTTTTGCTTGGCGCAAAAGGTTATATTGCGGCTCACCCTCCCAAGCAGGCCGCCATGGAAGATCCAGACCGCACCGCCTCCCTCATGACACCGGCGAAGCTGGCGCAGGTCAAGCCGAAGGCGCCCCTCAATCCGGCCGCATGGCTGGATCAGATGGCGTCCGACGCCGGCCACCAGCACGTCAAGCGCCTGGGCGAACTGGTGACCGAACTCAGGGCGCAAGCACAGCGGCGCGATTTCCAGCCCGTCGCCACCGACCTCGCGCGAGTGGCCGAAGCACTGCCCCAGCTCGATTTCGGCCTGCTGCAATCCAAAGGCGTGCTGGCGCGCTTCTCCGGCAAGAACAAGAGCTCCGGAGCCGAGTTCGCGAGACAGTTCGAGAAACTCGAAGCGTCGGTGAAGTCGCTGGCGGGCCAGGCGAAGACGCTGCAGGCCCGGCAGGGCGAACAGGTCAGTGGCACTGACCTCGCCCTGCTCGAACTCGAAGTCGAGTTCCGCGCCATCGAGAAGATCATCGACCAGGGTGCGCGCTGGTTGCAGGACATGCGCACGCAACTGAAGGACCGAGACACCGAGGCCGGGGCCGACGAAGCGCTGCGGGCACAGGTTGGCGAGGACGCGGCCCGCTGCGAGATCCTGGTTGCGAGGCTCAAGACACTGCGTACGCTCAGTTCGGCTGCGCAACAGGCGCACCAGCAAGCCGTGGCCGCGGCAGCGCGCCGTGCCGGCCTGGTCGAAGTGCTCCAGAAGGCCCTGGGCTCCGAAGTGAAGAACTGGCGCGCACGCCTCGAACCACTGGCGGCAGCAGCGGGCGAAGGCCGCACGCCGGCGCTCAGCCTCGAAGTCCCGATGGAGAGCCATCGCGACCTGCAACTGGGCATCAAGCAGGCGATCGCCGACTGCGGACAGTTGCAGGCGCACGAGAAGGCGCTTGCCGAGAGCGTCGAGGTGCTCGCAAGCCACCTGCAAGCCGGCGCGTCCGCGGGCTGAAGTCCGGCGTCACCGATGGCGTTCCTTGCAATCGACGTCGGCAACACTCGCCTGAAGTGGGCGCTGTATGAGTCAGCGCGGGCCGGTGCGCCGGTCCTGGTGCAGGGCGCCGAGTTCCTCGAAAACATCGACAAGCTTTCCGAACGCGCGTGGTCCACGCTGGCTGAAGCACCCACTCGCATGTTGGGCTGCGCGGTCGCTGCTGATGCAGTGAAGCGGCGCGTCGAGGAGCAGATGGAGGAGCTGTGGGACCTCACCCCGCAGTGGGTGGTGGCGAGCAGCGATGAAGCGGGCCTGTCCAACGGCTACGACCATCCCACCCGCCTGGGGTCCGACCGATGGGTCGCGATGATCGGCGCCTGGCACCGCCTGCTGGCGCAATCGCCTGCGCGGCCGATGGTCGTCGTGATGGTGGGGACCGCGGTGACGGTCGAGGCGGTCGATGCGAAGGGCTGCTTCCTGGGCGGCTTCATCCTGCCGGGCCACGGCATCATGTTGCGCGCACTCGAGTCGGGCACCGCGGGCCTGCATGTACCCACCGGCGAAGTGCGCGAGTTTCCCACCAATACATCGGATGCGCTGACCAGTGGCGGCACCTTCGCGATCTCCGGTGCCATCGAGCGCATGGTGCAACACGTGACCCGGCACTGCGGCCAGACGCCCTCGTGCTACATGACAGGTGGGGCCGGCTGGAAGATGGCGCCGTACCTGTCGGTGCCTTTCGAGCTGGTGGACAGCCTGATTTTCGACGGCCTGCTCGAGATCGCGCAGCGCCGCGCCTCTTTGTAACTCGCCAGACTCCTAGGCGACGAGGCCTTCGACGGCCTGGTGAACGGCTTCCTTGGCTTGGCGCACAACCTGCACCTTCCACTCCCGGGTGTCGGTGTAGAACGCATCCCGGATCTGCCGCTTGATGGCTGAGGCCAATCTGGCCGGCGCCTCCGGATGCATGTTCAGCCACTGGTCCGCGCGCAGGGCTTCCATGGTCTCGAGCATCGGCAGCGTGCCGTATTCCAGGGCCACGCCTGTGAACTCAGCCTGCGGGCACTCGTCGTACACCGCGGTGCACATCAGCCCGACCAGATAGGCGGAACTCGACGAACCGTCGTACATCGACGTGACCGGTGTGGCACCACCGCCGTCCCACCAGGCTTTCGCACGGGCCAGCGAGACTTCGTCGTTGCGCGCGGCGAAGATGCGCTCGCCCACGCCGTTCGGTCCCAGCCCCGTGTGAATGTCGATCCATGCAAGCCGCTGCGCAGCCGCGCCATGCTCGCGCAGCACTTCGCGCAGCATCGTGTTGCTCCACGAAGGCTCGGTGCCACCAAAAAACAGCCCATCGGGAAACTCGTACTGGCCGCGCGTGATGGCGGCCTGCAGTGCCGCCGCGCCATTCTTCTCAACATAAGCGGCAATCGCGCGCTGGTTCTCTTCGGTGGGCGGCCATTCCTGCGGCAGCAGCAGCGGGTGCAGGTCCCGATAGCCGGGGTTGTCGGGCAGTGGGCGTGCGAAGTCGTGGAAGTTGCGATTGAGGTCGATGTTCTCGTGCGTGGTGCGCCGCCAGTGCGAGAAACCATAGGGATTGAGCGCGTGCACGTAGAGCACCGCAACACCCTTGTCCCGGATGAACCGGTGCCAGCCCTGGGCGCGCAGTGACCCCACCTGGATGCCGCTGCCGCAGAAGCCCTCAACGCCGTGGCAGCCACTGGTCAGCACCAGCAATTGCCTGGCATCGGCCGGCCCTTCCCGGGCAATGTCCATGGCCAGTGCTTCGCCGTCTCGTCCCTTGGCAGGGTGCAGGCGCGACTGGACCTCCAGGCCCGCAGCCGTGGCGGCTTCAATGAACTTGCTTCGTGCTTCCTGGTACGACTGCGAAAAGACGGCCTCGGCGCCGCTCACGCGCGACCCTTGGCGAGCCAGGCCTCGGCCAGCCTCACCCAATAGGTGGCGCCCAGCGGAATCAGTTCGTCGTTGAAGTCGTAGCTGGGGTTATGCAACATGCATGGACCTTCCCCGTGCCCCATGGCGCGGTGGCTGCCATCGCCGTTGGCGATGAAGCAGTAGGCCCCCGGCTTGGCCTGCAACATGTACGCGAAGTCTTCGGCGCCCATGGTGGGTTCCTGCACTTCCACGTTGGCTTCGCCCACGATGGAGGCCATCACGCTGCGCGCGAAGTCCGCTTCGGCCTGCGAGTTGATGGTGGGCGGGTAGTTGCGGTGGAACTCGAACTCGCACTTCGCGTCGTGCGCGGCGCACACATGTTCAGCAACCTGCTTCATCCGCTTCTCGATCATGTCCAGCACTTCGAGCGTGAAGGTGCGCACCGTTCCCTGCAACTCGCAGCTGTCGGGCACGACGTTGGTCGCTTCTCCCGCGTGGATCATCGTGACAGAGATGACACCGGCATCGATCGGCTTCTTGTTGCGGCTGATGATGGTCTGGAAAGCCTGCACCATCTGGCAGGCGATCGGCACCGGGTCGATGCCGTTGTGCGGCAGGGCGGCGTGGCTGCCCTTGCCGCGGACCGTGATCTTGAACTCGTTGCTCGATGCCATCACCGGCCCAGGCGCGATTGCAAATTTGCCGACATCGTAGCCCGGCCAGTTGTGCATGCCGAACACGGCCTCCATCGGGAATTTCTCGAACAGCCCGTCCGCGATCATCTCGCGCGCGCCGCCGCCGCCTTCTTCCGCGGGCTGGAAGATCAGGTACACCGTGCCGTCGAAGTTGCGGTTGCGTGCGAAATGCTGCGCGGCGGCCAGCAACATCGCGACGTGGCCGTCGTGGCCGCACGCGTGCATCTTGCCCTTGTTGCGGCTGGTGTGTTCGAAGGTGTTGAACTCCTGCATCGGAAGGGCGTCCATGTCGGCACGCAGGCCGATGGCCCGCGAGCCTGTACCGTTCTTCACGATGCCGACCACGCCGGTCTTGCCCATCCCGCGATGGACGGGGATGCCCCATTCGGTGAGCTTGGCCGCGACGATGTCAGAGGTGCGGTTTTCCTCGAAACAGAGTTCAGGGTGCGCGTGGATGTCGCGCCGGATCGCTGTGATGGACGCGGCCTGGGTGACCAGGGAGTCGAGGATGTTCATGGCTGGCGACAGTGGCAGCAAAGACGCCAGTCTAACGGTCCCTGCGTTGGCGTGCCAACGGGGATTTCCGTGAAAATACGGCGATGCAATCCACACTCTTGGCGGTCACGCCGCGTTCGCTCGAGCTGGCGCAGGCCCTGGTTCGCATCAACACCGTCAGCGACAATTCGAACCTTTCGCTTATTCATCTGGTGCGCGATGAGCTGGCGCGGCTGGGCGTAGCCAGCCGCCTGACGTTCAATGCCGACCGGACGAAGGCCAACCTTTTCGCGACGCTGGGCGAGGGCAAGCCGGCCGGTGTCATTCTCTCGGGGCACACCGACACGGTGCCCTGGGAGGGGCAGGATTGGTCCGGCAACCCGCTGGGCGCGCAAGTGCGGGACGGCCGGCTCTACGGTCGTGGCTCGGCCGACATGAAGGGCTTCATCGCGGTAGCCGTGGCGCATGCGGAGCTCTTCCTC
>JBKJOM010000183.1:0-9480 GCA_046595775.1 Ramlibacter sp. | reverse complement strand
CGCTTTGACCATGCGCAGTACAGCTGGAAGAGCGACTCGTCGCAGATGCTGCGCACCGGCGTGCTGCGCTGGGGCAGCAACCTGTTCCACTTTGGCGTGCTGTTCCTGTTCTTCGGCCACATGGTGGGCCTGTTCACGCCACACAGTGTCTACGGCGTGTTCATGAGCGCATCCACCAAGCAGATGTTGGCGGTGACGGCCGGCGGCATTGCCGGGACCTTCTGCTTTATCGGCCTCACGCTGCTGCTGTACCGGCGCATCTTCGACGAGCGCATCCGCTACACCAGCCACCCGACAGACATTGCCGTGCTGCTGGTGCTGTGGACTCAGCTGGTCGTAGGCCTCATCACGCTGCCCTACTCCATGCAGCACACCGACGGCAGCGTGATGCTGATCCTGGCCGACTGGGCCCAGCGCATCGTGACCCTGCGACCGGTAGACGCCAGCGCGCTGGCCGTGCTGCCCTGGCCTTACCTGGTGCATGTGGTGTTCGGCATGACGATCTTCCTGCTGTTCCCGTTCAGCCGGCTGGTGCATGTGTGGAGCGGCTTCGCGTCGATCTTCTATGTGCTGCGGCCCTATCAGGTTGCGCGCTCGCGCCGGCTCAACCTGCCGGCCGGTCACAACCTGCCACCCCCTTCGAGGAGATAGACATGGAACAAGGATGCGGAACAGGCAGTTGCGGCTGCGGCAAAGGCGGTGGCGGCGGCAGTGCCCTGCTGCCCGACCCGATTGACTTCAGGCCGCAAGCCCAAGCGCAGATTACCGAGGCACCTTTGGCCGGCCAACGCCCCACGGCCAGCGTCAACGGCGTGGCGCTTCACCCCGACGGGCAGACGCCCAACGATGACACCCTGCGCCAGCTCGCCTGCGCCGAACTGCTGCGCCAGGCGGCCCAGCACGCCGGACTGTTGGCCATCGACGACAGCGCCAGCACCGACGGCGCGCAAAGCGAATTGGCCACTGCAGCCATCGAAGCGCTTCTGGAGCGCGAGCTGCAAGTGCCCGAGCCGTCCAGCGAGGCCCTGCGCCGCCACTACGAAGCCCATGCGCGCCACTACAGCACCGACGAGAAGGTGCAGGCCCGACACATCCTCTTCGCAGTGACGCCCGGCGTAGACGTGGTGGCGCTGCGCCAGCGTGCCGAACGCGTGCTGCTGGACGTGCGCTGCCATGACGGCGACATCGGCAAGGCGGCTGCGGCGTTTGCCCAGGCCGCGGCCCAATGGTCCAACTGCCCCAGCGGCGCCGAGGGCGGCGAGCTGGGCTGGCTGGCCAAGGACGACTGCGCACCCGAATTCGCCCGCGAGCTATTCGGCCTGAAAGACATGGGTGTGCTGCCGCGCCTGGTGCATAGCCGCTTCGGTCTGCACGTGGTAGAGGTCACGGGCCGCGTGCCCGGCACACCCCATCCGTTCGAGGCGGTGCGCGAAGCCGTGCGCCTGAACCTCAAGCAGCAGTCCTGGGCCACGGCCTTGCGACAGTACCTGGGCATCCTGGCCGGGCAGGCCGCGCTCGTGGGCGTGCCACTGGAAGCCAGCGAAACCCCGCTGGTTCAATGAGCCAGTCAAGGAAAGTTCTCGCTGCAGGGATGGCACTACGTGATTGAAGAAGGGGAGATCCATGGCTTCGATGTCCAGAGCGGCAGCTTCGTCCCCGCATCGCTCGCCCTGCACAGCGGGCCCGGTCCCTACGCACCTTATGTTGAACACGATGGACAGGTCATTTCTGCCTGAGGCCACGCCCAGCGCTACGACGGCCCTGCTGATGCAGGCCCGGCAAACTGTTCTGCCCAAGCGCCTGCTGGCGCCCGGCCCCACAGACGAACAGCTCGATGAGATTTTTCAGGCCGCGGCCACGGCGCCTGACCACGGCCAGTTGCGGCCCTGGCGGTTTGTGCTGGTGCCTGAGGGCGAACGCGGCCGGCTCGCGGAGGTCTTTGCAGACGCATTGCTGCAACGCGACGCCACCGCCTCGGTGCAAGAGTTGGGGCGCGCGCGTGAGAAAGCGTACCGCGCACCGCTGCTCATGCTGGCCATCGTGGACAGCGCATGCGGCGATTCGGCGATCGACTTCAACGAGCGACTGGTTTCGGCCGGCTGCGCGATCCAGAACATTCTGCTGATGGCCACTGCGCAGGGCTGGGGCTCGGCTCTCACCAGCGGCAAGGCAATGAAGTCAGCAGGCCTGCGAAATCTGTTTGGACTCTCTGATGGCGAACAGGCGCTGTGCTTCATCAGTATCGGCAGCGCCTCCGCGGCCCGGCCCGCCCGCCATCGTCCGCAGCCGGCGCAATTCACCAGCACACTCGAACCCCTGGAGCACCCAAGATGCTGATTTCCAACTTTGATGAACTCCTGGAGGCCGCACGCAGCCAGCGCGAGCCGCAACGTCTGCTGTTCGTGTTCGCCGGCGTAGAACTGCCCGAAGGCAGCACGCCCGAGGAGGCTGCCGGCTTCGCTGCAGGCGATGGTGGTGCACTCGTGCCGCTGATGTGTGTGGACAAGGCGCCTTCTGAGCTGCACAGCTTCAAGGCGCTGGCCGACGAAAGCATCCTGCTGGGCCAGAACTGGACCATCGTCTTTGCCGCCGCCATGAGCGGCACCGACGGCAACCATCCCAGCTCCGAAGACGCGGAGCTGCCGCTGCAGCGCATGGTGGAAGCCATACGCCAAGGCGCGCTGGAGGCCTTTATCCCCTTTGACCGGCTGGGCCAGCCAGTGGTGTTCTGCTGAAGCTGCCCAATGGCTTGCACTCTCGGCCGAGTCCGTTGAGCCTCACAAGAGGGCTCTGACAAGACCCCTACGATTACGAGTCGTTACCAACATAAACCTGTGAACGTGGCTTTCCGTTAACTACGCCACACATCAAGCTTGCCTTTTGCCGTGGGCGCGAATAAGTTATCACTTCAACCTATGAGCTGGCTCAAACCCAATTTTCGCAACAGTTTCTACGGCCTGCTCGGCAACCCGCCCGCGCCGACCGAGTCAGTGCTGGAAAACGGCACGGAAGATATCCGTGAATCGATGCTGGTCGCATTGGGCGAAGGCGGCCCACGTCATTTCCCGCATGTGACACGCCGCATCCGTTATGCCAACGACGTCCAGGCGTTGTGGTACCTGCGTGGCGATTTGATGGCTGCACTGGCCACCATGCACGGTGAAAAGGTTGCGCGCCAGAAGATCGCTTCCGTCACTGCGCAGTTCCAGGGATTGTTGCCGGGCGGCCTCAACTCGCGACCCAGCCCCCTCGTCGGCTGAGTCTGCGCCGCCTCAGTGGCGGTGTCCCCAGAGAATGAAAGCGTCGCGGCCCTCGACCGCGAGATGTACCTTCGCGCCCACCGGCAAGCAGACTTTGGTCGGCACATGGCCGAACGGCAGGCCGGTAAACACCGGCGCCTTCACTTGCGTGCGCAACCAGTCGACCACTGTCTGCAGCTTGTAGCCCTTGTCGTTCGGGGCCAGCCGGAAGTTGTTGAACTGGCCGAGCACGATGGCCTTCTGGCGACCGAGCACGCCCGCGTACAGCAATTGCGTCAACATGCGTTCGACGCGGTAGGGGTGCTCGCCCACGTCTTCGAGGAACAGGACGCCTCCCTTGACTTTGGGTAGCCACGGTGTTCCCGCCAACGCAGAGACGATGGCGAGATTGCCGCCCCACAACTCACCCTTGATTTCCAGTGCTTTCTCCTGGGTTTCGGTGCGCGGCAATTGCCAGCCCGTGCCCTCCCCTTGCCCGCCGGCGAGGTCCTCGAAGCAGGCCTGCATGATGTCGTCGGGCTCGCCTTCGACGCCGAAGTCTTCACCCAGTGCCGGACCTGCCCAGGTGACTTCTCCCGTCTGTGCCAGTACGGCACACTGGAACGCCGTGAAATCCGAAAGGCCAATAAACACCATGCCTTCGTGAATCGCTTTCGCAACGGACTTGTATCGGATGTTGGGCAACAGGCGCGTCAGTCCGTAGCCGCCGCGCGAGATCATCGCGATGTCGGCGCGGCTGGCCGCGGCTCGATGGATCGCGGCCAGCCGCGTTTCATCGTCGCCGGCAAACCGGGTCTGCCGCGCGTAGAGGGCTTCGTCGAGTTCGACGTCGAAACCCAGGGCCTCGAGCCTGGCCGCACCACGCCGGATCACTGACTTGTCCGGTACCGCGCTGGAGGGCGAATAGATGTAGATGCTTTTCTTCACCGGCCGAAGTATCCCACCGCTTCCTTCGCGATCGCTTCGCCGTGCTCCTGCACGAAGTGCCCCGCCTGCGGCAACACCATCGCAGGCGGGCAGCCGCGGATCAATTGGCGCAGGCTTTCCATCACCGGCACACCGAGCACCGGGTCCTGCGCGCCGATGGCCATCATCGCCTGGCCTTGCCACTGGTCACGCCAGAAATCGCGGGCAGCACGCGATGTTGCGGCGCCGTCGGCGTCTTCGTGATCCGGGACCATCGGGGGAAAGGCGCGCAGGGCCGCCCGGTGACCCCGGTCCGGGAAGGGCGCGCTATAGGCAGCGCATTCCTCGGCGCTCATGTGGGGGTTGCCGCGGGAGAACAGGCGAGCCACGTCGAACTCGGGGTTCTTGGCGCACATCTCACGCCATGCGAGAAACCCAGGGCTGAGCGGCGCGTCGCCCGTGCCCAGTGCCGTGTTCATCACCAGCAAACCGCGATAGCGTTCCGGCGCCGCCATCGGCAGGGTCAGGCCGAGGATGCCGCCCCAGTCCTGCACCACCAAAATGACGTTGCCCAGTTGCAGGCCCTCGACGAATTCCAGCAACACCTGCCGATGCCAGCCGAACGTATGCGCTGCGTCTTTCTTGGGCTTGTCGCTTTTGCCAAACCCGACGAGGTCCGGTGCCACCACGCGGTCGCCTCGCCCCAGGAAAACCGGGATCATCTTTCGATAGAGGTAGCTCCACGCCGGGTTGCCATGCAGGCACAACCAGGTGCGTGGAGCATCAGCTGGACCTTCATCGAGGTAGTGCATCCGCAAGCCGGCAAGTCCAGTCAGGTCGTTCACGTAATGCGGCGCCCACAGATAGCCCGGCAAACCAGCGAATCGCTCGGGTTCGGGGCGCACGGCATCGTCTCGCAGGGGCTGGGTGCTGGCACGGTCTTCCATACGGCGCTCCTTGAAAAAAGTGGCGAGCAAGGTGCCACACTCGTCCTGCAACACACCGCCCTCGACTTGGGTCCGATGATTGAGCTTGCGCTGCGCGAAGAGGTCGATCACGGAGCCGGCCGCGCCGGTCTTCGGGTCCAGCGCGCCATAGACCACGCGCGCCAGCCGCGAGTGCAACATGGCGCCCGCGCACATGGCGCATGGCTCCAGAGTCACGTACAGCGTGCAGCCGTCGAGGCGATAGTTGCCCAGGACTTTTGCAGCCTGGCGCAGCGCGGCGATTTCGGCGTGAGCGGTGGGATCGTGGCTGCCGACCGGGGCGTTGCGGCCCCGTGCAATGACCTGGCCATCGCGAACGAGCACGGCACCCACGGGCACTTCACCTTCCGCTGCAGCCGAGCGTGCCTCCTCGAGTGCCAAGGCCATGAAGCCCGCGTCGTTCACTTCTTTTCGTCTTCAGGCATCGGGCGCGCCTGCTGCATAACGCTTTCCACCGACTGCTTGACCTCGTCGCCCTGCTGTTTGGGCGTGCCGACGGGCGCGGTGACCCCGCTTGCGGTCACAGGCGGTGCCGTCGACGAGCCCGAGAGCGCCCCCAGTTGCTTCTTCGCGAGCACGCCGACGATGGCGACAACGATCAACAGGCTCAACACACCAAATACGACCCTCATCTCATGCTCCTCGAAGTCCCAGCCGATCCATCCAGGCGGCCAGCGCACGCTCGTTCTCGTTGCCGACTTCGTAGCCGGCGCGCAGCGCCGCATGCGACTCGGGCCGGTGCTGGTTCAATTTGAGCTTGCACTGCCACTCGACAACGCGCAACTCGAAGCCCACGATGCCGGCAAGCATCTTGTGGGCGAACTCTTCGCCCAGGCCTCGCCATTGTTCCGCATAAGGCGGCTCATGGTCGCCGATCAGTTTTTTCAGCAACCGGTCCTTGGCCAAAGCATCCTCCACCAGCCGTGCCTCGACCTTGCAATGCACGGCGAGGTAAATCCAGCTCGGAACGCGTGCCTTGTCCGGGTAGATCCTTGGCGACTGGTAAGCGTGAGGTCCGACAAAGACGGCAAGCGCCGCAGGACGCGCCTGCAAGTAACGCCAATGCGAATTGGGCTTGGCGCAATGGCCCCAGAGGGTGAACTGGTCGCCTTCGACTTCAACGTGCAGAGGCAGGTGAGTGACAAATGGAAAGCCCGTGTCGTCGTTCGAGATCAGCGTGGCGAGCGGGTAGTCCCGCATCAGTTCCACGGCGATCGCCGGGTCGGTCGACTTGAACTGGGGCGGCTCGTACATCGCGCTATTCCCACTCGATGGTGGCGGGCGGCTTGCTGCTCACATCGTAGGTGACGCGATTGATGCCACGCACCTCGTTGATGATGCGGCTCGAAACCTTCTTGAGCAGCGCGTAGGGCAGCTCGGCCCAATCGGCGGTCATGAAGTCGCTGGTCTGTACCGCGCGCAGCGCCACGACGTAGTCGTAAGTGCGGCCGTCGCCCATCACGCCCACGCTCTTAACCGGCAGGAACACGGTGAAGGCCTGACTCGTGAGGTCGTACCAGCTCTTGCCCGTGGCCGGGTCAATGAAGTTGCGCAGCTCGGAGATGAAGATGTCGTCGGCACGCCGCAGCAGGTCGGCGTATTCCTTCTTCACTTCACCGAGGACTCGCACGCCCAGGCCAGGCCCGGGGAACGGATGGCGGTACACCATGTCGGCCGGCAGGCCCAGCGCCACGCCAAGTTCGCGCACTTCGTCCTTGAACAGGTCGCGCAGGGGTTCAAGCAGCTTCAGGCCCAGTTGTTCGGGGAGGCCACCCACGTTGTGGTGACTTTTGATCGTGACGGCCTTCTTGCTCTTGGCGCCGCCGGATTCGATGACGTCCGGATAAATCGTGCCCTGTGCCAGCCACTTGGCGCCCTGGGCTCCCGCGCTCGTCAGCTTGGCTGCTTCCTGCTTGAACACGGTGACGAACTCCCCGCCGATGATCTTGCGCTTGGCTTCGGGGTCGGTGACGCCGGCCAGCTTGCCCAGGAACAGCTCGCTCGCATCCACACGAATTACCTTGGCATGCAGCTTGCCGACGAACATGTCCATGACCAGGTCGCCCTCGTTCAGGCGCAAGAGGCCGTGGTCGACGAAGACGCAAGTGAGCTGGTCGCCAATGGCGCGGTGGATCAGTGCAGCCGCAACCGACGAATCGACACCACCCGACAGGCCCAGGATCACTTCCTCGCCGCCCACCTGTTCGCGAATCTTCGCGACGGCTTCCTCGATGTGGTCGCGCATCACCCAATCCGGTTGGGTCTGGCAGATGCCGAGTACGAAGCGTTCAAGAATCGCGCGGCCCTGCGTGGTGTGCGTCACCTCCGGGTGGAACTGCACGCCATAGATGCGGCGCTCGTCGTCAGCCATGCCGGCGATCGGGCAGGATTCGGTCGAAGCCATCAGCTTGAAGCCAGGCGGCATCTCGGTGACCTTGTCGCCGTGCGACATCCACACGTGAAGCATGCCGTGGCCCTCGGGCGTGGCGTAGTCCTGGATGCCGTCGAACAATTTGGTGTGGCCGCGGGCGCGGACTTCGGCGTAACCGAATTCGCGCTTCTGGCTGCCCTCGACCTTGCCGCCCAGCGCCTCGGCAATGGCGTACATGCCAAAGCAGATGCCCAGTACCGGGATGCCAAGGTCGAACACCGCCTTGGGTGCGCGCAGTGACTCGTCTTCCCACAGGCTGGCGTGGCTGCCGGAGAGGATCACGCCCTTGAGGTGTCCGTCGGCCGCAAAGCTGTGCACCCAGTCGTCACCAACGTCGCAAGGGTGGACTTCACAATAGACATGCGCCTCGCGCACGCGGCGGGCAATGAGCTGGGTGACCTGCGACCCGAAGTCCAGGATCAGGATCTTGTCGTGTTGCATTCAGCCTCCGCTCGGCCTCCCGGAGGAGGCTGAGGCCCCCTCGGGGGGCAGCGCACTACACGAAGTGAGAAGCGTGGGGGTTGGCATTCTTTCAGTCCGCGCGGTAGTTGGGGGCTTCTTTGGTGATCTGCACGTCATGGACGTGGCTCTCACGGATGCCCGCCGAGGTGATCTCCACGAACTCCGCCTTGTCGCGCATCTCTTCGATGGTCGCGCAGCCGCAGTAACCCATGCTGGCCCTCACGCCACCGGCCATCTGGAAGACGATGGAGACCAGCGAGCCCTTGTAGGGAACCCGGCCTTCGATACCTTCAGGCACCAGCTTGTCGGCGTTGGGATTGCCGGTCGTGGCTTCCTGGAAGTAGCGGTCGGCACTGCCTTGCTGCATGGCGCCGATCGAGCCCATGCCTCTATAGCTCTTGTAGCTGCGGCCCTGGTAAAGGACGATTTCGCCGGGCGACTCTTCGGTGCCAGCGAACATGCCTCCCATCATCACCGTGTGCGCGCCAGCGGCAATGGCTTTGGCGATGTCGCCGGAATAGCGGACACCACCGTCAGCGATCAGGGGGACGCCGCTGCCCCGCAACGCGATCGCAACGTTGTCAATGGCCGTGATTTGCGGCACGCCGACGCCGGCGACGATCCGGGTGGTGCAGATCGAGCCCGGCCCGATGCCCACCTTGACCGCATCGGCACCAGCCTCGACCAGGGCCAGCGCTGCAGCGCCGGTGGCAATGTTGCCGCCGATCACGTCGACCTGCGGATAATTCTGCTTGACCCAGCGAACGCGCTCGATGACGCCCTTGCTGTGGCCGTGCGCGGTGTCAACGACGATCGCGTCGACGCCGGCTTTCACCAGTGCTTCGACCCGCTCCTCGGTGCCCTCGCCCACCCCGACTGCCGCTCCCACGCGCAGTCGCCCCGATGCGTCGCGGGCCGCATTGGGAAAACTGGTTTGCTTGGTGATGTCCTTGACGGTGATCAGGCCCTTGAGCTCGAACGCATCATTGATGACCAGGATTCGCTCGAGCTTGTACTTGTTCAGGAGCGCCTTGGCTTCGGCCGGACTCGTGCCCTCGCGCACCGTGACGAGCTTCTCGCGCGGCGTCATGATCTGGCTCACGGGGATGTCGTACCGCGTCTCGAAGCGAAGGTCTCGGCCGGTGACGATGCCGACCACCTTGCCGCCGTCGATCACTGGAAACCCCGAGATGCCCAGCTGCTCCTGCATCGCGATCACTTGCCGCACAGTGTGCGACGGCGTAATGACCACCGGGTCGCGCAGGACGCCCGACTCGTAGCGTTTCACGCGCGAGACCTCCGCTGCCTGCTGCTTGGCGGTGAGGTTCTTGTGGACGATCCCCATGCCACCTTCCTGGGCGATGGCGATCGCCAGGCGCGCTTCCGTCACCGTGTCCATGGCTGCGGACACGAGCGGCAGGTTCAGGGTGATGTT
>JBKJOM010000093.1:0-6552 GCA_046595775.1 Ramlibacter sp. | reverse complement strand
CCCGCCTGCGGGTTCCATCTCCATCGGCGCGCTTGCGCCGGAGTCCATCATGCTGTTGCGCGGCGCCGCAAGGGTTTCGTGAACCCGGTGCGCGACGTACCAGCTAGCGCGCAGCCGCGACTCCCGTGTATGGGAGCCCAGGCGCGGCGTGAGGAACAGGTTGCCCAGTTCATGCAGAGGCGTGCCCTTGGAGGCAAAGCCGGACTCCGCACCATCGAGCATGCAGGCTTCGATCCGGCCGTCGATCAGCGCAGAAGCCAGCGCTTCCGGGTCGAACAGTTGCGAGCGGCTGATGCCCACCCACAACTGTCCTGTCTTGCAATGGGCCAGCACCTTGTCATTGATGAAGCCCTGATAGCGCGAAGCGTAGATCACCTGAACGGAAATCGAGTCGGACTGGGACATCAGCTCCTGCAGGCTCACGGGCTGGATCTGCAACCTGTTCCATATGGGCGCGGTGTGGTGCACCGCGGGGTCGTAGCCGACGAGCTTGGCGCCCAGGGAATTGAGCATCAGCGCCAGCGTATGCGCGGTAGGCGCCAGCCCGAAAATGCCGACCGTGCTGCCATTGAGTTCGCGACCGAGGCGAATGTCGGCATGCCGGTCGCCGATCAAGGAAGACCCGATGCCGCGGCGGTACAGCAGCAGCAGCGAAGCCAGCAGGTATTCGGCGTTGGAGCGGACGTTGGCGGTGGTGGCCTGGATCACGCGCACCTTGCGGTCGCGGCAGGCTTCCAAATCGGTGTTATCGGTCCCCACGTGCATGCGAGCGACTGCCTTGAGCAACGGCGCGTAATCGAGAAATTCCTTGGTGACCACGACCTTGCGCGGCAGGACCACGGCCTGGGCGTTGTAGACGGCCTTGCGCAACGCGCTCGGGTCGGCCGCAAGCTCGGGGTATGTTTCGACAGAATGCCGCGCCTCCAGCCAAGTGAGCGCTTCCGGCACAAGCCGTTCGAGAAGTAAGATGTCCAACCGGGTTGCGTCCTTGTCTTACAAAAACCGCTGACCTTCGGCCGGATACTCGTGGCGTCCGGCCTTCGAAGTCGGGCAGACTTTAGCGGTAATCATCAGCCCAGTCCATGAATAAAATCACAGAAATTCGCAAGGCGGTCTTCCCTGTGGCGGGGCTCGGCACCCGTTTCCTGCCAGCGACCAAGGCACAGCCCAAGGAGATGCTGCCCATCGTGGACAAGCCCCTGATCCAATACGCGGTGGAAGAGGCTTACGCTGCGGGCATCCGCCACATGATCTTTGTCACTGGTCGCAATAAGCGTGCCATTGAGGACCACTTCGACACCGCCTACGAGCTGGAGAACGAGCTCGAGGCCAACCAGAAGCACGAGCTGCTGCGGCTGGTGCGCTCGGTTCCGGACGACATGGACTGCTCTTACGTGCGCCAGCCGCGTTCACTGGGCTTGGGACACGCCGTGCTTTGCGCCGAGCCCCTTGTGGGTGATGAACCCTTCGCGGTGCTTCTGGCGGATGACTTGATGTGCGGTGAAGACGGCGGACCCGGTGTTCTGACGCAGATGGTCGACGTCTTCCGCCAGGTGTCGACATCTTTGTTAGCCGTGCAGGAAGTGCCGGCAGACCATGTCAAGCGTTACGGCATCGTTGCGGGACGGCAGGCGGGCGACCGGCTCATCAAGGTTGACCAAATGGTTGAAAAGCCATCGCCTGCCGAAGCGCCATCGCGTATGGGTGTGGCCGGTCGCTACATCCTCACGCCGGGGGTCTTCGCGGAGATCCGCAACAACCCACGCGGTGCCGGCGGCGAGATCCAGCTGACGGACGGCATCGCCAAGCTGGTGGGAAGCGAAGGGGTCCATGCCTTGCAGTACCGGGGCAAGCGCTACGACTGCGGCAGCAAGCAGGGCTTCCTGGAGGCCACAGTCGACTTCGCGTTGAAGCACCCGGAAGTGGCTGCGGATTTCAAGGAGTTCCTGAAGACCCGGATGACCTAGCCCAAGGCAGGCAAGCGCTTGCCCTTGCGCCGAAGCGCTACCGACGCTTCAAAATGTGGACGTAGTCCGCACCAGAAGTTTGTTGTTCGACCAGCTCGTTGCCGGTTTGCCGGGCGAAGGCCTGGAAGTCGCGCACCGACCCGGGGTCTGTCGCCACCACCTTGAGCAACTGCCCCGTCTGCATGTCGGTGAGAGCTTTTTTTGCCTTGAGGATGGGCAGCGGACAGTTCAGGCCGCGCGTGTCGATTTCCTTGTCGATGTTCATCGTCATCCCCGTTGTGCCATGTCCATGAAGCGCGGCTCGTGGCCGCGGCTGCGCAGCCAGTCGGCGAGCGCGTAGCCGGTGCCAGCGGGCCAGCACATCACGTCGTCATACGCATAGAGTTTGTGCTCGGCCAGTTCAGGCGACAGCTGCACTTGGCCCTCAGCGCGCGCGTGGTACGCAATGATCACCTGGTTCATGCGAAGGAATTCGTAGACCCCGATCAGGTTGAGCTCGAGCGTGTCAAGGTTGGTCTCTTCCTTGATCTCGCGCGCAATCCCTTGCTGCGGACTCTCACCCGCTTCCATGAAACCGGTGATGAGGGCGAAGCGCCTGCCCGGCCACGCGGCATTGCGCGCCAGCAGGATATGGCCCTCGTACTCGATCACTGCGGCAAGCACGGGCGTCGGGTTGTTCCAGTGCGTCCAGTCGCAGACGGCGCAGCGCAGGCGGGCTTTTTCGCCGCCGTCTTCCATCCGCGCGATGGACGCCAGCGGGCTCGCGCAATGGGGGCAGAAGCGGTACTCGTGCATCACGCCGGGAACACGCCTGTGGACAGGTAGCGATCGCCACGGTCGCAAACAACGAAGACGATCGTCGCCTTCTCCACCTGCAGCGCGACCTGTTGCGCGACCCAGCAGGCACCGGCGGCGGAGATGCCCGCGAAAATGCCCTCCTCGCGCGCAAGGCGGCGGCACATCTCCTCCGCATCTTCCTGGCTCACGGAAACCTGCTCGTCGACAGTCGACGGGTCGTAGATCTTTGGCAGGTACTCCTGCGGCCACTTGCGGATGCCGGGGATGCGCGAGCCTTCGCTGGGCTGAGCGCCGATGATGCGGATCGCCGGGTTCCTTTCCTTGAGGTAGCGCGACACACCGGTAATGGTGCCGGTCGTGCCCATCGCGCTGACAAAGTGCGTGATGCGGCCCTGCGTCTGGTCCCACAGCTCGGGGCCGGTCGTCTCGTAGTGGCTGCGCGGGTTGTCGGCGTTGGCGAACTGGTCAAGCACGCGTCCCTTTCCTTCGCGCTGCATGTTCTCGGCCAGGTCGCGCGCGTATTCCATGCCGCCGCTCTTGGGCGTGAGCACCAGTTCGGCGCCGAAAGCCTTCATGGTCTGTGCGCGTTCGATCGAAAGGTCCTCCGGCATGATGAGGACCATGCGATAGCCCTTGATGGCAGCCGCCATCGCCAGGGCAATGCCGGTATTGCCGGATGTCGCCTCGATGAGCGTGTCGCCCGGCTTGATCTCACCGCGCTCCTGCGCGCGCTGGATCATCGACAGGGCGGGCCGGTCCTTGACCGAACCGGCGGGGTTGTTGCCTTCGAGCTTGCCCAGGATCACGTTGCCGCGCTCGTGGTTTGCAGCCGCGCCGATGCGCTGCAGCGCGACCAGCGGCGTGTTGCCGATCGCGTCTTCGATGGTGGGGTAGTGCACGGGGTCCATGCTCACCACTGTGCCATAATTTCAGGCTTCTCTCATCCAGCGCCGGAGTGGTGAAATTGGTAGACGCAGGGGACTCAAAATCCCCCGCCTGAAAGGGCGTGCCGGTTCGATTCCGGCCTCCGGCACCACGCGCCTTTCGGCGCCGTGATTCCTTCGACCGCATCAAACCGGCACATGTGCCGCAATGTTGACACGCGCAAGCGCGCGGCGATTCCGGCCTCCGGCACCAGATCTTTTTCAAGGTCTGGCCACGCCTTCCGCTATTCCTAGAACTGCCTGCGGTAGCCCACCGCGATCACGCCCACCGACTTGCGACCGTAGTCGACGCCCGGCGTGGAACTGGACGAAGGTTTGGGCAGCCGAAGCGATGTGTATTGCAGGAATGCGTTGTTGCGCTCGTCGAAGTGGTACTCCATGCCCACGCGGCCCTGGTAGGCAAAGCCGGACTTCGACGCTTGCGGAAAGCAGTTGCAGCCCCCCGTGAACCCCATTCGCGGCAGGCTTACCCTGCCCCAGCCGATGCCCAGGCCGAGATACCCGGTCCACTTCTCGTTGAAGTCGTACGTGCGATACGCATTGAACGTCAGCGCCTTGTAGTCGCCATCGGTGGCCATGGCCTGGGTCAGCGGGCCGAGCTTGATCGAGGTGATGTGGAAGTCGCCCCACTGGTACTCCACTTCGAAGCGCGCGTTCTCGGTCTGGCGACCGAGGAAAAGCCCGAGGTGCTTGCCATCGTTGGCGCCCACTGTGCCGGGCAGCGACACGCCCGCGCCCAACGACACGTTGGCGCTCCAGTCCTTGACGTCGTTGACGCCGCCCTGGATACCACCGTAATAACCGGGCTCGGCCGCGAAGGCCGAAGCACCAGCGAGTGAAAGGGCCAGCAGGAAAAGTTTCGATCTCATGTTGCGATTCTTGTTGGTTGATTAAGCGCCGAACGTGGTGCCGAAAGCGGCATTCACGTCGGTGGCGGAGGCTATTCCGCCGTGCGACACACCCACGAGCTGGATTTGCGCGAGGTAAAGCTGCTCCACGGCCTCGACAAATCCCGCATCGCTCGTGCGAGTGTACGTGGCTGCGAGCGTCTGCACGAGCGTGCGCACGGCCTGGTTGGCCTGGTTCGCGACGAGGAACGCCTCGGCATCGAAGCTGAACGCGCTGGCCGTGGTCGTGTTGAAGATCACGCCGCGGTCCGAGTAGCCCAGGCCCACAAGGCCCAGGCTGCCTGCTTCCTGGGTGGTGACCAGTTGCGTGATGCCGGCGCCGTTCATGTAGAGGTGAAAATCCGAACCAGGGCCCTGGCCCGCTGATGCGGCCATGAATCCTGCGCCTTGCCTCGCCTCGTAACAGGCGTAAGGCATAGCGGCCCCTGCTGCTGCGAAATACCAGTCCATGGTCAACGGGTTGTAGTTGTCCAGCATCTGATGGCCGCCCGATGCCGCCGTGAGAGAGTCGAAGCGCGCGCCTTCGAACACATTGCCGGTACCTTGGGCCTGCTGCGCCGCTTCGGCCGCGCTGGTCGTGTAGAAACGATCGCCCGTCGCGAGCAGCACGCTGTACACCGGCGTGAGGACCGGCGCCGGCGCCGGCGCGGGAGCTGGCGGCGGTGGGGGCGGAGGAGGAGGCGGGGGCGGAGGAGGAGCGGCCACTGTCAGCACCAGCATGCCCGGGTCCTTCATGATGCCGTTGATCAGCCCGTCCTCGTCGCCGGGGCCGCCATCGGTCAGCGTGATCACCACGCGATCGATCTTGCCATCGTGGTTGCGGTCGATCAGCGTGGCGCCATCGTCGTAGGTAGCGAGGTCGCCATCGTCCAGGTACTCGAACCAGGTCCCCGTTACCGGGTTCCACTTCACGAAGCTCTCGGCCGCGACGCCACCGTTGGGCAGGTCGATGATGATGCGGGTCTGCAGGCCCGCACGGGTCGGGTCGAGGTCGGCCAGGGCCATGCCCACCTGCCCCGTCACCGAGAAGTTGAACATCGCGGATGCCTGCAGGTAAGTGCTGGGCAGAGGCGCGGGCGGCAGCCCGATACTGATATCCAGCAGCTGTGCGGTTTCGTCCAGTACCACGTTGCCTGCGGGGTTCGCCGCGCTGATATTGCCGGCCATGATCGCGCCGAAGGAGTCCAGCGGCGCGTTTTTGCCCAGCAGGTAGTTCTCGTAGCTGGTCACCGGCAACTGGGCCACGTTGTTCTGCGTCCAGTCCGGGATGCCATCGTGGTTGAAGTCCCCGCCATTGGCTGCGAGTTCCACCGAAGGCATCACGCCGTCCAGGTCGGTGACCACTGTGACGTGCACCGGCGCCTCGCCCACGACACGGCCGGTGCTGTCCAGGATGCGCGCCGTGAACTCGTAAGTGCCGTCATCGAGCTGCCAGGTAGTAACCTTCACCAGGCCCGCGATCGCGTCGTCGGCCGTGACCGGACTGGTGCCTGCGACCCGCCCGTCGGACGTGATCAGCTGCACCGTCTGGCCGCTTTGCAGCAGACCACGAGCCTGGATCATGAAGTCCGGCGTGATCACGCTGGTGATGTGGTCGGAGTTGCTCGAGCCATCATCACTATCCGGATCCAGGTCGGCCGTGATCGTGGGCGGACGGTCGTCGTCGACCGCGCCGGTGGTCTGCACGCCACGCTCGTCGTAGACATGGCCACTGCCGTCGTCGACGATGCCTGCGGTGCCAGACCCGCCACTGGCCACGCCAGCGATGCCGGCCTTGAGCGTGAGCGTCTCCTTGCCTTCGAGCACCGCCGGGGAATCGTTCAGCGTCGGGACGCTGACGTAGAAACTCGTGACGCCCGGCGGCAATTGCACGCTTCCGTTGACGATGGTGAGCACCTGCTTCACGGAGCCGACGAAGTAGTAGGCGGTGATGTT
>JBKJOM010000047.1:0-5814 GCA_046595775.1 Ramlibacter sp. | reverse complement strand
GGCCGCCAGCACCGAGGTGATGGCCGCTGTCAGCGTGGTCTTGCCGTGGTCCACGTGTCCGATGGTGCCCACGTTGACGTGCGGCTTGGTCCGCTCGAATTTGCCTTTTGCCATTTTTCGCTCTCTCCGAAAGAAACGTTCAACTCATCTGGCGCCTTTGGCGCCCGAATCCACCTGATTCGTCAACCTAACTCATCAATCGTGGTGCCCTTGGCGGGAATCGGACCCGCGACCTCTCCCTTACCAAGGGAGTGCTCTACCACTGAGCCACAAGGGCCGAAATACTTGCCATGCCGTCCGGTTTCGTGGAGCGGGAGACGGGAATCGAACCCGCGTCATCAGCTTGGAAGGCTGGGGTTCTACCATTGAACTACTCCCGCAAGCCCGACACCGAACCGAACCAACCGAACTGCATCAACCCATTCACATCGCCGTCACCACTCTCAAATCGAGTGGTGGAGGAGGCTGGATTCGAACCAGCGTAGGCGTAAGCCAACAGATTTACAGTCTGCCCCCTTTAGCCACTCGGGCACCCCTCCGGCGAACCTTGAAATATAGCATGTTTTGCCCTGCCCACCCCCGGCTGCGCTGACTCGCACGAATGTGGCCTGAACTCCCCTGGGCGCGCTCAGCCTGGCCCTCCCACCGGCCAGGCCGTGACCTGGCTGGCGAACTTCTTCAGGCGCCGTTCAAAAGATCGCTGACGATCCGCGCTCGGCCAGCCATTCGCGCGCGCGCTGGAAGTGGCCGCTGCCGATGAAAGGCAGGGGCGGCCGGTTCGCCGAAAGGGGCGAGGGATGGTTGGCCTGCAGCACCAGGGCGTCGCGGCCGTGGCGCGTTGCGGTTTCCTCGATCAGCGCGGCTTTGGCCTGCGCGTGAGCGCCCCACAACATATAGGCACAAGGCGAAGCGGTCGCCGCGACATGCGCGATCAACGCATCGGTGAGCACTTCCCAGCCTTTCTTCGCATGGCTGCCGGGCTGGTCGTCTTCCACCGTGAGGCTGGTGTTGAGCAACAACACGCCGCGCCGCGCCCAATCGATGAGACTTCCGTTCGCGGGCAGCGGCTCATCGGGGCTGGCACGCAACTCCTTGTAGATGTTGCGCAGCGAAGGCGGCAGCTTCACGCCGGGTGCCACCGAGAAAGCCAGGCCCTCAGCCTGCCCGGGACCGTGGTACGGGTCCTGGCCGAGGATCACCGCGTGGACGCTTGCCAGTGGCGTGATTTCCAGCGCGCGGAAAGGTCGCGGCGGATAGATCACTGCGCCGGCGGCGATGCGTTCGCGGATGAAAGAGGCCAGGTGCAGGCCGGTTGTGCTCGCGAAGAAAGCCTCGACGACTGGCGCCCAACCCGGTGCGAGCTGCCAGTCCCTGGGCGACCAGCGAGTCAGATGCGTTGCGGCTGCTGCGGCGACGGGGGGCGACAAGTGGGCCTCCTACGCAAAGAGAGTTGCCAGCGCCTCGCCGGGATCGTCGGCACGCATGAAGGCTTCGCCGACCAGGAAGGCATGCACCCCGGCGTCCCGCATCGTCTTCACGTCGGCGGCACCGAGGATGCCAGACTCGGTGACCAGGATGCGCCCGGCGGGCACGTCCCTGAGCATGTCGAGCGTGGTCGCCAGCGACACCTCGAAGGTGCGCAGGTTACGGTTGTTGATGCCCACCAGCGGTGTCTTGAGCAGCAGCGCACGATCCAGTTCAGCGCGGTCGTGCACTTCCACCAGCACCGCCATGTCCAGGCTGCGCGCGATGGCTTCCAGCTCCTTCATCTGAACGTCGTCCAGGCTGGCCGCGATCAGGAGGATGCAGTCGGCGCCCATCGCGCGCGACTCGTACACCTGGTAGGCGTCGACGATGAAGTCCTTGCGCAGCACCGGCAGGTCGCAAGAAGCTCGTGCCTGTTTCAGGAAGTCAGGCTCGCCCTGGAAGAACTGGCGGTCGGTCAACACCGAGAGGCAAGCAGCGCCCGCTTCGGCGTAGCTCTGCGCGATGTCGGCGGGGATGAAGTCCGCACGCAGCACGCCCTTGCTGGGGCTTGCCTTCTTGATCTCCGCGATCACCGCGCTGCGGCCCGCGTCGATCTTGTTCCGGATCGCGCCGACGAAGTCGCGCGTGAGCACGCGGCTCTCTGCGTCGGACCGCATGTTCTCCAGTGACACGCGCTTCCTTGCCGCGGCGACTTCCTCGCGCTTGACTGCGTTGATCTTGTCCAGGATGTCGCTCATGTCAGGCCGCGAGCTGCTTTGACAGGCTCACCAGTTGCTCGAGCTTTGCTTTTGCCTCGCCGGAGTCCAGCGCCGCGCGGGCCAGCGTGATGCCCGAGGCGATCGAATCCGCGACGTTCGCGGCATACAGCGCTGCGCCGGTGTTGAAAACAACGATGTCGCGCGCGGCCCCGGGCTGCTTGTCCAGCACCCCCAGCAACATCATTTTCGATTGCTCGGCCGTTTCCACTTTCAGGCTTCGGTTGCTGGCCATCGGCAGCCCGAAGTCTTCCGGATGGATCTCGTATTCGGTGATCTCGCCGTTCTTGAGTTCGCCGACCATGGTGGCGGCGCCCAGGCTCACTTCATCCATGCCGTCGCGGCCATAGACGACCAGCGCATGTTCGGCGCCAAGGCGCTGCAGCGCACGCACCTGGATACCGACCAGGTCAGGGTGGAACACACCCATGAGGATGTTCGGCGCCGACGCCGGGTTGGTGAGCGGCCCGAGGATGTTGAAGATGGTGCGCACGCCCAACTCCTTGCGCACCGGCGCGACGTTCTTCATCGCCGGGTGGTGATTGGGCGCGAACATGAAGCCGATCCCGACTTCCTCGATGCAGCGGGCGATCTGGTCGGGCGGCAGGTTGATGTTGACGCCCAATTGCTCCAGCACGTCGGCGCTACCGCTCTTGCTGGAGACGCTGCGACCGCCATGCTTGCTCACTTTCGCACCCGCCGCCGCCGCGACGAACATCGAGCAGGTGGAAATGTTGAAGGTGTGCGAGCCGTCGCCGCCGGTGCCGACGATATCGACCAGGTGCGTCTTGTCGGCCACGTTGACCTTGGTCGAGAACTCGCGCATGACCTGCGCCGCCGCCGTGATCTCGCCGATCGTTTCCTTCTTGACGCGAAGGCCGGTGATCAGTGCGGCCATCATCACGGGCGAGCACTCGCCGCTCATGATCAGGCGCACGACGCGCAACATCTCGTCGTGGAAGATTTCGCGGTGCTCGATCGTGCGCTGCAGCGCTTCCTGGGGGGTGATGGGCATGGTGCGCTCCTTGCTCGCTCTCTACCTAGTGGGGATCCGGATTGTCCGCCAGGGCCAGCTTGAGCCCGAAGCCAATGAACATGGCGCCGGCCACTCGCTCGAACCAGTGCATCGTGCGCTGGACGGCGCCAACGCGCGCCACCAGCCATGCCGCAGCCAGCGCCCAGCCGATGTTGACCCACAGGCCGTTGAAATTGAACAGCAGTCCAAGCAGCAGGAACGCCAGTGTCTTGTGCGCCATCTCGGGCGCGATGAACTGCGGCAGGAAGGCCAGGAAGAACAGCGCCACCTTCGGGTTGAGCGCATTGGTGCCCAAGCCCCGCAAGAAGATCGCCTTCAGGTCGGCATCGGTTTTCGACTCGCCGCCCGCCATCGTCGCTGGTGCCCGCGAGGTCAACATCTTGCATCCCACCCACACGAGGTAGGCTGCGCCAATCCACTTCAACACGACGAAGGCCGTGGTGGAAGCCGCAATGAGCGCACTGATGCCCAGCGCCGCCGCGAAGATGTGCACGAAGCAGCCGGCGGTGATCCCCAGCGCGGCGACCACGCCCGCGCGTGCGCCGCCGCGCAAGGCGTGGGTCATGATGTAGACCACGTCCGGCCCGGGCGTGAGATTGAGCAGCAGGCCCGCGGCAATGAACAGCAGCAGTTGATCGGTGGCCATCGCGCTACGCCCTGAAGAAGGAACGGATCGCGCCGATGGCCCTGTCGATGCCTTGCGCGTCGACATCCAGGTGCGTGGCGAATCGCAGGCGATACAGGCCGGTGGCCAGCACGCCTTGCGCAGCCAGGTGCTTGAGCAAGGCATCGGATTGTTCAAGCGCGTCGCCGACCAGGTCGACGAACACGATGTTGGTCTGCGGCGCCTCCACCCGCAGGCCCTCGATGCCCGCCAGGCCATCGCCGAGGCGCTGTGCATTCGCGTGATCCACCGCGAGTCGATCGACGTGGTTGTCGAGCGCATGCGAAGCGGCCGCAGCCAGTAGCCCTGCCTGCCGCATCGCGCCACCGGCCATCTTGCGCAAGCGTCGGGCCCGTGCGATCAGCTCCTTCGATCCGCACAGCGCCGAACCCACCGGCGCACCCAGGCCTTTGCTGAAGCACACCGAGACACTTTCGAAATGCTGGGCGATTCGTCTCGCCTCCGCGCGCGCATCACCGCCGTTGGCTTGCGCGACTGCGGCGTTGAAAAGCCGCGCGCCGTCGAGGTGCCGCGCGAGGCCTTTGCTCTTGGCGAGCGAAGTGGCGTCCTCGATGTAGGGCAAGGGGATCACCTTGCCGCCCAGCGTGTTCTCCAGCGCCAGTAGCCGCGTTCGTGCAAAGTGCGGATCGTCGGGTTTGATCGCGGCCTCGATCGCCTTCAGCGCCAGCGTGCCGTCCGCCTGATGCTCCAGCGGCTGCGGCTGCACGCTGCCGAACACCGCAGCGCCTCCGCCTTCCCAGCGGTAGCAGTGCTGCATCTGCCCGACGATGTACTCGTCGCCGCGCTGGCAATGCGACAGGATCGCACACAGGTTGCTCTGCGTTCCGGTGGGCACGAACAGCGCGGCCTCGAAGCCGAGCATCGCTGCGATCTTGTCCTGCAGCGCATTCACGCTCGGGTCGTCGCCAAATACATCGTCGCCCAGAGGCGCGGCGGCCATCGCCGCGCGCATGGCTTGGGTTGGCTGCGTGACGGTATCGCTGCGCAAGTCGACCATCTTCATGCCGCTTGCTCCAGGAAGTTCTTCAGCATCGCGTGACCGTGTTCAGTGAGGATCGACTCGGGATGGAACTGCACGCCCTGGATCGGCAGCTGCGTGTGGCGCACGCCCATGATCTCGCCGTCGTCGGTCCAGGCAGTGGTTTTTAGCACCGCCGGGCAGCTCTCGCGTTCGATAGCGAGCGAGTGGTAGCGATTGACCGTGAAGCGCTCCGGCAGGTTCGCGAACACGCCTTCCCGGGTGGTGGTGATCTCGCTGGTCTTGCCGTGCATCAACTGCTGCGCGCGAATGATCTTGCCGCCGAAGGCCGCGCCGATCGCCTGGTGGCCCAGGCACACGCCCAGGATCGGCAGCGTGCCCGCGAAGTGGCGGATGGCTTCGACCGAGATTCCCGCTTCCGCCGGCGAACACGGTCCGGGCGACACCACCAACAGGTCGGGCTGGCGGGCGGCGACGCCGGCGACATCGATCTCGTCATTGCGAAACACTTCGACCTGCGCACCCAACTCGCCGAAATACTGGACGATGTTGTAAGTGAAGCTGTCGTAGTTGTCGATTATGAGCAATTTCATAAGCCGTAACCTATTGATTTTATTGGATATTTAAGTTGGAAGCGAACAGATCGCTCTTCCAATACCCCCTTGGATACCCCTTGTCGACGGCGCTGCGCGGTGGGGGACCAGGCGCGGGGGCGTGCTTGCTTGAGGGCGGCTAACGCCACCATCCATTAAAGGACTGAAAGCACGATTCCAAGGATTGCTGCATGACAGCTCCATTGTAGCGGCCGCGCCTGCCTAAGCTCATATAGGCAGATCGACCAATGCGCACAATAAGAAAGGCTTCGTGGGCC
>JBKJOM010000334.1:0-8612 GCA_046595775.1 Ramlibacter sp. | reverse complement strand
CAGGTCTACGACCTGGTTCTGCAGGCGGTGGGCCGCAGCCCCAATGGGAAGAAGATCGGCGCCGAGAAGGCGGGCGTGACCGTCACGGACCGTGGCTTCATCCCCGTCGACATCCAGATGCGGACCAACGTGCCGCACATCTTTGCCATCGGCGACATCGTCGGCCAGCCCATGCTGGCGCACAAGGCGGTCCATGAGGCACATGTGGCCGCTGAAGTGGCGGCGGGCGAGAAGTCGGTCTTCAACGCCCGGGTGATTCCCAGCGTTGCCTACACCGACCCGGAAGTCGCGTGGGTCGGCCTTACCGAGGATCAGGCCAAGGCACAAGGCATCGCGATCAAGAAGGGCCACTTCCCGTGGACAGCTTCCGGCCGTGCCATCGCCAACACGCGGGACGAAGGATTTACCAAGCTGCTGTTCGACGCGCAGACGCATCGCATTCTGGGTGGCGGCATTGTCGGCACGCATGCGGGCGACATGATCGGCGAGGTGGCGCTGGCCATCGAGATGGGCGCGGACGAGATCGATATCGGCAAGACGATCCATCCGCACCCTACGCTGGGCGAGAGCATCGGCATGGCTGCCGAGATCGCGCACGGGACCTGCACGGACGTGCCGCCCGCACGGAAGTGAAACTTCAGTTCTGCGTAGCTTGAAACAGAGCCGGGTCAGCGGGCTGGAAGTTCACCACGCGGCGCGCGCCGTCGAAGCGGCGCGACCAGTAGCTCTGACCCATGTCCTCGACGCGCACCTGGGCGCCGGGCCTGGGCGAGTGGATGAACTTGCCTTCGCCGACATAGATACCCACATGGCTGAACGCGCGCTTCATGGTGTTGAAGAACACCAGGTCGCCCGGTTGCAGCTCCTGCTTGTCGATGGGCTGGGTGGCGGCGGCCTGTTCCTTGGCCAGTCGCGGCAACACCAGCCCGACCGTGCGCTCATACATGGACCTGACGAAGCCGCTGCAATCGAAGCCGGTATCGGCAGAATTGCCACCACGGCGATAGGGCACTCCGAGAAATCCCATGGCAGTCAGCACCAGCTCTGAAGTGCGGTCAGCGACCGTCACCCTGACCTGGTCGAGGCGGGAAAAAAGGCCTTTCTCGGCCATGAGGCGTCCGAGGTCATCGTCACGCGAGTCGGGCGCCGCCTGGGCGCAGGAGCAGGCGACGGAGAGAGCCAAGCACAGCCATTTGTTCATTGACCGCAGAATAGCTGGGCTTGACCTAAGAAGTCAAGTTAGGAAAACTTCGTAACTTATTGATTTGTATGAAAAACAAGAAGTCAACTCCAATCGATGCAGCGAAAGAGCCCGGCTCAAGGGCATTAAAGCGGCGCTTTTTCGGGGTTTTCGGGGTGGTGGGCGTGCTGCTGGCTTGCGTTGCAGTGCCGGCCGGAGCGCAGGCGCTGGGCGCGCAGACCATTGCACGGGGCCTGGACCACCCTTGGGCGGTCGCGTTCCTGCCGGACGGGCGCTTCCTGGTGACGGAGCGGCCGGGGCGGATTCGGACGATCTCGGCCGATGGAAAGATCAGTGCACCGATCGCTGGGCTGCCTGCAATCGACGGGGGCCAGCAAGCGGGACTCTTCGACGTCGTCCTCGATTCGGCCTTCGGGACCAACCATACCCTCTACTTCTGCTTTGCCGAACCCGGCTCGGGGGGCACCAGCACGGCCCTGGCCAAGGCGCGCCTTTCAGCGGATTCCTTGCGGCTCGAAGACGTCAAGGTGATCTTCCGCCAGAAGCCCAAGGTTTTCAGCAAGCTTCATTTCGGCTGCCGTATCGTGGAGACGCGTGAGGGCAACCTGTTCCTCACGCTGGGCGACCGCTTTTCGCGCAAGGAAGATGCGCAGCGCCTGGACAACCACCTCGGGAAGATCGTGCGCATCACCAAGGAAGGAGCGCCCGCGCCGGGCAACCCGTTCATTGGCCGCGCTGAGGCGCTGCCCGAGATCTGGAGTTTTGGCCACCGCAACTCGCAAGGCGCCGCGCTGGCGCCAGACGGCAGTTTCTGGATGCATGAGCACGGCCCGCAGGGCGGCGACGAGATCAACTTGCCACTCGCGGGGCACAACTACGGCTGGCCGGTCATCACCTACGGCGAGAACTACGGCGGCGGACCTATCGGCGAGGGCATCAGCAGCAAGGCAGGCATGGAGCAGCCGCTGCACTACTGGGTGCCTTCGATCGCGCCCTCGGGCATGGCCTTTGTCACGAGCGACCGCTATGGCCCCGCGACTAAAGGCAATTTGTTCATCGGCTCGCTGAAGTTTGGTTATCTCGCGCGGCTGGAGCTTGCCAATGGCAAGGTCGCGCGAGAGACCAAGGCACTCGAAGTGGGCCAGCGAGTGCGTGATGTGAAGCAAGGCCCGGACGGGCTGCTGTACCTGGTCACCGACGAGGCAGAAGGCAGCCTCATTCGCGTGTTGCCGCAATGACGCCCAGCCAACCGGACGACCGGCCTAGCTAGGGCTTGATGAGGCCCTTGCGCATCGCGTAGCGGGTGAGGCTGGCGATGTCGTTCAACCGCAAGCGTTCCATGATGCGGGCGCGATGCACGTCCACTGTTTTAGGCGACAGGCCCAGCTCATAGGCAATCTCTTTGGAGGCACGGCCCTGCGCGATCAGCTTCAGTATCTCCACCTGGCGATGCGTCAGCTCGTCGTCGACAGTGGGCTCCGAAGGCTGCAGCAGGCGCTGCGCGATGGAGGGGCTGAAATAGCTGCCCGTGGCCATCACGCTGCGCACAGCCTGTTCCAGCTCGAACGGGGGCGCGTCCTTCATCAGGTAGCCGCAGGCCCCGTTGGCGACGGCGCGCTTCACGAAGTCGACCGTGTCGTACATCGAGAGCACCAGCATGCGCATCTTCGGGTGCTTCGCGTGGATTTCGGCGATGGCGGTGATGTCGTCCATGCCCGGCATGGAGATGTCGGTCATCACGACGTCAGGGTCCAGGCTGTCCACCAGGTTGATCAGCTCCTTGCCGTCGCGTGCCTCGGCAATGACCTCAACGCCTTCGATCATCGAGAGCAGCGCCTTGATGCCAGAGCGCACCAGGTCGTGGTCGTCGGCGAGCACGATTCGGATCGACTTGGCCGGAACGCTGGTCTTCATGGCTTTGGGTTATAGCACCGCACGGACCGCAACGCCCTTACCCGGTGAGGTGCGGATGTGCAATCTTCCGCCTGCAAGCTCGGTTCGCTCGATCATTCCGTAGAGGCCGACGTTCCTTTCACTGGGTTGACCGTCAAGGAGGGCATGTTTGTCGAAGCCAACGCCATCGTCGACCACCACGACGCCGATACGGCCGTCCGCAAGAAAGCGCAGCCGCACGACGATCAGGGACGCGTGCGCGTGGCGAACCACGTTGGTCATCGCTTCCTGCACGACGCGCAGCGCGACCGAGGCGGTCTCACCCAGCTTTGCGGGTTCCTTGCCGCGCGAGGAGACGGCGAAAGCCAGTCCCGCGGGTTCGGCGACGCGGGCGACGGCAGTCTTGACCGCCGCAACGAGTCCCAGCAGGTCCAGCTGGGCGGGACGCAAAGAGAAGGACAGCGTCTTCAATTGGCCCACTGCGGCCTGCGCCATTTCCATCGCAGTTTCGGTGTGCGTATTCGCCGTCGTTGGTTCGGTCGCACGCCTGGCGGCGTGCAGGTGGATGACCATACCGGTCAGCGTCTGTCCCAGCTGGTCGTGAAGCTCGCGCGAGATCAGGTTGCGCTCGCGCTCCTGGGCCACCACCAAGCGCGCTGACAGTTTCTTCAGGCGCCGGTAAGCTGCCTCGAGTTCACGGGCCAGCCGCTCCTGTTCGACGAGGCGCTGGCGGTCGGCCATGACGCGGTCGATGATCTGCGGCAGGGTGCCTAGCTTGTCCTTGGTCAGGTAGTCTTTTGCGCCGCAACGCAGCACATGGACTGCTGCTTCCTCGCCGATCGCGCGAGTCACCACCACCAGGGGCGTGCCGCACTTGCGAGCCACCAGGATCTGCAGGGCCGCATACGGCGAGAAGCGCGGCATGTTGAAGTCGCACAGGATGGCATCGAAGTTCTGCGCCAGCGCTTCCGAGAAGTCGGTCGCGTCCTCGACACGGCGCAGTTCGTAGCGGCGGGAGGGATCGGCGCGCTCCAGCGCGATCGCCATGAGTTCCACGTCGTCGGGGTTGTCCTCGACGCACAGCAGCCTGATGGTCGGGAGATCGGACGGGGTCACGACATGTGCTTCAGAGTTCGCGGTGAGTTTACCTGCTGGCCCGGGGCCGCGGCACTTGCTACAGGGTTCTTATGCAAGTTTCCCGCCGACCTGGGCATCCTTGGCGAGACCCTCGCCGATAACCGTCAGATGTGCGAAGCCGCGCGCTGGCGAGGCGGGTGCGTGATGACGAGCGAACCCGCTACGTGCCCGTGGTAATCCTCACCTCCTCCAGTGAGGAGGTGTTACGACGGTGCCTCGTTAAGGGATTTTCTTACGCGGGCCCTCCGAACATGCTTAGTGGGGTGTCGCACACGCGTGGTGTCATGGCTTCCATACACCGGCCCCGTTGGCCCGTGCGTGGAGAACGAAGTGAACCCCGCATTCCAGTCCACCGCCGCTTGCACTTTCGACATCAAGCAACCCGTGCTGCGGGGCCGCGCGCTGGCCGTTGCCGTCACCGCACCGATCCTGGTGTTGCTGAGCGCAGGCGTTGTCGCCGCCTGGCTGGCTTTCGGGCTTCCGGCCATCGAGGCCGCGCTGGTCGAGGGCCTCGGGTTCGTCGTGGGTGCGATCTGGATCGCGCGGCGCGAAGACACCCATGCCCGCCGGCCCCTACCGCCCTGGCTTGATCGCAGCACGGGCCTTTTCAACCGAGCCGGGCTGTTCGCGGCCGCGAACGAAGTGCTGCGCTCACGCGACCCCGCAGAACCCACGACCCTCATCGTCCTCGAGTTCGCGGACCTGCGCGAAGCCCACGACATCTACGGCAGCGCCATCGCTCGCAAGCTGGTGGCGCGCATCGTGCGAAAGCTTGAAGGCGTGGCCGGCTCCCGCGGGTTCGTTGGCCGCACCGACACCGCGCAATTCACGATCATCCTGCCTGGCACACGCGAAAAGAAAGCGTTGCGTACCCTGCAACGCGAACTGGGCAAGCCCGCGCGCATCGAATTCGACGCCGGAGACAGCGAGATCGTGCTGGTGCCCGACGTCTTGATGGACCAGGCCGAAGTCGGCGAAGTGTCGATGCACGACCTGTTTCGCGGCATGTGCCGCGAAATGACGCGGCGCCAGCGCGAGGAGCTGCGCCGCCAAGCATGGCTGACGCGCGAGCGCGAGCGGCACTCTCGTCCAATGAGCCTGCCGGCTCGCTGATCGACACCGCCTGCGCTACGGGCAAACCGGGTCGATCGCCGCCGGGGGTTGGGCACTGGAATAATCGCTTCCTGACAAAGGAAACGCCAGATGCTCCTCGATCCCGACGACTGCCAGCTGGTGCTGGTCGATTACCAGGCCCGCCTGATGCCCGCCATTGACGAAAGCCAGGGAGTGCTGCGCAACGCGTTGCGTCTCGCGCAGCTGGCCAGACTGTTCGATGTGCCGGCGTGGGGGACCGAACAGAATCCTCAGGGCCTCGGCCAGAACCCGCAGGAAATTCGCGAACTCTGCCGCAAGACGCTTGCGAAGATGCACTTCAGCGGCTGCGCCGAAGGACTGGTCGACCTGCTGCGACCGCCTGCACGGCCTGCCGGGGGCAATGCGCGCAGCCTGCCCAAGCAACTACAGAAATCCCAGCCCGAACCACAGGAGCCACGCAACGCAATCGTCATCGCAGGATGCGAGGCGCACGTCTGCCTGTTGCAATCGGCCCTGGAGCTGTTGGAAGGCGAATTCGATGTGTGGGTCGTGACCGATGCCTGCGGTTCGCGGACCGAGCGCAGCCGCGATGCGGCATTCGACCGTCTCGCGGGCGCCGGGTGCGAACTCGTCACCACGGAGATGGTTGCGTTCGAGTGGTTGCGCAGCGCGGACCATCCGTCCTTCAGGGAAGTGTTGAGTTTGATCAAGTAGACCGCCACGCGTGTGGCGCAACGTCAGGCTGGGGCAAGCCGGGGCAGCGCAAATCCCCGAAAGGAGTTCACCATGGGCCAATTCGAGGATTTCTACCGGAGGTCGATCGACGACCGCGACGCCTTCTGGGCCGAACAGGCGCGCCTGATCGACTGGAAGGAGCAGCCGAAGACGATTTGCGACGACAGCCACGCGCCTTTCACGCGCTGGTTCGCGGGCGGCACCACCAACCTGTGCCACAACGCCGTCGACCGCCACCTGGCGCAGCGCGGCACGCAGCCCGCCCTGATCTATGTGTCGAGCGAAACCGGTGACGAGCGCACCTACTCCTTCGCCGAGTTGCACGAGCAGGTGCAACAGGCAGCCGCGGCGCTGAAGTCGCTCGGCGTCGTGAAGGGCGACCGGGTACTGATCTACATGCCGATGCTCGCGGAGGCCGTCTTCGCGATGCTCGCTTGCGCGCGCATCGGCGCAGTCCATTCGGTGGTGTTCGGGGGCTTCGCTTCGGTGTCGCTGGCTTCTCGTATCGAGGACGCGACGCCCAAGGTGATCATCAGTGCGGATGCGGGGTCGCGCGGGGGCAAGGTGATGGCATACAAGCCGCTGCTCGACGAAGCCATTCGCCTGTCCAAGCACAAACCCGAGTCCGTGGTGCTGGTCGACCGGGGGCTGGCGCCAATGGAAATGCGCCCCGGGTGCGATCAGGCCTGGGCACCCCTGATGCAAAAGCACGCGGGCGTGCAGGTGCCTTGCGAATGGCTGGACGCGACCGACATCAGTTACACCATCTACACCAGTGGCACCACGGGACGGCCCAAGGGTGTGCAGCGCGATGTGGGCGGCTACGCCGTCGCGCTTGCAGCCAGCATGAAACACATCTTTCTTGGTGAGCCGGGCGAGACTTACTTTTCCACCAGCGACATCGGCTGGGTGGTGGGCCACAGCTACATCGTCTATGGACCGCTGATCGCAGGCATGGCGACGATCATGTACGAGGGCCTCCCGACCCGGCCCGATGCCGGCATCTGGTGGAGCCTCGTGGAGAAATACAAGGTCACCGGCATGTTCAGCGCGCCTACGGCCGTTCGGGTGCTGAAGAAGCATGACCCGGCGTTTCTCCGCAAGTACGACCTGTCGAGCCTGAAGGCGCTGTTTCTTGCCGGCGAGCCGCTGGACGAGCCCACCGCTCGCTGGATCAGCGAAGCGCTGGGCGTTCCCATCATCGACAACTACTGGCAGACCGAAAGCGGCTGGCCGATCCTCACCATCGCGAACGGCGTCGAGCGCAAGCCCAGCAAGCTCGGCAGCCCGGGCGTGCCGATGTACGGATTCGACGTTCGGCTGGTCCACGAGAGCACCGGCGAGGAGCTGACGGGCCACGACGAAAAGGGCGTGGTGGTGATTCACGGTCCCACGCCACCGGGATTCATGCAGACCGTGTGGCGTGATGACGAGCGCTACGTGTCCACCTACTGGCGCACGATCCCGGGCAAGGATGTCTACAGCACCTTCGACTGGGGAATTCGCGACAAGGACGGCTACTACTACATCCTGGGCCGTACCGACGACGTGATCAACGTGGCGGGCCACCGCCTGGGCACACGAGAAATCGAAGAGAGCATTTCAAGCCACTCGGGTGTTTCCGAGGTGGCGGTTGTCGGCGTGGCCGATGCCCTCAAGGGGCAGGTCGCGATGGCTTTCGTGGTTCCGCGTGACAGTGCTGTCATGGCGGACTCAGCAGGGCGAATGAAGCTCGAAGGCGACATCATGAAAGTGGTGGACGACCAGCTCGGTGCCGTCGCTCGCCCGTCGCGCGTGCACTTGGTGTACATGTTGCCCAAGACACGAAGCGGCAAACTGCTGCGCCGTGCCATCCAGGCAGTGGCAGAGGGCCGGGACCCCGGTGACCTCACCACGATCGAGGACCCAACGGCCCTCCACCAGATCAAGGACCTGATCGGCGGGACGACCTAGCCAGGCGACTCAGCGCCACGAACCGTTCACCTTGCCGCCGCCGTCGACACCGCGGTTCGGCGGGTCCATGAGCTTTGGCGGCAGGCGCAGCGGCGGGGGAGCCGGCGGCATTGGGGCCGGGGTCTGCAGAGTGCCGGCCGGCGCGCTTGTTGGATTGCCCAACTGGCTGACGGGCGCAGGTGCCGTAGTCGGGGCCGGCGTTGGCGACGGAGCTTGGCCGGGCGCGGTGCCTCCGCCGGAGTTGCCGCCAGCTCCGTTGCCATTGCCCTGGTTGCCTTGGCCGGAATTGCCGACACCGTTTCCGTTGTTGCCCGAGGGTGCTGGCGTCGGCGCTGGCGTCGGAGCTGGCGTCGGCGCTGGCGTCGGCGCTGGCGTCGGCGCTGGCGTAGGTGCCGGTGTCGGTGCCGGTGTCGGTGCTGGCGTCGGAGCAGGTGTCGGAGCTGGCGTCGGAGCCGGCGTCGGAGCCGGCGTCGGAGCTGGCGTCGGAGCTGGCGTCGGAGCTGGCGTCGGAGCCGGCGTCGGAGCAGGCGTCGGAGCAGGCGTCGGAGCAGGCGTCGGAGCAGGCGTCGGAGCAGGCGTCGGAGCAGGCGTCGGTGCT
>JBKJOM010000214.1:0-53010 GCA_046595775.1 Ramlibacter sp. | reverse complement strand
GCCAGCACGAGGTAAAGAAACTCATCGCAGGCCCGTCGGTTTTCATCTGCGTCGAGTGCATCGACCTGTGCAACGAGATCATCCGTGACGAGTTGCCCGCCGGTGAGGAAAACCGCGAGTCGCGCGGCGACCTGCCGACGCCGCTGGAAATCAAGACCAACCTCGACAACTACGTGATCGGGCAGGAGGCCGCCAAGCGCGGCCTGGCAGTGGCTGTCTACAACCACTACAAGCGCCTGCGCCACAAGGAAAAGGCCAAGAAGGACGACGTTGAGCTCACCAAGAGCAACATCCTGCTGATCGGCCCCACGGGTTCGGGCAAGACGCTGCTGGCGCAGACACTTGCGCGCATGCTCGACGTGCCTTTCGTGATGGCCGATGCCACGACGCTGACCGAAGCGGGTTATGTGGGTGAGGACGTCGAGAACATCATCCAGAAGCTGCTGCAAAGTTGCAACTACGAGGTCGAGCGCGCGCAGCGCGGGATCGTCTACATCGACGAGATCGACAAGATCTCCCGCAAGTCCGACAACCCGTCGATCACGCGCGACGTGTCGGGCGAAGGCGTGCAGCAGGCCCTGCTGAAACTGATCGAAGGCACCATGGCCAGCGTGCCGCCGCAGGGCGGGCGCAAGCACCCCAACCAGGACTTCCTGCAAATTGACACGACCAACATCCTGTTCATTTGTGGTGGCGCTTTCTCGGGGCTGGAAAAGGTGATCGAGCAGCGCACCGAAGCGTCGGGCATCGGCTTTGGCGCATCGGTCAAGAGCAAGGCCCAGCGCAGCCTCACCGACGTGTTCCGCGAGGTCGAGCCGGAAGACCTGATCAAGTTCGGCCTGATTCCCGAACTGGTCGGCCGCATGCCGGTGGTGGCTACTCTTGCCGAACTTTCCGAAGACGCGCTGGTCCAGATCCTCACCGAGCCCAAGAATGCGCTGGTCAAGCAATATGGCAAGCTGCTGGCGATGGAAGGTGTGGACCTGGAGATTCGTCCGAGCGCGCTGCGTGCCATTGCCAGGAAGGCGCTGAACCGCAAGACCGGCGCGCGGGGCTTGCGCTCGATCCTGGAACAGTCGCTGATCGACACGATGTTCGAGTTGCCCAACACCACCAACGTCGACAAGGTCGTCGTGGATGAGTCCACCATCGAGGAGAACAAGCCTCCGCTGCTGGTGTACCGCGAAGCGGCGAAGAAGGCCTGAACGATGACCGGCGGGCGGGTTGAAATCAGCCCGCCGCGATCCATATGGATCGCATAGAACCAAGGATTGCGATGTCCGGACACATTCCCCTGCCTCCCGAACCCATCGACCTTCCGCTGCTGCCGCTGCGCGATGTCGTGGTGTTCCCCCACATGGTCATCCCGCTCTTCGTGGGGCGTCCCAAGAGCATCAAGGCGCTGGAAGCCGCGATGGAAGCCGAGCGACGCATCATGCTGGTGGCCCAGAAAGCCGCGGCCAAGGATGAGCCGTCAGTCGCCGACATGTTCGAAGTGGGCTGCGTCTCCACCATCCTGCAGATGCTCAAGCTCCCCGACGGCACGGTGAAAGTGCTTGTCGAAGGCCAGCAGCGCGCCCGCGTCAACCGCATCGATGATGGCGACGCGCATTTCGTGGCCAACGTCACGCCGGTCGACGGCAGCGGCACCGATGCCAAGTCGAGCGAGATCGAGGCGCTGCGCCGCGCGGTCATGCAGCAGTTCGACCAGTACGTGAAGCTCAACAAGAAGATCCCGCCCGAGATCCTCACTTCCATCTCCAGCATCGACGATCCGGGCCGGCTGGCGGACACCATCGCCGCACACCTGCCGCTCAAGCTCGACTACAAGCAGATCGTGCTCGACCTCGCCAGCGTGAAAGAACGCCTGGAGAACCTGTTCGAGCAGATCGAGCGTGAAGTCGACATCCTGAACGTCGACAAGAAGATCCGCGGCCGCGTGAAGCGCCAGATGGAAAAGAACCAGCGCGACTTCTACCTCAACGAGCAGGTCAAGGCCATCCAGAAAGAACTTGGCGAAGGCGAAGAGGGTGCGGACATCGAGGAGATCGAAAAGAAAATCAAGGCCGCCAAGATGCCGAAGGAGGCCCGCAAGAAGGCCGATGGCGAGTTGAAAAAGCTCAAGCTGATGTCGCCCATGTCGGCCGAGGCGACGGTGGTGCGCAACTACATCGAGGTGCTCACCGGACTGCCCTGGGCCAAGAAGACCAAGATCAAGCACGACCTCGGCCATGCCGAAAAGGTGCTGAACGAAGACCATTACGGCCTGGACAAGGTCAAGGACCGCATCCTCGAATACCTCGCGGTGCAGCAGCGTGTCGACAAGCTGAAAGCACCTATCTTGTGCTTCGTCGGACCTCCGGGCGTCGGCAAGACGTCGCTGGGGCAGTCCATCGCGAAGGCCACGGGCCGCAAGTACGTTCGCATGGCGCTGGGCGGCATGCGCGACGAGGCCGAGATCCGCGGCCACCGCCGAACCTACATCGGTGCACTGCCGGGCAAGGTGCTGTCCAACCTCAACAAGGCCGGCACGCGCAACCCACTCTTTCTGCTGGACGAGATCGACAAGCTGGGCACCGACTTCCGCGGCGATCCTTCCAGCGCGCTGCTGGAGGTGTTGGACCCGGAACAGAACCACAAGTTCGGCGATCACTACGTGGAGGTCGACTTCGACCTGTCGGACGTGATGTTCGTGGCAACGTCCAACTCGATGAACATCCCACCGGCGCTGCTGGACCGGATGGAAGTGATCCGCCTTTCAGGCTATACCGAGGACGAGAAGACCAACATCGCGCTGACCTACCTGCTGCCAAAGCAGATGACCAACAACGGCGTGAAGGACACCGAGCTGCTCGTCACCGAAGACGCGGTGCGCGACATCATCCGCTACTACACGCGGGAAGCCGGCGTGCGCTCGCTCGAGCGCGACCTGGGCAAGATCTGCCGCAAGGTGGTCAAGGCCCTGCTGCTGAAGAAGTACACGCCGCTCGTGACAGTGAACGCCGAGAACCTGAACGACTTCCTGGGCGTGCGCAAGTACAGCTACGGCCGTGCCGAAAACCAGAACCAGGTGGGCCAGGTGGTCGGCCTGGCGTGGACCGAAGTCGGCGGCGACCTGCTCACGATCGAAGCCGCGCTCATGCCGGGCAAAGGCGTGATCGCCACGACGGGTTCACTGGGCGACGTGATGAAGGAGTCCGTGTCTGCAGCGCGCACCGTGGTGCGCAGCCGCGCCAAGCGCCTGGGCATCCCCGACGAGGTGTTCGAGAAAAAGGACATGCACATCCACGTCCCCGACGGCGCAACGCCCAAGGACGGGCCGAGCGCAGGCGCCGCGATGACGACAGCCATCGTATCGGCGCTGACCGGCATCCCGGTGCGCGGCGACGTGGCGATGACCGGCGAGATCACGCTGCGGGGCGAAGTCACGGCGATCGGCGGCCTCAAGGAGAAACTGCTGGCGGCCTTGCGCGGTGGCATCAAGACCGTGTTGATCCCCGAAGAGAATGCCAAGGACCTGCAGGACATTCCGGAGAATGTGAAGAACGGCCTGGAGATCGTGCCGGTGAAGTGGATCGACAAGGTGCTAGAGGTGGCGCTGGAGCGCATGCCCACCCCGCTGCCCGAGGAAGATCCGGTTGCAGTCGCTGCTGCCGCCACGGGTGCAGCGCCCGCGCCGATAGCGCCGGGAACACCGGTGCCGCAAGTCGGCGTGAAGCATTGAAGAGGCCCCTTTTTTTAGGCTATAATCTGAGGCTTGAAATGCGGGAGTAGCTCAGTTGGTAGAGCGCAACCTTGCCAAGGTTGAGGTCGAGAGTTCGAGACTCTTCTCCCGCTCCAGATGCCGAAAAAGGGAAGCAGTGCTTCCCTTTTTCATGTGGCAGTCGGAACATGGCGCGATAGCAAAGCGGTTATGCAGCGGATTGCAAATCCGTTTAGCTCGGTTCGACTCCGGGTCGCGCCTCCAGGCTCCAGCAAAAACGGCCCTTGAAGGGGCCGTTTTCTTTTTGTTCCACAATGAGGCCGCGCCTCGGTGGTGAAACAGGTAGACACAGCGGACTTAAAATCCGCCGCTTCGTTCAGAGCGGGCATCCGGGTTCGAGTCCCGGCCGAGGCACCAACGCGGGCATGCATTAGTCTGTGATTTGCTGGTGGCACAATCGATCCTTAGCGAGAACCCCGCCATGCCAAGCTACAACGCCCCCTTTGAAATCCACGTCCATGGCGATGTGGTCCTGCGATCGGACGTGACCTATGCACAGCTGCAGGAGTCGCTCAAACCCCTGTGGAAGTACGCCGGAGCCAAGTCGCTTGCCGATGCCGCCGAGAGCGCCTACGAGGAAGAGCCCGGCATCAAGTTCGACGCGCCCGAGCACACGCTTCGCATGTGCTGGACGGTGCCCGGCGACGAGGACTTTCGCCAGTCGCTCGATGAGATGTGCATGAGCCTGAACGAGCTCTCGGATCAGGGCGCCGCGATCGAAGTGACCTTCTACGACGCCGACTTCGACGAGGAGGAAGAGACGCCCGAGGCCGAGTCGCGCGATGACTTCGTGATGCTGTTCGTCGGCCCCACGCCGGCGGCCATCATGCAGGTGCAGCGCGACATCCTGGTGGAAGACGTGGTCAACCTCATGGAACGGCACTTCGACGGCGCCGAACTCAGCGGCGTGGTCGGCGAGATCGACAAGCTGTTCTCGCAACGCTTCGACGCCCTCGTGAGCTCGCTGGAAATTGGCAAGCCCCCGCGCGGCAGCGGCGGCTCGGGCGGCTCCGGTGGCCCCGGCCATGGCGGCGGCCGCCGCCCGCGCCACCTGCACTAGGCTCTCGCCCTTCTCACCAGGCGCTCCTCGATTTTCGACAGGTTGGGCTCGACGCCTTCTACCGCCCGGCCTCCCAGCCAGCGGCTCGCGGCGGCTTCAAGCGCGGCTTGTGAACCCGAGGTCAGCAGCTTCACGTTGCCGGTGCCTTCTGTGCGCAACAAGCCTGCCGTCTCCAGCAGGCGGCGCGTCTGGCGTGCGACGGGCTCACCGGTCTCGATGATGGCCACGCCGGGCCCCAACATCCCAGCGAGAACATCGTGCGCGAAGACATAGTGCGTGCATCCCAGCACCAGCGTGTCGATCTCGCCGGGCCCGGTGCCGAACCGCCCCATCGCCTGCGTGTACTGCCGGCACAATTGCTCAACTCGAGGTTGGTCATGCGATTCGATCGCATCGACCAGTCCGTCGCAGGGCTGCAGCATGAACTCGGTCCCGGCTGCGGCGAGCGATTCATGCAGCGCACGCAGCTTGGCGCTGCCCACGGTGAAGCGCGTGGCCATCACACCCACCCGGCCGGTCTGAGTGAGTGCAGTCGCGGTTTTGAGCGCCGGTTCGACGCCGACCAGCGGCAGCAGGGCATGTTCCTCGCGCAGCAGGTGCACGGCGGCGGCGGTTGCCGTGTTGCACGCGACCACGAGTGCCAGCGCACCGTGGTCATCGACCAACTGCCTTGACACGAGGCGCGAGCGCTCAATGATGTACGAGTCGTCGTGCCCGCCATAGGGTGCGAAACCCGTGTCGGCGAAATAGACGAAGTCGTGCGCAGGCAGTTCGCGGCGCAGCGCGGCGAGGATGCTCAGGCCTCCGACGCCTGAATCAAAAACACCGATGGGAGCCGCAGCGCTCAAGCCGCCGCGACGGGGATGTTCTTGAACTCGCCGGTGGCGATCTTCTTCTGCCACTCGGCCGGGCCGGTGTTGTGCACACTCGTGCCGTTCGAGTCGACTGCCACCGTCACCGGCATGTCGACCACGTCGAACTCGTAGATCGCTTCCATGCCCAGGTCAGCGAAGCCGAGCACCTTGGCGGTCTTGATCGCCTTGGACACGAGGTACGCCGCGCCACCCACCGCCAACAGGTAGGCGCTCTTGTGCTTCTTGATCGCTTCGATGGCCGCCGGGCCGCGCTCCGCCTTGCCGATCATCGAGATCAGGCCGGTCTGCGCCAGCATCATCTCGGTGAACTTGTCCATGCGCGTCGCGGTCGTCGGGCCCGCCGGGCCAACGGCTTCATCGCGCACCGGATCGACCGGTCCCACGTAGTAGATGACGCGGTTGGTGAAGGCTACCGGCAGCTTCTCGCCCATGGCCAACATGTCCTGGATGCGCTTGTGAGCGGCGTCGCGGCCGGTGAGCATCTTGCCGTTGAGCAGCAGCGTGTCGCCGGGCTTCCAGCTCGCGACTTCTTCCCTGGTCAGCGTGTCGAGGTTCACCCGCTTGCTCCTTTGCGCGTCGGGCGCCCAGTTCACGTTGGGCCACAGGTCGAGCGATGGCGGGTCGAGGTAAACCGGGCCGGATCCGTCCATCACGAAGTGCGCATGGCGCGTGGCGGCGCAGTTCGGGATCATCGCAACCGGCTTGCTCGCCGCGTGTGTCGGGTACATCTTGATCTTGATGTCGAGCACGGTGGTCAGGCCACCCAGGCCCTGCGCGCCGATGCCCAGCGCGTTGACCTTCTCATAGAGCTCGAGTCGCATCTCTTCGGTCTTGTTCGACGGCCCGCGCTGGAGCAGGTCGTACATGTCGATGTCGTCCATCAACGATTCCTTGGCCATCAGCATCGCCTTCTCGGCGGTGCCGCCGATGCCGATGCCCAGCATGCCGGGCGGGCACCAGCCCGCGCCCATCGTCGGCACGGTCTTGAGCACCCAGTCGACCACCGAGTCCGACGGGTTGAGCATCACGAACTTGCTCTTGTTCTCGCTGCCTCCCCCCTTGGCCGCGACGGTCACCTCCAGCTTGTCGCCCGGCACCAGCTCCGTGAAGATCACCGCCGGCGTGTTGTCCCTGGTGTTCTTGCGGTCGAACTGCGGGTCGGCAACCACCGAGGCGCGCAGCGTGTTGTCGGGGTGGTTGTAGCCGCGCCGAACGCCTTCGTTGATGGCGTCATCCAGGCCACCGGTAAAGCCCTCGAAGCGCACGTCCATGCCCACTTTGAGGAACACGTTGACGATGCCGGTGTCCTGGCAGATCGGCCGATGGCCGGTCGCGCTCATCTTGCTGTTCGTGAGGATCTGCGCGATGGCGTCCTTGGCCGCGACGCTCTGCTCGCGTTCATATGCGCGGGCCAAGTGGGCGATATAGTCGGCGGGGTGGTAGTAGCTGATGTACTGCAGCGCGGCGGCGATGGATTCGATCAGATCGGCTGCTTGGATGGTCGTGGTCATGCGATGTACCTGAAGGGATTGGGGGGGCAGCGTCCCGAATTATCCCGCACGCTGAATTCCGGCGACCTTCGACGCCTCAAGTCCCCGCGAACTGGGCGCCGAGAATCGCTTGTAGGCGAGCCAGCATCGGGCCATCCGCGCCGAGGTAAATCACGATCAGGTTGGATTTCCTGAAGAAATGAGGAGGACCCACCCAAAAAGGCTGGTGGTCCCCGACTCGTCGGCCGTCAGGGGACACGCGTCCCGCTTGGGCCAGGGCCCGGGCACGATCCCTGAATGCGTAAACCTGGAGGCCTTCGTCGCCGATCTCGAGGACGGTTCCCCGGATCGGAAAGAACGGCTGGGTGATGGGTTCGCCGATCCTCGCCGGGGCGCCCGCGGCGCGCAAGGCGCGCGCCAGTGAGGCTGCGGTGGCGAGGCGGGAGTCGGGCAAGGCGGCAACCGCCGCCGGGAAGGGCTGCGCCGCTGCGGGGCTGTACGCAGCGAATGCGCCCGCGCAAGCCACCAGCCAAGCGGCGGCTTGCGCCGGAAGCCCGCTTCGTTCAGCGATAGTTGCGGTGATCGCAGTTACGGCAGGAAGCCGCGGATTCCTCGGTCCAGTAGACATGGGTCAGCGTCTTGGAGCCGTCGTGGTGGTTTTGCTCGTAGACCGAACTGCGCCCATCGGCCGACTGGCGCATCAAAGCCCCCCAGGTGATGGCTTCTTCGGTGACCGAATTCGCGGCGGCCGACATCGCGGCCGTGGCGGCGACCGTGGTCGTCGTGTCGAGGTGGCCGTAGATGATGTTCAGCTGGTCAAAATCGTGTTTGTTCGGCTTGGTGCTGAGCGTGCTCGTCGCGTTGGTGCCCGTGTTGGAGAAGTAGTCCATGCAGGAGTTCTGCGACGAGCCATCGGTGGACTGATGGTCCAACCCGAAGGTATGGGCCACTTCCTGGCACATCACGTGCAACTTTTCGTTCGGGTTGTTGTACGTCGCGGTCGAGAAGTAGGTGTCGTTCATCTTGGCCGAGCCCTGGGTGATGTGCAGGCCGGAGATGTTGATCGACGCGAGTCCCAGCCAGCCGTTGTTGCCGTAATTGGAATTGCAGACCTGGGTGGTGCCGGCGACCATCGCGCAACGCTTGTTGGACCTGCCCGCGACGATGGCGGTGAGCAGCGGAGTCGATGAAGCACCGACAGCAGCCGGGCTGTTCCAGTCGCGCGACGAGGTCTGCAGGAAGCCGGCCCAATCCGCGCTGAGGTTGTCGCCCAGTTGCAAGGTGAATTGCGCAGTCGTGCGGGCCCAGTGGTAACCGCCCCACGAATGGTTGGCCAACACACTGAACGACAGGGCTGCGCAGGCAAGCGCCCCACTGACGATGGCTGTGTTCTTGAGTCTAGCGAAATGGGACATGGAGTTCCTTGGAGAGCGAGACGACCAAGCGGGGGGATTACCGTCTGGCGATTATCGATTCCTGCCTCTGCAGTCGTGAAATCGAATTACAACTTCTTACTTGGCGCTGACGCTAAGGTCACAAGCCAGTGCCGGCTGCGCAACGCTCACACCCGCGGCATCCGCTGCTGCATGTGGCGCACTTCCAGCTCCAGCGCCTTGCGCCAGGTGTCCGCCGCTCCCCGCAACTGCTCGGCCAGGAAGACGCGCTCCAGCCGTTGGCTGCGGCCATGGATCAGCGCGTAGGCGGTGGCCGTCACATCGGCCCGCGACCATTGCACCAGAAGCTCGTGATAACTCATCCGTGCATTGCACCTTGCCTGCCGCCGAACCCGGTGCTTTCGTTCCGCGCAAGCCCCGCGAAGCCCGCCGACTGCGCAGAATTCCACACCCATCGCTGCATACTCCGTTTCGGACCCGCCACATTCAGGCTTTGCCGCCTCCCCATGAACACCCGCATCGAAAAAGACACCTTCGGCCCGATCGAGGTTCCCGCCAATCGCCTGTGGGGAGCGCAGACGCAGCGCTCGTTGCAGAACTTCGACATCTCCGGCGAACGCCAGCCGAAGGAAGTCATCCGCGCACTGGCCCAGGTCAAGCGCGCTTCGGCAGTGGTGAACCATCTGCTCGGGCTGCTGCCGCAGGACAAGGCCGGCGCCATCATCGCGGCGGCCGATGAGGTGCTGACCGGACAGCACGACGACGAGTTCCCCCTCGTTGTCTGGCAGACCGGCTCGGGTACCCAGACCAATATGAACGTCAACGAGGTGCTGGCCAATCGCGCGAGCGAACTGCTTGGCGGGCCGCGCGGGGAAGGGCGGCTGGTACACCCCAACGACGATGTGAACAAGAGCCAGTCGTCCAACGACGTGTTCCCCACTGCGATGCACATCGCGGCGGTCGAGTCGATCCGAAACAAGCTGCTGCCTTCGTTGATGAAGCTGCGGGCGACGCTGGCCGCGAAGTCCGGCGAGTTCAAGGACATCGTCAAGATCGGCCGCACGCACCTGCAAGACGCGACGCCGCTCACGCTGGGGCAGGAGTTCTCGGGCTACGTGTCGCAACTGGAGCAGGCCGACCGGCACCTGCATGGCGCACTGCCGCACCTGTGCGAGCTGGCATTGGGGGGCACGGCGGTCGGTACCGGCTTGAACGCACCGGCTGGCTACGCGGAACAGGTCGCGGGCGAACTCGCGCGCCTGACCGGCCTGCCTTTCGTCACTGCGCCCAACAAGTTCGAGGTGATGGCGGCCGCCGACGCGCTGGTCCATGCGCACGGGGCCCTCAAGACCCTGGCTGCGTGTCTGATGAAGATCGCCAACGATGTCCGCTGGCTGGCGAGCAGCCCGCGCAGCGGCATCGGCGAATTGCGCATCCCGGAGAACGAGCCGGGCTCCTCGATCATGCCGGGCAAGGTGAACCCCACGCAGAGCGAGGCGGTCACGATGTTGTGCTGCCAGGTGTTCGGCAACGATGTTGCGATCAACTTCGGCGGCGCCTCGGGCAACTTCGAGTTGAACGTGTTCCGGCCGATGATCGCGCACAACTTCCAGCAGAGCGTGCGATTGCTGGCCGACGGCATGGCCAGCTTCAATGACCACTGCGCCGTGGGCATCACTGCGAATCGCGAGCGGATCGCGGAACTGGTGGACCGATCACTGATGCTGGTGACCGCGCTCAACCCCTACATCGGCTACGACAAGGCCGCGCAGATCGCAAAGAAGGCGCATCAGGAAGGCACGAGCTTGCGCGAGGCCGCCATCGCGACGGGCTTCGTGACGGCGGACCAGTTCGACCTGTGGGTACAGCCCGCCAGGATGGTGTAAGCGATGTAAGAAGGCACGCGCATCGGCGACCTACCCTGCAAGGATGGGACTGCCGATGAAGATGCTTCGCTCCGCTGCCGCGATCGTGACCGCCACCGCGCTGGTCGGCGCGCTCTGGTTCCTGTACTCCCGCACCCAGGGGACGGACTTCGTCGCGGAAAACCGTGCCGTCGCGGACTTGCGGGAGCTGGAAGCCCTCGACGCGGAGTGGACCCTGGAGGCGCTGCGCGCGAAGACCGGTATCGAACGCAGCTACGCCCAGGGACAGTCGCCTTCGGAGCAGGTTGCCCTCGCGAGCAGCCGCCTCGTCCAGGCCGTGGGACGGCTGGCCGTGCCGGATGCGAGCGGCGCCTTCGGGCAGGCCCGCGCCAGCTTCGCGCAAAAGACCGAACTAACCCGCCGCTACGCCGAGCAGAACCAGCGGCTGCGCGAATCGCTGCTGTTCGTGACCGACGAAAGCGCCGATTTCCTCGCGCTGCTTCGGGTCCAGCAGCGCGAGGCATTGCAGGGGCGCCAACCGGCGCTCAAGGATGTGGAACGCCTGTCGGAACTGGGCGTGCGGATCAACGAGCTGCTGACCGAGACCCTGAAGTACAACCTGCTCACGCAGGCAGGCGCGGTCGGGCGCATCGAAAGCAACCTGCAGGGCCTGGCGCAGACAGCGGACGGCTACCCCGGCCATATCGCCGAGTCGGTGCGCACCCTGGTCGAGAAGTTCCGCGGCGTGCAGCAGTTGAAGGCCGCGGAAGACCGGCTGCTGGGCGAGATGGCCGCGCTGCCGACCAAGCAGCGCCTGACGCAGACCGAGATGGCGATCGAGTCGCATCGCGCCCGCGTGATCGCGGGCACCGAGTTCTATCGCACGCTGCTCATCGCCTATACCGCGCTGCTGCTGGCGCTGCTCGGCTGGCTGGGTCGGCGCCTGGTGCACAGCTATCGCCTCATCAGCCACAAGAACGCGGAGCTGGCTGACGCCAATACCCACCTGGAGGCCCGCGTGACCGAACGCACAATGGCACTGCAGGACGCGCTCACGCACCTGAAGGAGTCGGAGGCGGCGCTCGTGCAGTCGGAAAAGATGTCGTCGCTGGGCCAGATGATCGCGGGCGTTGCGCATGAGATCAACACGCCGCTGGCCTATGTGCGCAACGGCCTGCAGGTGCTCGACGAACAACTGCCCGCGAGCGCCGGCCTGGCGCAGGAGACGCGCCGGCTGCTCGACCTGTTGGCGGCACCCGATGCGGGCGAGGCGCAGGTGGCCGCGCAATACGACCGGGTGGCGCAACTCGTTGCCGCGGCCGAAGCGGGCCACACGGTCGAAGAGCTGGGCGGCGTTATCAAGGACGGGATCTACGGTATCGAGCAGATCTCGGAGATCGTCACCAACCTCAAGAATTTCAGCCGGCTCGATCGCAGCAAGGTCTCGCACTTCAACCTCAATGACGGGCTGGAGAGCACGCTGGTGATCGCGAAGAACCTGGTCAAGAACAAGCGCGTAGAGAAGCATCTCGCGGCCGACGCGTTTGTGACGGGCTCGCCCTCGCAGATCAACCAGGTGTTCCTCAACCTGATCTCGAATGCCGCGCAGGCTACCGGTCCGCACGGCCTGATCCGGCTGCTCACGCGCCTGGAGGGCGGCAGGGCCATCGTGCAGGTCGCCGACGACGGCCCGGGCATCCCGCCGGAAGTGCTGCCCAAGATATTCGATCCGTTTTTCACCACCAAGAAGATCGGCGAGGGAACAGGCCTGGGCCTGTCGATCGCCTACAAGATCGTCACCGAGCACGCGGGCACCATCACCGTAGCCTCGAAGCCGGGCGAGGGTGCGTGCTTCACCATCAGCCTGCCCCTGGAAGACCACGCCACCCGGGAGTCGCGCGACAGGGAAACCGCCCATGCATGAACCGGGCAGCATGATCGGCAAGTACCGCATCGAGCGCGAGATCGGGCGTGGCGGCATGGGCGCGGTGTACCTCGCGCACGACGCGGTGATCGACAGGCGCGTAGCACTCAAGACGATCTCCAAGTCCATGCTCGATGCGCAGGAAGCGCAGGACATGCTGGCGCGCTTCAAGCGCGAAGCACAAGCGGCGGGCCGCCTCACCCATCCCAATATCGTGGCCGTGTACGACTACGGCGAGGACCCGGACCTGGCCTATATCGCGATGGAGATGGTCGATGGCCGCGGGCTCCAGGACTTGATGCGTTCCGGCGCGATGCCGGCCGCGGGAGTTCGCCCCATCGCGTCGCAGCTGCTGGCCGCGCTCGACTTCGCCCATGGCCTGGGGGTGGTCCACCGCGATGTGAAGCCGTCCAACCTGATGCTCACCGCCGACGGCCGGCTGAAGGTGTGCGACTTCGGCATCGCGCAGCTCGAATCCTCCCGCCTGACGCAGGTGGGCACTGTGCTGGGCACGCCCAGCTACATGTCGCCCGAGCAGATCCAGGGGCTCGCCACGGACGGGCGCTCCGATGTGTTTTCCGCAGGCGTGCTGCTCTATGAATTGCTCGCGGGCTGCAAGCCCTTCGCGGGCGATACCGTGGCGGCTCTGGTGAATGCTGTGCTCAATCGCGCCCCACGGGCGCCGACGGCGGCCAACCCGGCGCTGGACCTGGCATTCGATGCGGTGTTGTTGAAGGCGCTGGCGCGCGAGCCCGGCGAGCGATTCGCCAATGCGCGAGAGTTCGCCCGCGCCCTTGAAGCGGCCTTTGGCGGCCGCGCGCCGCACGAGAGCGGTTACGAAGCAACCGTGGCGGTGGCCACCGGTGTCAGTGAGGCGCCGACCCGGGCGTTGCGCAAGATCGACTTCACCGCGGTGCGCAGGCCGCAAGCCATCGGGTTGCTCGAGCCGGCCACCGAGCGCCCCCGCATCCTGTTCGTGGATGACGAAGAGCGCATCCTGTCCGCGCTCAAGCTGCTGTTTCGCCTGCAGTACGAAGTGCACGTGGCGACCGAAGGCGATGAGGCGCTGCGGCTGCTGAAGGCGCACCGCTTCCACGTCATCGTCAGCGACCAGCGCATGCCGAACATGAACGGCACCGAACTGCTCTCAAGGGCCCGCACGGTGTCGCCAGATACGGTCCGTATCCTGCTCACGGGCTACTCGGACCTGGCGGCCATCGTCGGCTCGGTCAACGAAGGCGAGGTGTACCGGTTTGCCAGCAAGCCCTGGAGCACGACCGAACTGCGCGATCTCATTGCCGAGGCGGCGGCCATCGGGCAAACGCTGGAGAGCGCGCCGGCACCCGTCGCGGCCCATGCGCGGCCGGAAGAGGCGATCCTGGTGCTCGATGAGGACCGCGAGGTGTACCTGGCCGCGCGCGACATCCTGGGACGCTCCTTGCGCGTGCTGCACGCAGCCGACCTGGGCGGCGCGCTGCAGGCGCTGCGCGATGAGAAAGTCGCGGTGCTGGTGGCTGACATCGAGAGCCAGGGGCACAGCCACAAGACCTTCTTCAAGCTGCTCAAGCAGGAGCACCCCGAGATCGTGACGATTGCAATGACATCGTCCTCGGACTCCGAAGTGGTGATCGAGCTGATCAACCAGGCGCGCATCTTCCGCTTCCTGAACAAGCCGGTGAAGCTGCCCACCTTGCAGTCGCATGTCGAAGCGGCGATGGCCCACTACCAGAAGCAGAAAGCCCAGCCCGGCTTGTTGAAGCAGCAACGGGCGGACGTGCGTGCGCAGGTAGCGCGTCCCGAAGAGGCAAGTGTGGCCGGCTTCATCCTCGGCTCGCTGCGGGCCTTGCGCCGGACCCTGGCGGCCTGACTCGCGTCAGTGCTTGCGCTCCGCGATCCCCGACATGATCTTGTCGGTGTACGCGATCGCGATGGCCGACAGCAGGAAGGTGATATGGATTGCCGTCTGCGCGATCAGCACGCGGTCGGTGTAGTTGTCCGCATTGATGAAGGTCTTGAGCAGGTGGATCGACGAGATCCCGATGATGGCGGTGGCCAGCTTCACCTTCAGCACCGAGGCGTTCACATGGCTCAGCCACTCGGGCTGGTCCGGGTGGCCCTGCAGGCCCATGCGGCTCACGAAGGTCTCGTAGCCGCCCACGATCACCATGATCAGCAGGTTGGAGATCATCACCACGTCGATCAGCGCCAGCACCACCAGCATGATCACTGTCTCGTTCAGCGACACGATGGGGACCGTCTGCTTGTAGCCGATGCTCGCGATCAGCTGCTGCAATGCCGTCTGGCTGCCGAATGCCGCCTCCAGCAGGTGCACCAGCTCAACCCAGAAGTGGAAAACATAGACCGCCTGCGCCGCGATCAGCCCGAGGTACAGCGGCAGTTGCAGCCAGCGGCTCGCGAAGATCAGGCTGGGCAGGGGGCGCAGCGGGGAGCGCGGTGTTGACTCCGGATGGGGTTCTTGCATGGGGTTCCAGCGGGTTAGTACGGATGCCGCGGATTGTAGGTTTGCCGTGCCCGTCCTGCGTTCGGAGTAGATTGGGGCTGTCGACGGCAAGGCACTCGTCAGTGACATGTAAGTGCAAACCCTGAGAGTACCGTCGCCAACCAACTGTGCAGCGGAGACAAGCGACATGAGCAATATCGAATCGGTCCTGGTCGAAAACCGGGTCTTTCCCCCCAGCGACGCCACCGTGAAGGCGGCCCGCATTTCGGGTATGCCCGCCTACAACGCGCTGTGCGAGGAAGCCGAAAAAGACTTTGAGGGCTTCTGGGCGCGCCTGGCCCGCGAGAACGTGCGGTGGACCCGGCCATTCACGAAGACGCTGAATGAATCAGAAGCGCCGTTCTACAAGTGGTTCGAGGACGGTGAGCTCAACGCCTCGGCCAACTGCCTCGACAAGCACGTCGGAACGCCCACCGAGAACAAGACCGCGATCATCTTCGAGGCCGACGACGGCGCGGTGACCAACGTCACCTACAAGGACCTGCTCGCGCGTGTGGGCCAGTTCGCCAATGCGCTGAAGGCGCAAGGCATCAAGAAGGGCGACCGCGTCATCATCTACATGCCGATGACAGTGGAAGGCGTGATCGCGATGCAGGCCTGCGCGCGCATCGGCGCAACGCACAGCGTGGTGTTCGGCGGCTTCTCCGCCAAGGCGCTGAACGAGCGGATCATCGACGCCGGCGCGGTGGCGGTGATCACCGCCAACTTCCAGATGCGCGGCGGCAAGGAGCTGCCGCTGAAGTCCATCGTCGACGAAGGCATCGCCATGGGCGGCTGCACGGATGGCGAAGGCGGGTCGCTCAGGAGCGTGCTGGTGTACATGCGCACGGCCACGCCGTGCAACATGGTCGCGGGCCGTGACAAGACCTTCACAGAAGCTCTGCAGGGACAGAGCACCGACAACAAACCCGAGCCGGTCGGCGCGGAGCACCCACTTTTCATCCTCTACACCTCGGGCTCGACCGGCAAGCCCAAGGGCGTGCAGCATTCCACCGGCGGCTACCTGTTGTGGGCCAAGCTCACGATGGACTGGACTTTCGACCTGCAGCCGAAGGACGTGTTCTGGTGCACCGCCGACATCGGCTGGATCACCGGCCATACCTACGTTGCGTACGGGCCGCTCGCCGCAGGCGCCACCCAGGTGATCTTCGAAGGCGTCCCTACCTTCCCGAACGCCGGCCGCTTCTGGCAGATGATCGAGAAGCACAAGGTGTCGGTGTTCTACACGGCGCCCACCGCAATCCGCTCCCTCATCAAGGCCGCGGAAGGCGACGCGAAAGTACACCCCGCGCGCTACGACCTCACCAGCCTGCGCATACTCGGTTCGGTCGGCGAGCCGATCAACCCGGAAGCCTGGATGTGGTACTACAAGAACGTCGGCGGCGAGCGTTGCCCGATCGTCGACACGTTCTGGCAGACCGAGACCGGCGGCCATATGATCACGCCGCTGCCGGGCGCCACGCCGCTGGTGCCGGGCTCGTGCACTCTGCCGCTGCCGGGCATCATGGCCGCGATCGTGGACGAAGCGGGCCACGACATCCCCAACGGTTCGGGCGGCATGTTGGTGGTCAAGCGCCCGTGGCCCTCGATGATCCGCACGATCTGGGGCGACCCGGAGCGTTTCAAGAAGAGCTATTTCCCCGAAGAGATGGGCGGCAAGTTGTACCTGGCCGGCGACGGGGCTGTGCGTAACAAGGACAACGGTTACTTCCGCATCACCGGCCGCATTGACGACGTGCTGAACGTGTCGGGTCACCGCCTGGGCACGATGGAGATCGAGTCGGCACTGGTGTCGATGTCGGAACTCGTGGCGGAAGCTGCCGTGGTGGGCCGGCCCGACGACATGACCGGCGAGGCAGTCTGCGCCTTCGTCGTGCTCAAGCGCTCGCGGCCCACAGGCGACGAGGCCAAGGAGATCGCGACGATCCTGCGCAACTGGGTGGCCAAGGAGATCGGGCCTATCGCCAAGCCCAAGGATATCCGCTTTGGCGACAACCTGCCCAAGACGCGCAGCGGCAAGATCATGCGGCGCCTGCTGCGCTCGATCGCCAAGGGCGAGGCGATCACGCAGGACACCAGCACGCTGGAAAACCCGGCGATCCTGGAGCAGCTGGCCGAGAAGATCTAGCGCCCGCGAAAGACGCCAGCCTCCAGGTCGTCCGAGAATCCGGCGACCCAGTCGGCTTCCTTGACGCGCGAGAAATAGGTGCGCGAAATGCGAGCCTCCCTGCAGGTGACGGTGACGAGGGCCTTCACGTTCGCGAAGCCAATGGGTTGATGGACCTGCTGGATGCCGAGGCGGAAGTCAGCCGGGTCGAGGCGAGCCCGGATCAGCAGGGCCTCCAACAGCGCAAAGTCCGCGGGACTCAGCAAAGAGCCGACAACCTCGGTCTTGAGCGCGCGCTCGGGCATCGTCGCTACTTCCATGGCCAGCCTCCTCGATCAGTGATGGCCCAGTGTGCGGGGCCACGCATGAACGGATGCTGAACGGACGCGCAAAAAAATGGGACCTTCCGAAGAAGGTCCCTGTGTTGATCCCGTGGAGGGGATTACTTCTGCGTCAGCACCCAGGCCGCGAGTTTCTTGGCTTCGGCTTCGCTCACTTGGGTGTTGGCCGGCATCGGTACCGGGCCCCAGACGCCAGAGCCGCCCTTGAGGATCTTCTGGGCCAGCTTGTCAGCGGCGCCCTTGTCGCTGGCGTACTTGGCGGCGACTTCCTTGTAGGCTGGGCCGACCACCTTCTTGTCCACGGCGTGGCAAGCCATGCAGTTCTTGGCGGTGGCCAGGGCCAGGTCAGCCATGGCGGGCGTGAACGCGGTGGCGGTCAGCAGGGCAAAAAGGATGCGCTTCATTCGGGTTCCTGTCGAGTTGCTGTACATTGATTGTTCAACGCTATTGTAGTGACTGCGGTTGACGTCCCGTCAGTACCGGTTGGCCAAGGAAATCACATGTACCTGCTCGGAATCGGAATCATCCTGCTTGTCATGAAATACATGGAGTTCGGGCCTGTCGCGGCGTGGTCCTGGCTGTGGGTGCTGTCGCCCTTCGGGCTGGCCGTGCTCTGGTGGTGGTGGGCCGACTGGTCGGGCTACACCAAGCGCAAGGCTGTCGAGGGCGAAAACAAGAAGCGGCAGGCGCGCATCGACAAGAGCAAGGAATCGCTCGGGATCAAGGTCAAGAAACGCTGACGCGGGTCACGTGACTCAGTAGTTGTCCAGCACCGCGCCCTTGCTGGCGCTCGATGCATTGAAGGCGAACTTGGCCTGCACACCGCGGGTGTAGCGCGGCGCCGGCGCCGTCCAGGCCGCACGCCGCCTGGCAATCTCCGCTTCAGGCACGTGCAACTCCAGTTGCAGCTTGTGCGCATCGATCGTGATCGAATCGCCCTCGTTCACGAAAGCGATGGTGCCGCCAGCGGCCGCCTCGGGTGCGACGTGGCCCACCACCATGCCCCAGGTACCGCCCGAGAAGCGGCCGTCGGTGATCAGGCCCACGCTCTCGCCCAGCCCTGCGCCGATCAGCGCGCCCGTTGGTGCCAGCATTTCCGGCATGCCGGGGCCACCCTTGGGGCCGAGGTAGCGCAGCACCATCACGTCACCCGCCTTGATCTTTCCGTCCAGGATCGCGGCCAGCGCCGACTGCTCGTCGTCGAACACGCGGGCCGGCCCGGTGATCACCGGGTTCTTCAGCCCGGTGATCTTGGCCACCGCGCCTTCGGGCGAGAGATTGCCCTTGAGGATCGCCAGGTGGCCATGTTCGTACATCGGCTTGTCGATCGGGCGGATCACGTCCTGGTCGGCGCGCGGCGTGTCGGGCACGTCCTTGAGCACCTCGGCGATCGTCTGGCCGCTGATCGTGATGCAGTCGCCGTGGAGCAAGCCCGCCTTCAGCAGCATCTTCATCACCTGCGGAATGCCCCCTGCCTTGTGCAGGTCCACCGCGAGGTACTTGCCGGAAGGCTTGAGGTCGCACAGCACCGGCGTGCGCTGGCGGATGCGTTCGAAGTCGTCGATGGTCCACTCCACGCCCGCCGTATGCGCGATCGCGAGGAAGTGCAGCACCGCGTTGGTCGAGCCGCCGGTGGCCATGATCACGGCCACCGCGTTCTCGATCGCCTTCTTCGTCACGATGTCGCGCGGCTTGATGTCCTGCCTGATCGCCTCGATCAGTACCTTGGCCGATTCCTTCGCCGAGTTCGTCTTCTCGTCGTGCGGATTGGCCATCGTGGACGAGTAGGGCAGGGAGATGCCCAGCGCCTCGAAAGCCGACGACATGGTGTTGGCGGTGTACATGCCGCCGCAGGAGCCCGTGCCCGGAATGGCACGCATCTCGATTTCGCGCAGGTCGGCGTCGCTCATGTTGCCGGCGGCGTTCTGGCCCACGGCCTCGAACACGCTCACGATGTTCAGGTCCTGGCCCTTGTAGTGGCCCGGCAGGATGGTGCCGCCGTACACGTAGATGGCCGGCACGTTGGCGCGCAACATGCCCATCAGGCCGCCGGGCATGTTCTTGTCGCAACCGCCCACGACCAACACGCCATCCATCCACTGGCCTTGCACGCAAGTCTCGATGCAGTCGCTGATGACCTCGCGGCTCACCAGCGAATACTTCATGCCTTCGGTGCCCATGGCCATTCCGTCGGAAATCGTCGGCGTGCCGAACACCTGGGCGTTGCCGCCGGCCTCTTCGATGCCTTCAATGGCAGCGTCAGCCAGTTTCTGCAAGCCACTGTTGCAGGGCGTGATGGTGCTGTGCCCGTTGGCGTCGCCCACCATGGGTTTCTTGAAGTCGCTTTCCTCGTAGCCCATCGCGTAGTACATCGAGCGGTTGGGGGCGCGCGACTTTCCCTCGGTGATGTTCTTGCTGCGGCGGTTGATCTGGATGGTTTTGGTGTCCATGGAAGAGGCTCTCCTTCGGGGGAAGGCGCCCAGTATGCGCTGGACGCCTGATTGCTTCCAATCGCTTTTAGGCTGTCCATTAATATGCGTAGCGTATGAATGACCCCGTCATCGAATTGCGACTCTGGCGCCAGTTCGTCGCCGTCGCCGAGGAACTGCACTTCGGCCGCGCGGCGCAGCGCCTGCACATGACCCAGCCGCCCCTCACGCAGGCGATCGCCAACCTCGAGGGGCAACTGGGCCTGCGCCTGTTCGACCGCACCAAGCGGAGAGTGAATCTCACCACGGCCGGCCACGCCTTGTTGCCCGAGGCGCGCGAGCTGCTGGCACGCGCGCGAGCCCTGCCGTCGCACGCGCGCGCGGCCGCGCAGGGCGAGCTCGGCCGCCTGCGGCTGGCTTTCGTTTCCACGGTGGGCTTCGGCCTGCTGCCGCAGTGGGTGCGGGAGTTTCGCGGCGCCAACCCCGCAGTGGAGTTCGAACTGCTCGAAGCCACCGGCGACGTGCAACTGAATGCCCTGGCGCGCGGCGATGTGGATGCGGGCTTCATGTTGCACTCGCCCGGGTTCGCGCCCGCGGGCCTGCAACAGCTTCGCATATCGCGCGAGGCGTTGGTGCTGGCACTCCCGGAACAACACCCGCTGGCTCGTGCACGAGCCCTGTCTCTGGCGGCGGTGCTGGAGCAGCCACTGGTCATCTTTCCGCGGCGCATCGTGCCTTCGCTGCACGACGCGATCTTCAGCCTGTACCACGACGGCGGCCGCACTCCGCTCGTTGCGCAGGAGGCGATCCAGATGCAGACCATCGTCAACTTCGTGGCGGCCGGGCTTGGGGTGGCATGGGTGCCCGACAGCGTGCGCCAGTTCCAGCGGCCCGGCGTTGTGTACCGGCAGCTCGGCGGCAAGCAGGCCCAGCGCGTGCCCGGCTGCGAGACCAGCCTGGTGTGGCCTGCGGTCCAGCCGGCGCCCACGCTGGAACGATTCATCGCTTTCGCGCGCCATCAATTGCGGCCCACCACGGCGCGGGGCTAAACGGTCCCGGGGCCTTGCAGCACAATACGCCGCATGGTTTTGAACTACCCGCAGATCAACCCCGTGGCGTTGCAGCTGGGGCCCGTCGCCATTCACTGGTATGGCCTGACGTACCTCGCTGCCTTCGGGCTCTTCATGTTGCTGGCCACGTGGCGCCTCAAGCACGAGCCTTTCGCCTCCGTGCAGGGCAAGGGTGCATGGTCGCGCAAGGATGTGGAGGACATCCTGTTCCTCGGTGTTCTTGGGGTCGTGGTCGGCGGGCGAGTGGGCTACTGCCTGTTCTACAAGCCGGCGTACTACGCGGCGCATCCGCTCGAGATCTTCTTCGTGTGGCAAGGCGGCATGAGTTTCCACGGCGGCATGCTCGGCGTGATCTTCTCGCAGTGGTGGTTCGCCCGCTCGCGCGGCAAGCCGTTCTGGCAGGTGATGGATTTCGTGGCGCCTTGCGTGCCTACCGGCCTGGCTGCGGGGCGTGTGGGCAACTTCATCAATGGTGAGCTGTGGGGGCGGGCCGCCGACGCGTCCTTGCCCTGGTCCATGATCTTTCCGCAAGGTGGGCCTGTACCCCGGCACCCCTCGCAGGTCTACCAGTTCCTGCTCGAAGGGCTGTTGCTCTTCATCGTGCTGTGGCTTTACGCGCGCAAGCCCCGGCGCGAGGCCCAGGTCTCCGCGTTCTTCCTCATCGGCTACGGCGTGCTGCGCTTTGTCGCGGAGTTCTTCCGCGAGCCAGATGCGCACCTCCAGTGGCTGCAGCAATCCACCGGCCTGTCGATGGGGCAGTGGCTGTGCGTGCCCATGATCGTTGCGGGCATCGCGCTGTGGCTATGGGGCGCTCGGCGGCGCCAGCCCATCCTTCCCGCCTAGGGTTAGTCCTCGCTGATTCGGCCTTGCAAGGGTCCGCACTGTCCTGCATAATTAGCGGTAATTACAGGAAATTACAAAGTGCTCTGATTTCCCATGCGCCTGGTCCACAACTCCCTGCACGATGAAGTCGCCGCCCAGTTGCGCGATCGCATCTTCGCGGGCGAATTGCTGCCCGGCACCTTCCTGGACGAAGTGCAGCTCGCCGAGCAGATGAGCATTTCGCGCACTCCGCTGCGTGAAGCGCTCAAGGTCCTCACGGCCGAAGGGCTGGTGCGCCATGAGCCACGGCGCGGCTGCTTCGTGCGCGAAGTGACGGAGCAGGACCTCGATGAAATCTTCCCCGTGATCGCGCTGCTGGAAGGACGCTGCGCCCGCGAAGCCGCGTTGAAGGCTACCGATGCGGACCTGGCCGAACTGGAGGTGCTGCACGACAGGCTCAATCGCAACGCGAAGGCCCGGCGCATCAACGATTACTACGCCGCCAACTTCTCGATCCATGAGGCGATCATCACGCTGGCCGACAACCGCTGGCTCGCGCAGGTGATTGGCGACCTGCGCAAGATCGTCAAACTGGCGCGGCTGCAGCAGTTGCATGCGCCCGGCCGGCTGGAGCAGAGCCTGTCCGAGCACATGGCGGTGTTCGCCGCACTCAAGGCGCGCGACCCGGAAGGCGCCGAGGCCGCGATGCGAACCCACCTCACGCGACAGCGTGAAGCGCTGCGCGAGCTGGCCCGCAACCAGCGTTCGAAACTGGCGCCATGAGCGAAGCACTGGCACCCCGCTCGACACGCGAGCGCCTCAATGCGACGCTGCGGCGGGGCCAGGAAGCGCTGTCGCCACGGGTGCTGCGCCGCACTTTGGTCGAACTCCAGCGCATCGTCGAAGCCTCGGTGAGCGAAGTGGAGGGCGGCCGGCGAGCCGAAGGCGTCATGCACTGGTACCAGCGCGCAACGCACGCGCAGCGCCAGGACATGTGGCTGTTGATGAGCGAGCAGTTCCTGCAGGATCCCGCGAAAGTGACGGCGGCACAGGCGCAGTACGCCGCCGCGGTCGGCACACCCGACGAAGGCGCGGCCGAAGTGCTCTACCGCCGCGCCACCGTGTCGCCACGCCGGCGCCTCCTGCAGCGAATCAGCGCCGCACCTGGTGGTATCCGCTTCCTGGTGGACCTGCGCGCAGAGATGCAGGCCCAGCTCAAGGCTGACCGCCGCCTGCGGGCGCTCGACGTCGAGATGGAGTACATGTTCTCAACCTGGTTCGACGTCGGCTTCCTAGACCTTCGGCGCATCAGTTGGGACTCGCCGGCGTCACTGGTGGAAAAGCTCATCAAGTACGAGGCAGTGCACGACATCCGCAGCTGGGCCGACGTGAAGAACCGCCTGGACAGCGACCGGCGCTGCTACGGTTTCTTCCACAGCAGCCTGCCCGACGAGCCGCTGATCTTCGTCGAGGTGGCACTGGCCGATGAAATCGCCGACTGCATCACCCCGCTGTTGGACGAAGCTGCGGCGCCCGCCGACCTCGCCCGCGCAACCACAGCGATCTTCTATTCGATCAGCAACACGCAGGCGGGGTTGCGCGGCGTGAGTTTCGGCGACTCACTGATCAAGCGTGTCGTCGAAACGCTCAAGGCCGAGTTCCCGCGCCTGAAGACATTCGCCACCTTGTCCCCGATCCCGGGGCTGCGGGCATGGGTGCAGAAAAACGCGCCGCCCGAACTGCTGGCGCAGCTCGACGATCCGCTGTCCCTTGCACCCAAGTCGCCCGCCAGGAGGCAACTGCTGGGCTGGTCGGCCCGCTACCTCGGGCAGGAACTGCAGGATGGCAAGCCGCTCGATCCGGTGGCGCGGTTTCACCTCGGCAATGGCGCGCGCGTCGAGAGATTGAACTGGGCCGGCGACCCGTCGTCCAAGGGCTTGAAGCAGTCCTATGGACTCATGGTCAACTATTTGTATGACGTCAAGCGCCTGGACAAGCACCGATCGATGCTGGCGCAGGGACAAATCCCGATATCTGGTGCCATCGAGGACCTGTATTTTTGAAGTCGCGTTAAAGTCAAAACAACGGAGACAGACATGAGCAATCCCCAATTCACCCGGCGGGACGTCCTGCGCGTGGCGGCCGCCACCGCAACCAGCATGTCGCCATTGGCCCGCGCCCAGTCCGGCTGGCCCGTCAAGCCGGTGATGATGGTTGTACCGTTCCCCGCAGGCGGCGGCACCGACGCCTTTGCGCGGCCCTTGTCCGCGCAGTTCGCCAAGCAGACCGGCAAGCAGCTCATCATCGACAACAGGGGCGGGGCCGGTGGGACCGTGGGCGCCAGCATTGCTTCACGGCTGCCGCCGGACGGCTATGGTCTCTTCATGGGCGCGGTGCACCACACCATCGCGCCATCCATGTACCCAAAGCTCGATTACGACCTCGAAAAGGATTTCATGCCGCTGACACTGGTGGCCAGCGTGCCGCAGGTGCTGGTGGTCAATCCCCGGCGTGTCGAGGCCAGCGACTTCAAGGGCTTCAACGAGCTGATGAAGCGCAACCCCGGCAAGTACAACTACGGCTCGGCTGGCAGCGGCACCTCGCACCACCTGGCTGGCGAGCTGTTCAAGCAGCAGACCAAGACCTTCATCACGCACATCCCCTACCGCGGGGCCGGCCCAGCGCTGCAAGACTTGATCTCGGGCAACGTCGACATGATGTTCGACGGCCTCGGTTCCTCGTCGGCGCACATCAAGGGCGGCCGTATCAAGGCACTGATGGTCTCGGGCGGCAAGCGCAATCCCGCATTCCCCGACGTGCCCTGCGCCGCCGAAGTGGGGCTGCCCGACTACACCGTGACCACCTGGTACGGCCTGTGGGCACCCAAGGGCACACCGGCCGACGTGCAGGGCCGCATCATCGACGAAGTGCGCAAGGCCATTCAGGCCGACGAACTCAAGGCCATCTGGGCCAGTAACGGCGCCGAGTTTCCCAACATGAGCCCGCAACAGTTCGCAGGCTTCATCCACAGCGAAGTGACGCGTTGGGCCGGCGTCGTGAAGGCGTCGGGCGCCAAACTCGATTGATGCCGCAGTGACCGGACAGGTCCGCTGCGTCGCCGACGGTCCCGCCGCCCGGGGCGCCCCGATCGCGAAGCCCGACTTTTGGTAAAACAAGAATGAGCAACCAGAACCTGTTCGCGGCCCTGCGCGCCGCCTTCCCGCGCGACCTCGATGCGGTGGCAGTCGAGACCGACACCGGCCTTGTGTACTCATGGCGCGACCTCGATCGCGCCACGGCGATGATCGCCAAACTGCTGCAAGGCTTGGACTTGCCAGAAGGCTCACGCATCGCCGTCCAGGTGGAGAAGTCGGTCGAGGCCATGATGTTGTACCTGGCTGCGCTGCGCGCCGGCTACGTCTTCCTGCCCCTGAACACGGCGTACCAGAGCGCGGAGATCGAATATTTCGTCGGCAATGCGCAGCCCGCCGTGGTGGTGTGCAGCGGCAGGAATTTTGGCTGGGTCAGCAAGATCGCGTTCAAGGCCGGCACCAAACACGTCTTCACGCTCAATGACGACCGCACGGGCTCGCTGCTCGAGCGTGCCGCCCACCACAGCGATGTGCATGAAGCCGCGCAACGCAGCGCCGACGATCTCGCGGCGATCCTGTACACCAGCGGCACCACGGGACGCAGCAAGGGTGCAATGCTCACGCATGGCAACCTGCTGTCCAACGCCCGGGTGCTGAAGGACTGCTGGGGCTGGAAGACCGGCGATGTGTTGATCCACGCGCTGCCGATTTTCCATGTCCATGGCCTGTTCGTCGCACTGCATGGTGCGTTGCTCAACGGCAGCAAGATGATCTGGCTCGGCAAGTTCGATCCCCGCGTTGCGATCGAGGCAATGGCACGCGCAACGGTGTTCATGGGAGTGCCCACACTCTACGTGCGCATGTTGGGCGAGGCATCGCTCAGCCGGCCCGCAGTGAAGAACATGCGCTTGTTCATCTCCGGCTCGGCGCCACTGCTCATCGAAACCTTCAGCCAGTGGCAGGAGCGCACCGGCCACACGATTCTCGAGCGCTACGGCATGAGCGAGACCGTCATGCTCACGTCGAACCCCTACGAGGCGTCGAGCGGCGAGCGGCGTGGCGGCACGGTGGGATTCCCGCTGCCCAACGTCGGAGTGCGTGTGCGCGACGACGACGACAAGGATGTTGACACCGGGGAAATCGGTGGCATCCAGGTCAAGGGGCCGAACGTCTTCAAGGGTTACTGGCAGATGCCGGAAAAGACGAAGGAAGAGTTCACTGCCGACGGCTGGTTCAAGACCGGCGACGTGGGGAAGATCGATGCTCGCGGCTACGTGACCATCGTCGGGCGCAGCAAGGACCTGATCATCAGCGGCGGCTACAACGTGTATCCCGCGGAGATCGAAGGCTACATCAACGAGATGCCGGGCGTCGCCGAGAGTGCGCTGGTGGGCGTGCCCCATCCCGACTTCGGTGAAGTGGGCATCGCGGTCGTGACGGCCAAGGCCGGCGCGCAGGTGGACGGCGAGCGGATCCTGATGGAGCTCAAGGCGCAGCTGGCCAACTTCAAGATCCCCAAGCGTTGCTTCGTCGTGGGCGAGCTGCCCCGCAACACCATGGGCAAGGTGCAGAAGAACCTGCTGCGCGAACAGCATAAGGGCCTGTTCACGTAACGGCGGTTGCTATGCCGACTGCGCTTGCGCGGCGGGCTTCGCCGCGAGCAGGAAGTACAGGCTGCCGGCTGCAAAGGCCACGTAGATCACCACGGAACTCCAGGCCATCGAGTTCATAAGGCTTCCCAGCCCCATGAAGGTGATGAGGGCGCCCGCTACGTCGGCCACCGCATTGCCGACCAGTAAAGCCCGCACAGCAATCGCGTCCTGCGTTTCGCGCGCCATGAAGACGATCAGTCCCACCGCGAGCAGCGCCGAGCCGAAGTAGCGCGCCTGCAGGATGTTGGCCGGATCGGTCGGCATGCCATAGTTGCTCAGGGACAGACCGGGCACCAGCAGGAAGGCCAGCCCGAACAGGGCGCCGATGGCGCCCGAGATTGCGAAGAACAGTTCCCGTTTCATGTCAGTCTCCTCCACCGCAATTGGCGCGGCTGGAACAAGATAGGCGCAAGTCACCCCACTGTCCAGCACGAAGTAACACATCTTCACTCAGGGGGCACTGTGCCGGTCGTCTGCCAGGCCGCCTCAGCCGTTGTGGGGACACCGGGATTCCGGAAGTCCATACAGGAGTTGAAGCAATGAGACAAAGCCTGAAGACCGCCGTGGCCGTTGCCGCGCTGGTGACCGCCGGCCATGCTGCTGCCCAGATCACGTTCTACGAAGGCGAAGGCTTTCGCGGACGCGCGGTGAGCGCCAGCGCCGAGGTGCGCAATTTCCAACGCGTGGGCTTCAACGACCGGGCTTCGTCCATCGTGGTCGACCAGGGCCGCTGGGAAGTCTGCGAGCACGCCCGCTTCGAAGGCCGCTGCGTCGTGCTGCGGCGCGGCAGCTACCCGTCGCTGCGCGAGTTCGGCATGGACAACGCGATCTCCTCGGTGCGTCCGGTCGAAGGTGGCGGACGCCGCCGCGCGCAGGGCGCCTGGGTCGAGCCCGAACCGGTCGCGAACGCGGATTACCAGTGGCGCCGTCGCCCTCAGGAAGTGATCCAGGAGGCGCCGGTGACTTCCGTGCGCGCCGTGGTCGGCCCGCCCAACCAGCGCTGCTGGGTAGAGCGGCAACAAGTGACCCAGCCCGCTCCCAACCGCGGCAACGTGGGTGGTGCAGTGGTCGGCGGCATCCTCGGCGGCGTCCTGGGTCATCAGGTTGGCGGCGGGACCGGCAAGGACCTGGCGACGGCTGGTGGCGTGGTCGCGGGGGCGGTGATCGGCTCCAACATGGCAGGGGGCAACAGTGGGTCGCAAGTCGTCGATCGCGACGTGCAGCGATGCGAGACAGTAACGAACACCCAGCCGAGCTACTGGGATGTCACCTACAACTGGCGCGGGTTCGAGCACCGGGTGCAGATGGCAACGCCTCCCGGCCGTACCATCCCGGTCAACGCCAACGGCGAACCGCGGATGTAAGGTCCGGTGCCGGTCAGGCCGGCGTGGCGCGCTCACCGGCGCGCCCGCGGGCCTGATTCAGCAGCGCCACCAGGGTGTCGAGTTCCACCGGCTTCGTGACATGCGTGTCGAAGCCCGCGGCCTTGGTGCGGCGCTTGTCGTCTTCGCTGCCATAACCCGTCATTGCAATCGCGAAGGTGTTTGCCAGGCCAGGCACGAGGCGAAGGCGCTGGAGCGTCTGGATCCCGTCGATCCCGGGCATGGCCAGGTCGAGCAGCACGATCGCGGGCAGGAAGTGCGCGGCCAGCTTCAGCGCGTCCGCGCCCGAATAGGCGCATTCCACTTCGTTGCCCAGCAGGCGCAGGATTGCGGTGAGGGTGTCGGCCGCGTCGCGGTTGTCGTCCACCACGAGGATGCGGCGCGCCTGCAGTTGCGGTTTGTCGTCCTGCTGCGGCTCGGGCGGGGGCGTCGCCACTGCGGGCAAGCGCAGGATGAAAGTGCTTCCCTGGCCGGCGCCCGGGCTTTGCGCTTCCAGCAAGCCTCCGTGCATCTGGGTGAGTGAACGCGCCAGCGTGAGGCCAATGCCCAGGCCGCTCTCGGTGGGCCCCTCATCCGGGCCCTGCCGGAAAAGCTCGAAGTTCGCCTCCAGGTCGGGAGCCGCGATGCCCTTGCCGTTGTCGGTGACCTGCGTGGTGACGAAGCCGCCGTGCGACTCCACGGTCACCGAGATGCGGCCGCCGTCAGGCGTGTACTTCGTCGCATTAACCAGCAGATTTTGCAGGATCTGTGCCAGCCGCGTCGGGTCCCCGTTCACGTAGACCGGTGTCCCGGGCAACTGGACGCTCAGGTGGTGATGGCGCGCGTGGACCAGCGGCCGCGCCGCTTCCACGCTACGCGCGACGATCTCCGCGAGGCGGACGATCTCCTTTTGCAGCTTGACCTTGCCCGTGAACACCCGCCCGATGTCCAGCAGGTCGTCCACCAGCCGCGTCACATGGGCGAGCTGGCGGTCGATGATGTCACGGCAGTCGCGCATCGTCGGGCTGGAGAGTTCTTCCAGCTGCATCACCGTCACCGCATTGCGGATCGGTGCGAGCGGGTTGCGCAACTCGTGCGCGAGCATCGCGAGGAATTCAATCATGCGCCGGCTGGAATGCTCCAGCGCCTCCAGGCGCCGGCGCTCCGTCATGTCGCGGGTGACCTTGGCGTAGCCGATCAGTTCGCCATTGGGCGCACGCATCGCGGTGACGATTGCATTGGCCCAGAACACGCTGCCGTCCTTGCGCACCCGCCAGCCCTCGTTCTCGACGCGGCCCACCGTCCGCGCGGCATCGAGTTCGGCCTCTGGCTTGCCCTCCTGGATGTCTTGCGGGGTATAGAACGTCGACAAGGGCTTGCCAATGATTTCGATGGCCGTGTAGCCGTTGATCTTGCACGCGCCGCTGTTCCAGCTGCGGACGATCCCGTCCGGGTCCAGCATGAAGATGGCGTAGTCGCTTACGTTGTCCACGAGCAGACGTGTGCGCTCCTCGCTTTCTCGCAGTTGCTCCTCATGGGCGCGCCGCTCGCTCAGGTCGCGGGTGATCTTGGCGAAGCCGGTGAGTCCCCCGTCGTTGTCGTAGATGGGCGTGATGGTGACGTTGGCCCAGAAACGCGAGCCGTCCTTGCGAAGGCGCCAGCCTTCGTCCTCCAGCCGGCCGACTTGCGCTGCGCGCCGCAGTTCCTCTTCCGGCCAGCCGCGCGCCACTGCATCAGGCGGGTAGAACATCGAGAAGTGCCGCCCAATGACATCGGATGCGCTGTAGCCCTTGATCTTCTGCGCGCCGGTGTTCCAGGACACGACATGTCCCTGAGGATCGAGGATGAAGATGCCGTAGTCGACAACCGATTCCACCAGCAGCTGAAAGCGCGACTCAAGTGAATCTGAGTGGCGTGCAGAGTTCGGGTCGGAATTCAAGACGACTGGAAGGTGCCAATGCTGGGTCACCGACCGATTATGGTTCAGGTCCTGCTCATCAATCGCGTCGATCGCCGATGAATGGCTGTGGCCGGGCGCGCCCTACCAGCGCGGCATGATGCGCTCGCCGGGCAACACCTCGTAGGGATCGGCGTAGCCATCGACCGTACGCACGCGGGCCAGCCAGCTTGCGATGTTCGGGTGGGTCTGCGCAAAGTCGTACCCGTGTTCTTCCTTCGGGTAGTGCAGGTAGGCCGACATCGACATGTCCGCGAGCGTGGGCGCGTCACCCACGATGTACGGTCGCCCCTCGAGGTGCTTCTCGACGACGGCGAAAGCATTGCCGATGCGGACTTGCAGGAACTGCTCGATGGCCGGATCCGGCGCCGTGGGCGCGAACGATTTCATGAAGCGCCAGGTCGCGAAGAAACTGGTGAATTTGTGGTTGTCAAAGAACAGCCAGCGCAGCACTTCCTGCTGCTCGTCCTCGTTGCGCCCCGCGAAGCGGCCGTGCTTGCGCGACAGGTACAACATGATCGCGGCCGATTGCGTCACGCGCTTGTCGCCGTCCTCGAGCACCGGCACTTCGCCCATCTCGTTGGTCTGCTCGCGCCACGCCGGGTCGCGCGACAGGCCGTTGAAGAAGTCGACGAACACCGGCTCCCAGGGCTGCTTCATCGCGTTCAGGCAGAACGCGACCTTGAATGAGTTGCCGGACTGGCAGATCGAGTGAAGGCGGTACATGGCGATGTCTCCTTATCGGGTGCGGATCACGTAGCGGACGAACCCGTCGGCCTCGGTGAACTGGTCATAGAGTTTGCGCGCGGGTTCGTTGTCGGCACGCGTGACCCAGTACAGGCGGGCCCAACCCTCGGCGCGCATCGAGTTGCGCAGCCATTCCATCAGCGCCTTGCCGATACCGTGCCCGCGCGCGGACGGTGTGACGAACAGATCCTCGAGGTAGCAGACGGCCTGGGTCTCCCAGGTGTTCTCGTGCACCACGCAGTTGGCGAAGCCATAGACCTGGCCGTCGACCTCGGCCACCACGCACATCACCGCCGAATCCGGATCAAGGATGCGTTTCCAGGTGCGTTCAGTCACCTCGGGTCCGAGAGCCGATTCGTAGAAGTCAAGGTAACCGCGCCAGAGCAGGCGCCAGGCGGCTTCGTCGGAGGGCAGGGCGGAGCGGATGGTGGGGGGCGCCATTGGCACGAGTGTATTGCTTAAGACGGGGGCGGGCAGCCGGACGCAGAGGACGCGAAGATTACGCAGAGGACGCAAAAGAAAACCAAAAAAATGTCTTATGACTTCTTTTGCGTCCTCTGCGAAGTTTCTGCGTCCTCTGCGTCCGAAAGTCCGCTCCCGATCTACAGCTGCGCCGCCAGCAACACAGCAGCGTGCACGGCCTCGCGCTGTGCTCCGTCCTGGATCTGGTGGCGGCAACTGGTGCCGTCTGCAATGACAATCGCGCCCGGGTACTTGCGGATCGCGGGTAGCAAGCTCAACTCCGCCATCTGCATCGACACCTCGTAGTGGTTCGCCTCGTAGCCGAAGCTGCCGGCCATGCCGCAACAGCTGCTCTCGATCAGCTCCGGCTGCACGCTTGGAATCAGCTTGAGCACTTCGACAATCGGTGAGACTGCGTCAAAGGCTTTCTGGTGGCAGTGGCCATGCAGCAGCACGCGCTTGTCCAGCGGACGCAACCTGGACTTGAGCAGTTCCAGCTGGCCGGCCCGGGCTTCGCGGGCGAGGAATTCCTCGAGCAGCAACGCTTGTCCGGCGACAAGCTGCGCAGGGGCACCGAGCCCCATCGACAACATCTCGTCGCGCAGCGTGAGCAGGCACGAAGGCTCGAGGCCGACGATTGCGATGCCTTTCTCGGCGAAAGGCCCCAGCGAAGCCATCACTTCGCGCGCCTTGGCCTTGGCTTCCTCGACCATGCCGCTGGCCAGGTAAGTGCGGCCGCAACACAGGTGCTTGCCACCGGCCTGAAGTTTGGTCGCGACGTGCACGGTGTAACCCGCGGCCTGCAGCACGCGCACTGCGCTGTACGCATTGCCCGGCTCGAAGAAGGCGTTGAAGGTGTCCACGAAAAGCACGACGGGCTTGTCCGCCGCCAGCACCTGTTCGCGCGTCGCGATGCGGGGCAGGTCGACGAAGAAGTGGCGATGGCGCCAGCGCGGCAACTTGCGCCGCGCCGCGAAGCCGGTGAACTTCTCGGCGATGCGTGCCAGCAGTGGGCTGCGATTGCGCAGGTTCAGCAGCCCGGCGAAGGCGCTCGCGTGCCGCGCGTAGTCCGGCAGCCGCGCGACCAGTTTGTCCTTGAGCGTCCAGCCGTGCCTGGCCTTGTAGTGCGCCAGGAACTCGATCTTCATCTTGGCCATATCGACGCCGGTCGGGCAATCGCGCTTGCAGCCCTTGCAGCTCACGCACAGGTCCATTGCTTCGCGCACTTCCTCGCTCGCGATGCCGTCGGGTCCGAGTTGGCCCGACAGTGCCAGGCGGAGCGTGTTGGCGCGGCCGCGCGTCACGTGCTCCTCATCGCGCGTGACGCGGTAGCTCGGGCACATGGTCCCCGTGTCGAACTTGCGGCAGTGCCCGTTGTTGTTGCACATCTCCACGGCCTTGGCATAGCCCATGGCCGGGTCGCCCCCGGTGCCGGGCAGCGTGGTGCGTTCCGTCGCGGGATCGTTCTGGACGTCCCACGCGCTCCAGTCCAGCACGGGCCGCAAGGGGATCACCTTGTAGCTCGGCGGGAAGCGCATCAGCCGCGTGTCGTCCATGCGCGGCGGATCGATGATGCGCTGGGGCGAGAGCAGATTGATCGGGTCGAACAGCTGCTTGATTTCGGCGAAGGCCTCGTTGATCTTCGGGCCGAACTGCCACTGGATCCACTCGCCGCGGCACAGGCCATCGCCATGCTCGCCGCTGTAAGCGCCCTTGTACTTGCGCACCAGCGCCGAGGCTTCCTCCGCGATCGCGCGCATCTTGTCCGCGCCGCTGGTGCGCATGTCCAGGATCGGCCGCACATGGAGCGTGCCCACTGAAGCATGCGCGTACCAGGTGCCCTTGCTCCCGTGCCGGCGGAACACCTGCGTGAGCGCGTCGGTATATTCGGCCAGGTGCTGCAGGGGCACGGCGCAGTCCTCGATGAAGCTCACCGGCTTGCCGTCGCCCTTCAGGCTCATCATGATGTTCAAGCCGGCCTTGCGGACCTCCCACAGGTTCTTCTGCGGCGCCTCGTCGACCATGCGCACGACAGAACCTGGCAAGCCCAGGTCACCCATCAGTGCGACCAGTTCATCGAGCTTTCGCACCAGCACGGTCTTGTCCGGTCCTGAGAACTCGACCAACAGCACCGCGTCGGGCTGGCCGAGCACCGCGGTCCTGATGATGGGCGCGAAGGCGGGGTTCTGCAGCGACAGGTCGATCATGGTGCGGTCGACCAGTTCCACCGCGGTCAGGAATCCATCCGAGCCCAGATTGACGATGTGCTGCGCGGTATCCATCGCCTTGTAGAAGGTCGGGAAGTTCACCACGCCAAGCACCTTGGCCTTGGGCAGCTCGGCCAGCTGCAGCGTGAGCGAGCGGGTCATCGCCAAGGTACCTTCGCTACCGACCAGCAAGTGCGAGAGATTCACCGAGCCGTCGCCGGTGTACGGTTTCTCGTTCTGATTGCGAAAGATGTCCAGGTTGTAGCCGCCGACGCGGCGCAGAACCTTGGGCCAGCGCTTGTCGATCTCGGGAGCAAGCGCATCGGCCAGCTCCTTCACGCGACGGCCGATCTCGCGCGCAGTGCCGACGCAGTCCTCGTAACGGCCGAAGGTGTGCAGTTGCCCATCGGAAGTCCAGGCCGTCGCGCCCAGCACGTTGTGCACCATGTTGCCGTAGGCGATGCTGCGGCTGCCGCAGGAGTTGTTGCCCGCCATGCCGCCCAGCGTGGCCTGTGCGCTGGTGGAAACGTCCACCGGGTACCAGAGGCCGAGCTTCTTCAGCGCCAGGTTCAGGTGGTCCAGCACCATGCCGGGCTCGACCTCCGCTGTGCGCTGCGTGGCGTCGAAACTCAGGATGCTGCGCATGTGCTTGGTGTGGTCGATCACCAGCCCAGCGCCGACCGTCTGCCCGCACTGGCTGGTGCCGGCACCGCGCGGCACGATGGGTACCTTCAGGCTGCGGCAGATGTCGATCGCGGCCTTGACGTCTTCCGGGCCGCTGGGGAGGAAGACGCCGGCCGGCATCACCTGGTAGATGGAAGCGTCGGTCGAATAGCGGCCGCGGTCTGCCGGGGAGAACAGCACCTCGCCGGTCGTCTCCTTCATCAACTCACGCGCGAGCTGCCCTGCGACTTCGTTGGAGGCGGCGGAAACGGTTTCATAAGCGGCTTGCGCGTCCTGGCGCCCGATGGACAAAGGCAGGGGAGCGTTCATGGTGCGGATTGGGTGCGGGCCGTGCCGTCGCGCAATTGCGAGAGCACCACGTCGAGCTTGTTTTTCAGGTGCGCGGCCAGGACCTTGCGCAGGCCCACTGCGTCGTGCGCGGCCAGCGCTTCGATCATCTGGTCGTGCTCACGCATCGCGGCTTTCCACTTTTCGCCGTCCTGGTTGGAGCGAAAGCGCAACGCTTGCAGCCGCGCGTTGACGCGGTCATAGGTTGCGCTGAGCACGGGGTTCCTGGCCGCCGCGTTGATCGCATGGTGGATCTGCGCGTTCAGGCGGTAATAGTTGGAGAGGTCTTTCCGCGTGTACGCCGCAGTCATCTCGAAGTGCAGGGCGCGAATTTCGGTGAGTTCGTCGTCGGTGATGCGTTGCGCCGCGAGTTCTCCGGACATTGCCTCGAGTCCCGCCATCACCTCGAAGGTGTGGCGAACGTCGTCCTCGGACAGGGACACGGCAATGGCGCCGCGGTTGGGCAGCAGCTCGACCAGGCCCTCGGCCGCCAGCATCTTGATGGCTTCGCGCAACGGCGTGCGCGACACCTTGAGCACTTCGGAGAGCTCGCGCTCGTTGAGCTTGGCGCCAGGCGCGATACGGCCTTCGACCAGCATCTGGCGCAGGCGGTTGGCGGCCTGCTCATGCAGGTTGGCCCGGGGAATAGGGATCACGTCGGCGGTCATACCCGGCATTTTGTATTCAAAAATTGATCCGGTCAAACCAGAGGTTCATTGGCGGATGACCTTGACAATAGAAGTTTGTATGCAAAAATGCGCGCCATGCCCACGCTTGACTTCCACCCCACCGGCCGCCATTTCCTGCAGATCCCGGGGCCCTCTCCTGTACCCGATCGCATCCTGCGGGCGATGAGCTATCCAACAATCGACCACCGCGGCCCGGAGTTCGGCGTGCTGGGACTGCGCGTGCTCAAAGGCATTGCGCAGATCTTCCAGACCAGGCACCCCGTGGTGATCTATCCCGCCTCCGGTACCGGCGCATGGGAAGCGGCTCTGGCCAACACCATGAGCCCGGGCGATCTCGTTCTGATGTACGAGACCGGCCACTTTGCTGCGCTCTGGCAAAAGCTCGCGGCCAAGCTGGGACTGAAAACCGAGTTCCTCGGCCTGCCTGGCGCCGAAGGCTGGCGCCGCGGCGTCGACGCTTCCAAGATCGAGGAGCGCCTGAAGGCCGACACGCAACACGCCATCAAGGCCGTGTGTGTGGTGCACAACGAAACTTCCACCGGCGTGACGAGTGATATCCGCGCCGTGCGCCGTGCAATCGATGCCGCGAAGCATCCTGCGCTGTTGCTGGTCGACAGCATCTCGGGCCTGGCCTCGGCCGAATACAAGCACGACGAGTGGGGCGTGGACGTCACCATCAGCGGCTCGCAAAAGGGCTTGATGCTGCCGCCCGGCATCAGTTTCAACGCCGTGTCACCCAAGGCGATCGAGGCGAGCAAGACCGCGAAGCTGCCCAAGTCGTTCTGGGACTGGACCGAGATCATCGAGATGAACAAGGGCGGCTACTGGCCCTACACGCCCAACACCAACCTGCTGTACGGCCTGGCCGAAGCCTTCGACATGTTGCTCGCGCCGGAGCACGGCGGCCTGCCCGCGGTGTTCGCGCGGCACCAACGTTGGGGGGAGGGCGTGCGCGCCGCCGTCAAGGCCTGGGGCCTGGAGATCCAGTGCGCCGACCCGGCCGTGTATTCACCGGTCCTCACCGGGGTGATGACGCCCGAAGGCATCGATGCCGACGCGGTGCGCCGCGTGATTTACGAACGATTCGATTGCTCGCTGGGCACGGGCCTGGGCAAGGTCAAGGGAAAGATGTTCCGCATCGGCCACCTGGGCGATTGCAACGACCTCACGCTGATGGGTGCGCTTGCCGGTTGCGAGATGGGCATGAAGCTGTCGGGTGTCAAGCTCGCCGGCTCAGGCGTCACCGCGGCCATGGATTTCTTCGCCGCGCACCCGGCGCCGGCCCTTCTGCAAAAAGCAGCGTAACGCTTTCATTCCCGAAGTACCCAAGGAGCCAAACACATGCAACGCAGAACCTTCACCGCCGCGATCGCCGGCACCGCAGCCACCCTGGCCGTTCCCACACTCCGCGCGCAGAGCCTGCCCGCCGGCCCGGTGCGCATCATCGTGGGCTTTGCGCCCGGTGGTGGCACCGACATCCTGGCGCGCGTCATCGGTCAAAAGCTCGGCGACATGTGGAAGACGCAGGTCATCGTCGAGAACAAGGCGGGCGCCTCGGGCACCATCGCCGCAGACTACGTGGCCAAGCAGCCCGCCGACGGCAACGTGCTGTTGATGGCGCACATCAACAGCCAGGCCATCACGCCCGGCCTGCAGAAGGTGAACTATGACCCGGCGAAGGACTTCACGCCGATCGTGCTGGTGGGCGTCACGCCGAACCTGCTGATCTGCAACGAGAGCCAGCCCGCCAAGACGGTGAAGGACCTGGTCGAGCTGTGCCGCGCCAACCCGGGCAGGGTGAGCTTCGGCTCCGCCGGCACCGGCAGCGCACAACACCTGGCACTGGAAATGTTCATGCTGGCCGCCAAGGTCAAGGCGATCCACGTGCCCTACAAGGGGTCGGGCCCGATGCTCACCGACCTGATCGGCGGCACGATTCAGTACAGCTTCGACACCATGACCGCTGCCACGCCGCATGTGAAGAGCGGCAAGGCCATCGCCATCGCGCAGACTCGCCTGAACCGCGTCCCCGCCTATCCGAACGTGCCGACAATGGCCGAGTCGGGCTTTCCCGGCTTCGAGGCGACGACGTGGTACGGCCTGGCCGGTCCCGCGAAGATGCCGCTGGCCATGGCCAAGCGAATGAACGAAGACATCAACAAGGTCATGCTGATGCCCGACGTGATGGAAAAGCTAGCGGCTTCCGGCGCGCAGGATGGTGGCGGTTCCACCGAAAAGTTCGGCGAATTCATGCACGCCGAGCAGATCAAGTGGGCCAAGATCATCAAGGACGGTGGCGTGAAGGGCGAGGCCTGATGCAGGAGAAGGCTGGCAGGCCGCTGCCTCTCGCCGGCGTCCGCGTCCTCGACATCAGCCAGGTCATGGCGGGTCCTTACGCCTGCATGCTCCTGGCCGACCTGGGCGCCGATGTGATCAAGATCGAGCCGCCCGGTACTGGCGACCAGACGCGCGGGTCCATGGGTTTCAAGATGAAAGGCCCGGACTCGATGGGGTTCCTCAACATGAACCGCAACAAGCGCGGCGTCACGTTGAACCTCAAGTCGGAAGCGGGGCGCGAACTCCTCAAGCGGATGGCGAAGGACGCCGACATCCTCATCGAGAACTACCGCCCCGGCGCGATGAAGCGGCTGGGCCTGGGCTACGAAGTGCTCAAGGAGATCAACCCGCGGCTGGTCTACACCAGTATCTCGGGCTTCGGCCAGAGCGGCCCGTGGGCCGACCGTCCCGGCTTCGACCTGATGGCGCAGGCCATGTCGGGCGTGATGAGCGTGACCGGGTACCCCGACTCGCCGCCCGTGAAGTGCGGCGTACCGGTGGCCGACATTGGCTGCGCGCTGTTCGCGGTCTACGCCACGCTCTCGGCGTACATAGGCGCGAAGAACACCGGGCAGGGCCAACATGTCGATGCGTCCCTGTTCGACACGGCGCTGGCGTTCTCGGTCTGGGACATCTGCGATTACTGGGGCACCGGCAAGGAGCCGCAGCCGCTGGGCACCTCGAACAAGATGACTGCGCCGTACCAGGCGATGGCCAGTTCCGACGGTCACTTCGTGATGGGCGCCAACAACCAGAAGCTGTGGGAAAGACTCTGTCGGCTGATGGGCCGCGACGAGTTGCTCGGGGACGAGCGCTTCTCGACGATCTCGCTGCGCCTGAACAACCGCACCGCGCTCGAAGCGGAACTCGAAAAGACATTCCGTCAGCAGACCAAGGACCACTGGGTCCAGACGCTTTTGGACAACGGCATCCCCGCGGGGCCCATCCTCAGCTACCCCGAGGCCTTCGGCAGCGAGCATGCGAAGGCGCGCAACATGCGGATCGAGATCGACCACCCGATCGAAGGCAAGGTGCCCAATATCGGGTTCGCGGTGAAGCTCTCGGGCACTCCGCAACAGGTGCGCCGCCATCCGCCGCTGCTGGGGGAGCACAACGTCGAAGTGCTGGCCGAGATGGGCGTGACCGGCGAAGAGCTGGCCGCGCTCGAAGCGCAGGGCGCGTTCGCGGCATGAGCGAAGAAGGTGCGGTCCGGCTGCGCATCGAAGGCGCGATCGCGCATGTGACCTTCGATCGTCCGCAGGCGCGCAATGCGATGACCTGGGCGATGTACGAACAGCTCGGCGCCATCTGCGACCATTTGGCGAAAAACGAGTCCTTGCGTTGCGCGGTGTTTCGCGGCGCGGGCGGCGAGGCTTTCGTTGCCGGCACGGACATCGAGCAGTTCCTCGCGTTCAAGACCGGCGAGGACGGCGTGGCCTACGAGCGACGCATCGACGAAGGCATCGCTCGCATCGAGTCGCTGCCCATGGCCACGCTGGCCGTGGTCGAGGGCTGGTGCGTGGGTGGCGGGCTGGCGATTGCGACGGCTTGCGACATTCGCATTGCAACGCCTGCTTCGAAGTTTGGCGTGCCGATCGCGCGCACGCTCGGCAACTGCCTGTCGATCGCCAACATCGCGCGACTGGTGGCAGTGTTCGGCAAGGCGCGCGTGCAGCGCATGTTGGTTGGCGCGGAGATGCTTGCCGCCGGCGAAGCTCATGCGTGTGGATGCCTCGCGCAAGTGGTGGAGGTGGGGCAGCTGGACGAGACTGCCGCGCAATTTTCGAAGCGTTTGGCGTCACTCGCCCCGGTCACGCAAGCGGTCAGCAAGGAGGCCTTGCGCAGGCTGGTCCGCCAGGACCTGCCTGCCGCCGAAGACCTCATCCGCCGCGCCTATGGCAGCAATGATTTTCGCGAAGGCGTCAGCGCTTTCACCCAGAAGCGCGCTCCCGCCTGGCGCGGCCATTGAAGGTCATTCCGCCGCTGAGCTGCGCTGGGAAGTGAAGTGCGGTCCAATGGGGTTAATGAGTTCCAATTCCCATCCCGAAGACGCTCTCCATCTCGACGAATCCGTAGCAGGCGAAGAAGACCCCGGCGCCTCCATCGAAGTCGCTCTGATCGCGAAGCCGCTCATGGCCAAGCCGAGCCGCCAGAGCCTGCAAACGCGTTCTGCGCTGCTCGAGTGCGAAGTCACGGGCAGTGGCCAGCCCACGATCGTGTTGTTCAACGGTGCCGGCATGACGCTGGATTCGTGGCAAGCCCTTCGCCCCAGCCTCGATGCCATGGGCACGGTCTTCGCGTGGAATCGTTTTGGCACGCAGGCCAGTGCCGCGCAGGGCCAATCAGAGACCGGCGCTGTCGTGATCGCGTCGCTGCGTGAGTTGCTAAAGTGCACCGGAGCGGATGCGCCGTACGTGCTGGTCGCGCATTCGTTCGGCGCGCTTTACGCGAATCTCTTTGCCCGCCTGTATCCGGACGAGGTGGCAGGTGTGCTGCTGCTCGAGCCCGTGCACACGGCCGACCTGGGCGACCTGCAGGCTCGCAAGAGCGAATTCATCCGTTCCCTAGGCAAGGTGCAAGGGCTCGCGCCCGAGCGCTTGGAGCAGAACCTGCGGGCCGAACTGGACGCGGTCGACGATCTCGTGCGCGAGACGAGGGCCGCAGGCCCCTTCCCCGATGTTCCGGTTGCCGAACTCCAGGGTGAAGGCAACGGGCACTTCCCGCAGATCGACCGACCCGCGCAGGTAGTGGCCGAACTGCAGGCACTGCTGGACGAAGTGGCTGCTGGACAAACCTAGAGGCCTCGCCCGACACTTCGCGGATGACCAATTCGCGAGACCCGTCGGACGCGATCGCGGCCGTCGTCCACCCTGATCCTTATCCGTACTACGCCCGCCTTCGCCGGGAGAAGCCGCTGCATTTCGACGAGCGGCTCGGGCTGTGGGTCGCGGCGGGCGCTGCAGTTGTGCGCGAGGTGCTCTCGCATCCCTTGATGCGGGTTCGGCCGCCGGCTGAACCCGTGCCCCAGGCGCTGGTGGGCTCACCGGTGGGTGACGTGTTCGCGCAGCTCGTTCGCATGAATGACGGCGACTTCCATGCGCAGCACAAACCGCGTGTGCGCGCAGCAACCGCGCGCTGGTCACAGGCCGAAGTGGAGCAGGCCGCATTCGATGCCACTTCGCAACTCGCAGGCTGTGCTGATGCCAACCGCCTGCTCGTGACGCTGCCCGCGCTGGCCGTCGCGCGGCTGCTGCATGTGGCGGAATCCGAACAAGTCCGAACAGCCGACAGTGTGATCGCGTTCGTGCAAGGCATTGCAGGCGGCCCGGTGGCCGACGAAGCGGCGCGTTACCTGATGGCGCAGGGCGAGTCGCAAGGATTGTCCGGCCCGGCGGCCGCGAACCGGATTGCACTCATGCAGCAGTCGGTGGATGCTTGCGCTGCCCTGATCGGCAGTACCGCCCGGCACTTCATCACCGCGACCCCAACACCCGGCGATTGGCGCGCGCGCGTCGAAAGCACACTGCTGCGCGATCCGCCCGTGCACAACACCCGCCGCTTCACCGCCGAAACGATTCGACTGCGTGGTCAGTCCATTGCGCAAGGGCAGGGCGTGCTGGTGCTGCTGGCCAGCGCCGTGCAGGAGGAAAACGCGCCGGAGCTGGCATTCGGCCTCGCGGTTCATGCCTGTCCCGGCACCGACATTGCGCTCGAAATCGCGACTGCCGCATTGCGCGCGCTGCACCAATCCGGGCGGCTGCAAGCCTTGTTCTCGCGGCAGGTTGGCTTCAAGCCGCTGCCCAACGCGCGCATCCCGGTCTTTGAAAATTAGCTCAGTCCCTTGTAGAGCATGTACGCGGCCAGCAGGTACAGGATGCAGGCGAACACGCGCTTGAGCGGACGCACCGGCAGTGCATGCGCGGCCCTCGCGCCCAGCGGCGCGGTGAACACGCTGCACAGGGCGATCACCACCAGGCCGGGCAGCCAGATGTAGCCGAAGGAGTTGGGCGGCAGGTTTTGTACCGACTGGCCCGCGATCACATACCCGATCACGTTGGCGACCGCGATCGGAAAGCCGAGCGCGGCGGACGTCGCAACTGCGTTGTGGATCGCGACATTGCACCATGCCATGAACGGCACGCTGATAAAACCGCCGCCCGCACCCACCAGGCCCGAGAGGAAGCCGATGACGCCGCCAGCCGCGAACTGTCCCGCCGTACCCGGCATCTGCCGCGTGGGCTTGGGCTTTTTGTCCAGGAACATCTGCGTCGCCGAGAAACCCACGAACAGGCCGAAGAACACTGCAAGGTAGGCGCCTTTGAGCAGCGCGAATACGCCCAGGCTGCCGATGAAGCTTCCGACAACGATGCCGGGGGCCAGGCGCCTGACGATGTCCCAGCGCACCGCGCCGCGCTTGTGGTGCGCGCGCACGCTGGAGACCGAAGTGAAGATGATGGTGGCCATCGAGGTGGCGATCGCCATCTTCACCGCGAGGTCCGGTGCGACGCCCTGGCCCGACAGGATGATGGTGATGAAGGGCACCATCAACATGCCCCCGCCGATGCCCAGCAACCCTGCGAGAAACCCGGTGCTCAGGCCCAAAAGGGCGAGTTCGATGATCAGTTGGGGCGTGAACGTCATCTGGCGGTGCCGGCGTTGGTATGCAACCTGGGATTGTCGCAGGGGTTCGGTGAGTGATGTTTTCGCGATGGGTGGATGCCCGGCGCGGGCCTACCACGCCGCCCTGCGCTGGCGCGCAGGGCGGCGTAGTGGGACCGCGCTGCGAGTTCGCCCATCGCGCCCCACTGCGCACCCATTGAAGAATGACCGGAACTCAGGGAATCTCGTAAACCGTCACTTCGTCGGCAATCCCTCGCAGTGCATGCCGCTGCTGCACCGGCACCAGGCCCGCCTGCGCCAACAGGGCCGCGGCGGCGGGGTGCGAAATGATCGGTTCGGTGGCGAAGATCGAGTGCGACATCGCCAGGCCCTGCACCCGTGCCGCGATGTTGACCGTCTGCCCGAAGTAGTCCAGCCGGTCGTTGAGCATCACCGCCAGGCACGGCCCTTCGTGGATGCCGATCTTCAGCAGCAAGTCGTCGCTGGTGCTGTTCGCGTTGAGCTTCTTCATGGCATCGCGCATGGCCAGCACCGCGGCGATGCCCCGGTCGGGCGTGGGGAAGCTCGCCATCACGGCGTCGCCGATCGTCTTGACCACCGCACCCGATTCGCGCGCCACCACCTCGTTGAGCACGCCGAAGTGTGCCTTGACCAGCTCATAGGCCACCAGGTCGCCGACGCGCTCGTACAGCGCGGTCGAGGCCTTCAGGTCGGTGAAGACGAAGGTCAGGCTGGTGATCTTCATCCGCTGGTCGATGTCCAGCATGTCGGCGCGGAACAAGTCGCGGAACGTCTGGTTGGTGAGCAGCGTACGCGCGGTGAGGAATTTCTTGCGACGGCCCAGCAGGTGATGCAATTCCTCGCCGGCGACGTACAACGCCGGCAGCACGCGGGCGCCGGTGCGGTTCTCCATGGTGAGCCGCAGCGGGCCGGGATGCAGCTTCGCAGTGCCGGTCGGGGCCTGCACGGAGTTGAAGACGACGCCGAATTCCTGGCGGTCGCGGGTGGGTTCGCCTTGCACGTCGAAGAACTGCGCGGCGTGCGCGATCGGCTCGAAGAGGATGAAAAAGCCCTCGGGCAGCTGCAGCGACATGGTCCCCTTTTCGCCGGGGCCCAGTTCGGACCAGTCGATCACGCATTGCCTCAGGGTCTCTTCCATCGACTGATCGGCCGGGAAATCGATGCCCGAGCTCCAGTACATCTGCTGCAGATAGTCCCACATCGGCAGGCTGTCGGGGTTGTGAGCGGGGATGGAGCGCACGCGCGGACTCACGGTGAACGAGACTTCGACCATCTCGTCCAGCGTGGGCCTGTAGCCTGCCGCACAGATGGCGCAGGGATACTCGCGCTCGTGGATGTTTCGCAGCGAGGCGTGCGCGCCCAGCACGCCGCTGCAGCCTGGGCAGAGCAGGTTCCAAGACATGTCGAACAGCCCGAGCTGCGCGGCATGCAGGAAGGCGTCGAGCACCTTGCCTTCCGCGAGGCCGTAACGGGCCGCGAAGTCGATGATGTTGATGCGATTGAGCTCGGCGTCCTGCGCCTCGCGGACATGCCTTTCGATCGCCGCCGCCGCGCTGGCGTCCGCCGACTGCCGCAAGACCGAAAATCGTGATTCGCTGTCGCTCATGGGGCCTCCTGCAACTGAGTCGGCATTCTCCGCCTACCCTTGCCGCAGTTCAATGGGCGCCACGCGCCCACGCGCCCACGCGCCCACGCCGAACCGGCCGGAGCAAAGCGCAGGCCGGTTCCCCATTTGAAAAGCCGGACTTGCTCCGGCTTTTCAAACTGATTAGGCACTCAGAAAACGCGCAGCGTTTTCTGAGTGAACAGGTATAGGTGTCTGTGGCGGCGCCGGACCGCATCCTGAACCGGGGTTCAGGTGGGCTAGGTCAACCTGGCGTTGGGTTCGTCTGACGCGAGACGCTCACGCTCACCAGGGGATGTTCCAAGCCCGAGCTCGAAGAGCATTGGTTCAAGGAAATATAAAGCCCGACACACACCGCAGACGAGGTCATTGTAGAACCGCGATTCGTTGTGTGGGGCAGCGCACGCGGCAAAACCTGCGGCGCCTCGGATAAAAAAATATTCGGCTTGACAAGGGTCAACGAAGCCGAACTGTGTCCGCCGGATCGCGTCCAGCAAGGCAAGTTCAGAGCAGGCGGCCGTCGTCGCCCAGCGCCGAGTCCAGGCGCGCCATCAGGCCCGTGAGCTTCGGATCGGTTGCGTCCGTGCCGTTGGTCCGCGAGGCTTGCGTGATGAGCGGCGCGGAAGGCTTGTCGGCCACGTCAAAGGCGAGGTTGAGAGCCGCCAGCACCGCAATGCGATCGCGGGCCTTGACCTTGCCGGCATCGCGGATCTTGCACATGGCGGTATCGACTTTTTCCACCGCTTCGAGCAGGCGCTGTTCACCACCTTCCGGGCAGACGAGCAGGTAGCTCTGGCCCATGATCTGGACCTCCAGCTGCTTCATCGTCATTCGAAAGCCTTTGCCTTACAGGCTGCGGCATTCGACTTCGGACCGGCTGTGCGTTTCATGCGGCGCTCTTGATTTCAGGCAGGCGCTCGAGCAGCGCTTCGACGCGCGCGCGTGCCGCAGACAGTCGCGACTTCAGCGAGTCGCGTTCCTGGGTGAGAACGTCCACCTGTTCGGCGAGCAACGCGTTGGTGCGTTGCAGCTCCTCGTAGCGCACCAGCAGGCGCTCGACGCGTTCCGCAATCTGGTCGATCTGGGCGGCACTCATAAGGTCGGAATTGTAGGGTTTTGTGACAGATTCAGACGTAAAATCAAGGCGTTGGTGCTCGCGGTGTGGTTCGCATGCCGCAGTTCAACGGGAAGCAGGGCGCGACGTGTCACACGCACGAAGCCAACCTGCGCTGCCCCCGCAACGGTAAGCGGACGAATGCGCACATCCGTGCATTCCGCTTCATCCCTCGCAAGCCACTGGGCGCGTGACGACACAAGCGCGCCTGGGAAGGTGGATGAAGCGACCCCGCCAGCCCGGATACCGGCCAACAAGGTGGAAGTGCGTGCGCCCGCAAGGCGAAGCATTTTCGTGACGTCCAATGACCGGCGGGGAAGCCGGTTCGGGCTGCCCTTTGGTTCATTTTCCCATGCAACTCTCCCGTGCTCCCTCGCGCGCAGCCTCGCTGCCGCTGGCCATCGCCTGCGCCTTTCTTCCGCAACTCTCCCGCGCCCAGGCCATCACCCTCGCGCCCACCATCGTCACGGCGCCGCGCTTCGCGGAACCTGCGCAACCGCTGCCCTTCGGCGTGAGTGTGGTTACAGCCGCCGACATCGCGCGCTCGGGCGCCACCACCATCAATGAGGCGCTGATGCGCGTGCTCGGCGTCGTCGGGCGGCAGGACCTGTATGGCGGCGGCGAGTACGCCATCGACCTGCGCGGCTTCGGCAGCACCGCAGACAACAACCAGGTCGTGATCGTCGATGGTCTGCGCGTCTCCGAGGCCGACCTGGGCGGCACGCGCCTGGCCGGCATCCCGATCGAATCGGTCGAGCGCATCGAGGTATTGCGCGGCAGCGGCGCGGTGCTGTACGGAGAAGGCGCCACCGGCGGCGTGATCGTGATCACCACCAAGGCCGGCACCGGCAAGGAGCGGCCCAACGGCGCGTCGCTCTACGCGGGCGCTGGGTCGAACCGCCTGCGCGACTTGCGCGCCACGGCCAACGTCGGCGCGGGCGGCTTCTCCCTTGACGCCTCGGTGCAAAAGCGCGAGTCCGATGGCTACCGCGATAACTTCAGTTACCAGCAGGACGGCTCCTCGCTGCGGGCGCAATGGGCCAATGAATGGCTTCGTGCCGCCGTCTATCACGCGCAGGACAAGCTCGACACCGGCCTGCCCGGTGCGCTGAGCGCGGCACAGTACGCGGCCAACCCGCGCCAGACCACCACGCCGACTGACCATGCCGACATCCGCAATGCGCGCACCGGCGCTTCGGTGGAAGCAAGCTGGGCCAGCTGGCAGTTCGGACTTGACGTTGGTTCGCGCGACAAGCAGCTGCGCAGCTTGAACGCTTTCGGCCCGTTCGACTATGACGTCGATGCGCGCAACACTTCGCTGCGCGCGCGCAACGAATCCAGCCTCGGCGGCGGCCGCAACGCCTTCGTCATCGGCATGGATCGCTCGCGCTGGACGCGCGAAGTTCTGGGCACATTCGGCTCGACCGCGCGCCAGGACTCACGGGCCTGGTACCTGAAGGACGACTTCACCTTCGCTGGCGGTACACGCGTGTCGGCAGGCTGGCGCACCGAACGCATCGAGAAGGACAGTAGCAACGCGCTGGCCGGTTTTGCGGACCGGCTCAATGCGTGGGAATTCGGTGCGAGCCATCCGCTGGGCGGCGGCGCAACGCTGTACGGCCGCGTGGGCCGCAGCTTCCGCCTGGCCAACGTCGACGAATTCGGCTTCACAGCATTTGGTGCCATGTTGCGCCCGCAAACTTCGCGCGATATCGAAGCCGGTGCGCGCTGGCAGGACGCAAAGACCAAACTCGATGCACGCCTGTACCGAAGTGCGCTCACCGACGAGATCGGGTTCGATCCGAACATCACCGGGCCTTTCCCCGGCTTCTTCGGCGCCAACGCCAACTTCGATCCGACGCGACGTGAAGGCCTGGAGCTCGATGCCTCGCACCAGCTCTTGCCGACGCTGGGACTGCGTGCCAACGCGGGCCTGCGCAAGTCCACGTTCCGCTCCGGCCCCTACGCGGGCCGTGACGTGCCGCTGGCACCGCGCCGCACGCTCGCGTTGCGCGCCGACTGGACGCCCGCCGCCGCGCACCGCGTCGGTGGCGGCGTCAACTGGGTATCCTCGCAACATCCCGACTTCGACAATGCCTGTTCCATGCCGGCCTACACCGTCGCCGACGTGCGCTACGCATATACCTGGCGCAACGCCGAACTGTCGTTGGGTGTGACCAACCTGGCCGATCGCAAGTACTACACGCAGGCCTACGCCTGTTTCTCCGGGGCCACGCAGGCGATCTATCCCGAGGCGGGCCGCGCGTTCACGGCGGCCGTGCGGGTGAACTTCTAGGCGCAAGCCGGATGCGCGCCGCTTCACTCGCACCCAGCCGCATCGTCTGTCTGACCGAGGAGACGACGGAGTGGTTGTACCTGCTGGGCGAAGAGGCGCGCATCGTCGGCATCTCGGGCTACACGGTGCGCCCGCGCCGAGCGCGCGAGGAAAAGCCGAAGGTCAGCGCCTTCCTCTCCGCGAAGATCGACAAGATCATCGACCTGAAGCCCGACTGCGTGTTCGGCTTCTCCGACTTGCAAGCCGACATCGCCGCCGAACTGGCGCGGCGCGGCGTGCAGGTCACCATCTTCAACCAGCGCAGCATCGATGAAATTTTTTCGATGCTGTACCAGGTGGCGGCCATCGTGGGCCGGCCCGAACGCGGGCTCGAGTTGCTCGATGCCATGCGCGGGAAGCTCGATGTGATTCGTGCGGCCGCGGCATCGCTGCCACGGCGCCCGCGCGTGTACTTTGAGGAGTGGGACGAGCCGCACATCAGCGCGATCCGCTGGGTGTCCGAGCTGGTCGGCGTGGCGGGCGGCGACGACTGTTTTCCTGAACTGTCGGTGCAGTCGCTGGGCAAGAATCGCATCATTGCCGACGGCGCGCAGATCGTGCGGCGCAACCCCGACATCATCATCGGCTCCTGGTGCGGCAAGAAATTCCGCGCAGAGAAAGTCGCTGAGCGGCCGGGTTGGAGCGACGTGAGTGCGGTAAAGAACAAGCAGCTTTTCGAGATCAAGTCCGCCGACATCCTGCAGCCGGGGCCGGCGGCGCTCACCGATGGTGTCGACCAGTTGCATCGCATCGTCATGGACTGGGGCAGGGCGCATGCTTAGGCTGCTAGCGTTCTGTGGGTGGGCCTGCATGGCCATTGCCTGCAATGCGGGCACGGCCACTGACGACCGCGGTGTCACGCTGGCTTTCGCGCAGCCGCCGCAGCGCATCGTGTCGCTGCTGCCGTCGCTCACTGAAACCGTGTGTGACCTCGGCCATTGCGAGCGGCTGCTGGCGGTCGACACGTTTTCAAACTGGCCGGATCGCGTGAAGGCATTGCCGCATGTGGGCGGGCTGGAGGACGCCAACATCGAGATGATCGTGGCGCTCAAGCCCGATATCGTCTTTTCCGCCGTGTCGTCGCGCGCCGTGGGCCGTCTTGAGGCGCTGGGCCTGAAGGTGTTCGCGATGGAGCCCAAGACCCTGGCCGACGTGCAACACGCGATGCAGCGCATCGGCGCCTTGCTCGACGCGCAGCCGCAGGCGCAGGCCGCGTGGACGCGCCTGCAACAGGGAATCGATGCTGCCGCCGCGAGCATTCCCATGGCCAAGCGCGGGCAGTCGGTGTACTTCGAGGTGGACCCCGGCCCGTATGCCGCCAGCGAGATCTCGCACATCGGTGAGCTGCTCACGCGCCTGGGCGCCGCCAACATCGTGCCGGGCCGGTTGGGCAGCGTGCCCAAGCTCAATCCCGAGTTCGTGCTTCGCGCCGACCCGCAAGTGATCTTCATCGCCGAGCGCGATGCGGCCGGCCTCGTGCAGCGTCCCGGCTGGTCGCGTATCCGAGCCGTGCGTCATGGGCATGTCTGCGCGATGAGTGCGCGCGACGGTGACGTGATCGTGCGGCCCGGCCCGCGGCTGGCCGACGCGGCCCGCGTGCTGGCGGCCTGCTTCGCAGCGCCGGGGACGAAGCGGCCGTGACACCGCGCGCGCCGCTGCCCTTGTTGCTGGGGATGTTGGTCGCTACCGCGGCTCTGCTCGCCCTGGGTGCTGCGATCGGCAGCCTGGGCTGGGAACCCCTGTGGCATTACGGTGATGACGCCGCACAGGCGGTGATGTGGGAGATCCGCATTCCGCGTTCCTTGGGCGCATGGTTGGGGGGTGCATTGCTCGGCCTCGCTGGCGCGTTGGCGCAAGGCCTGTTCCGCAACCCTCTCGCTGATCCTTACCTGCTGGGCAGCGCCACGGGCGCGGCACTGGGCGTCGCCGTCGCGCTCGTGATCTTCGGTGTCTCGCCGATGGCCGCCACGGGGTGGGGTGCGCGCTGGGGTCTCACGCTCGCGGCCTTCGCCGGCGCGGTGGTCGCGGTGCTGGTCACGCTGGCTCTCGCGCGGGGCGTGCAACACACCATGCGCCTGCTGCTCGCGGGGGTCGTTGTCGGCATGGTGTTCGGCGCGCTCTCGGCGCTCGTCATGTTCTGGTCGCCCGACATCCTGCGGGCGATGCAGGCTTTCCTGCTCGGCACCACGTCGTTCCTCGGCTGGGACAACGTCGTGTTGCTCGGCGCGGTGTTCGTCGCAACCCTGCTCGCGGCTATCGCGGCGAGCCGCGCCCTCGACGCACTGGCACTGGGCGAGATCACTGCGGCCAGCCTGGGCGTCCCGCTCGGGCCGGTGCGCATCGCGGTGGTCGGTGCGATGGCGCTGGCCACCGGCGCCGCCGTCGCGCAGATCGGCCTGATCGCATTCATCGGCCTGGTGGCACCGCACATGGTGCGAGCACTGCGCAAGCCGACGCACCGCTGGCTGCTGCCCTTGTCGGCCGTGATGGGCGGGCTGTTGCTGCTGGCAGCCGACGTGCTCGCGCGCTGGTTGCTCGCGCCGCGCGAAGTGCCGGTGGGCGTGCTTACCGCAGTGCTGGGCGGCGGCTACCTGCTCTGGCTGATGCACCGGAGGCCGCTGTGAGCGCCGCGCTCGCCACTCGCGGTCTGTCCGTTCGCCTCGGCGGCGCTGAGGTGTTGCACGGCATCGACCTTGCGCTGCCCGCGGGCCGGTGGACAGCCATCGTCGGCCCCAACGGCGCGGGCAAGACCACGCTGCTCAAGGCGCTGGCGCATGTGTTGCCCTACGAAGGCGCAGTGTTGCGCCAAGGGCGCGATGCAGTGACGATCCCTGCGCGCGAGCGCGCCTGCATGCTCGCCTGGCTGGGGCAGAACGAAGGCGGCGCGCAAGACCTGCTTGCGCACGACGTCGTGATGCTCGGCCGCTTGCCGCATCAACCCTGGCTGGGCGCGGCCAGTGCGGTGGACCATCGCGCCGTGCACGAAGCCATGCTCGAAACCCAGTGCTGGGACTGGCGCCATCGACCGCTCGGGCAGCTGTCCGGTGGCGAACGACAGAGAGTGCTGCTGGCGCGCGCGCTCGCCGTGCGCGCACCCGTTCTCCTGATGGACGAGCCGCTCGCCAACCTCGACCCGCCGCACCAGGCCGATTGGCTGGACATCGTGCGCCGCCATGTGCAGCGTGGCGGCACGGCAGTGACCGTGCTGCACGAGATCACGATGGCATTGCACGCGGACGAGATGGTTGTCATGGACGCAGGTCGCGTGGTACACCAAGGAGCCAGCGCGCAGGTGACCACCCATCGCGCGCTGGAGCGGGTCTTTGGCGGCCGCATCGCGGTGCGCGCGCTCGAAGGGCAATGGGTGGCCTTGCCGAAGGAATCGAGTCCATCCCTTGGCTGAATCGACGATGTCGCCCTGAGAGCGGTTGTCGCGCTGCTGCGCCTGCCCGACCCGGTCCCGGACACCTTGGTAGCGCTCGCGCGTCACCGGGGAAGCCCTGATACCAGGCTTGCCCTGCAGTTGTGACAAACGCGGCCCGTGGGTCTATGCTTCGCGCCATTACTGCATTGGGAGCGCTTCATGTACAAGCGGATTCTGTTGGGCTACGACGGCTCTGACGCGGGCCAGAAGGCACTGCTCGATTGCAGGGAGATCGCGCAATGGAGCGACGCGGAGCTGTTCCTGATCGCGGTGATGCCTTCGGCGATGAGCTTTGTCGGGCTGGAAGGCGGCGTGTACGACATCGAGCTGGAAGAGCGTGAAAAAAAGAAGCACCAGGCAGTGCTCGACGACGGCGTGCGCCGCCTCGCGGACATCGGCGCGACCGCGCGCGGCGAAGTGGTGGTGGGCGAAGCGGTGGACGAGATCACCAAGTACGCCCGCAAGATCGAAGCAAACCTGATCGTGGTCGGCCACAAGCACCTGGACAGTTGGGCGGCCCGCTGGTGGCGCGGCTCGATTTCCGGCGCGTTGATCGAGCATTCACCCTGCAGCGTGCTGGTCGTCATCACGCAATAACGCGGCGCTTCAGCGGTAAGCTTGCCGCATGCAATTTCTCCGTTTTGCCCGGCGCGCGGCTGCGTGCCTCGCCCTGTTGTTCGCTGCCGGCATGGCGCAGGCCCAGGCGCCCACGCCGCGGCTCGTCGTGTTCATTGCCATCGATGGGTTGCCGCAGTGGCAGGTCCTGCACTACCGCGACCAGCTCGTACCCGATGGCTTCGCGCGCTTCCTTGAACGTGGAAGCTGGTTCGCGCAGGCAAGCCAGGGCCACGGTTTCACCGTCACCGCCTCAGGCCACGCGGCGATGCTCACTGGCGCGTACCCACGCCGCACCGGCATCATCGGCAACGAGTGGCTCGATCCGCGGACCGGCAAGGAGGAGTACAACACCGCCGACGCGCAATCGGACTACCTGGGCCAGGGCGCGCGCGAAGGCACCAGCCCGCGCAACCTGAAGGCCGAGACGCTGGGTGAAGTGATGCGCCGCGTGAACCCGGCGGCCAAGGTGGTGACGGTGTCTGGCAAGGACCGCGGCGCGATCCTGCTGGCGGGGCACACCGGCGCCGCGTACATGTACCTCACCGACAACGGCGAGTTCTCGTCCACCACTTACTACATGCCGCGGCATCCCGCGTGGGTGGAGCGATTCAATGCGCGCAAGCCCGCCGACCGGTACTTCAGGACCGAGTGGAAGCCACTGCTGCCTGAGGCGGCTTACGAGCGTTCGATCGCCGACGGACAGAGCTGGTTCGGCAAGCAGGGCGGGGCGTTGCCGATGGTGATGGGGTCGCCCAAGGATGAGGCTCCGGGCAAGGCCTTCTACGGCTTGCTGCTGGCCAGCCCCTTCATCGACCAGCTGGAGCTCGACTTCGCGCGGGCCGCGATCGAAGGCGAGGGCCTCGGTGCCGACGACGTGCCCGACCTGCTGGGCGTCAGCTTGTCGGGGCACGATTATGTGAACCACCGGTGGAGCGCGGAGTCGCGTCTCTCGCACGACCACTTCCTGCGCCTGGACCGGATGCTGCAGGACTTCTTTGCCTACCTCGACCAGCGCATCGGGCGCGATCGCTACCTGGTCGTACTGACGGCCGATCATGGTTTCATGCCCGCCGTGGAAGTGAGCCTGGCCAAGGGCTTGCCTGCCGGCCGCTTCAACTATCGCCAGGCCGTGCGTCGCATCAATGAAGGCCTGGCCGAGCGTTTCGGCGCCGGGCGCTGGGTAGTGGGGTTCTCGGCGGCCACGCTGATGCTTGACAAGGCGACGGTCGCGCGCAGCGGCGCCAACCTGGCCCAGGTCACCGAACTGGCCCGTTCGATCCTGGTCCAGGAGCCGGGCATCGACACCGCGTACACCCGCCAGGAACTGATCGCGGGCAACCGCACCGGAGAGCGATTCTTCGAAGCAGCGCAGCGGGCGTTCCACCCCGATGTGTCGGCCGACATCCAGCTCATGCTCAAGCCCTGGTGGGCTTTCGGCGGATCGTCGGGCGCGACCCACGGTTCGCCCCACGCGTATGACGCCCATGTGCCCATTCTTTTCTGGGGTCCGAAGTGGGCCGGCCGCGGCCGGGTCGATGCGCCAGTGGAGGTGGTCGACATTGCCTCGACCCTCTCGCGTGTGCTGGGCATCGCCCGGCCCGCGCAGAACGAAGGCCGGCCGCTGCCCTTGCCGTCGCCGTAATTGCCCTGTAAACCCCCAGTAAATTTCCCGTCCCGGTGCCGGATTGGCCCTGCGGGGCCTTAGGCTTCGCACCGATAGCTCAAGCAGCAGGCCGCCCAAGAACAAGGACCGCGATGAACCAGCAGCCGACCGACACCCGCGACAACGCACTACCTCCCACCGGCGAACCGCCGGGTGGGCCGCGCAAGATGAGCCGCCGCGCCACCCTGATCGGGAGCGCCATCGCGCTGCTGGTGGTCGGGGGCGTCGGCTGGTTGGCGTGGGATCTCACGCACCCCGACACTTCGCAACAGGCCGGCGCAGGAGGTGCTGGCGGCCCCGGCGGTGCAGGCGCGCGACAGGGCGGCGCCAGTGGTGCACGTGCCGGTAGCGGCGGAGGTGGTGGTGGTGGCGGATTCGGCGGAGGCCGCGGACCCGCTACGACCGTGGGCGTGGC
>JBKJOM010000037.1:0-6152 GCA_046595775.1 Ramlibacter sp. | reverse complement strand
GGTAGTCCGAGCCTTCCTGCCCGCCCAGGGTGTCGTCGCCGCGCATGTGCTCGGGCATCTGCACCTGGATCACGTCGGCGCCCCAGTCGGCGAGCTGGCGGCAGGCGGTGGGGCCGGCGCGCACTTGCGTGAGATCGATGACGCGAAATCGCTTGAGGGCAGACGAGGCGGGCATGTGGGGCATGGGGTACTTCCCTTTACTTCGCGAGCTTTCGCAGAATGGCCTGAGTGAAAGTGGCTGTGTTGCCGTTACCGCGGATGTCGCCGGTGCGTGCATCGGCATCCGCAAGCGCCGCGGTCGTTGCGCGCGACATCGATTCGGCCATGCGCACTGCGCCGGGGTTGGCGCGGCTGTGGCCCAGCCACTCGAACATCATGCGCGTCGACTCGATCATCGCGTAAGGGTTGGCGACGCCGTGGCCCGCGATGTCGGGCGCCGAGCCGTGGGTGGCTTGCGCCATCGCCACGTCACCGTCGCCTATGCAAAGCCCCGGCGCCATGCCCAGGCCGCCCACCAGGCCGGCCGCCTCATCGGACAGGATGTCGCCGAACATGTTGGTGGTGACCACTACGTCGAAGCTTTGCGGGTCACGCACCAGCCGCATCGCGAAGGTGTCAACGATCACGTCGTCCACCAGCACATCGGGGTAATCGACCGCGAGCTTCTTGCACTCCTCGACGAACATGCCGCAAGACAGCTTGAACACCGTGTCCTTATGAATGTAGGTGAGGTGCTTGCGGCGCTGGCGCGCGAGTTCGAAGGCTGCCTTGGCCACACGGCGGCTGCCGGTGCGCGTGATGACCCGCACTGACAAGGTGACTTCGTCGTTGGGCCGGAACTCGCCGTTGCCCATCAACATGTTGCGGTCCGGCTGGAAGCCCTCGTTGTTTTCGCGCACGATCACCAGGTCGACGTTGTCGTGCAGGCAACCGATGCCGGGGTACGAGCGCGTGGGACGCACGTTGGCGAACAGGTTGAAGTGCTTGCGCAGAATCGGATGCGGGTTGATCGCGTTGGGGCCCTTCGGGTAGGCGCGATGCCCGATCGGCCCGAGGATCCAGCCGTCCAGCGTCTTGAGCGTGTCCATGGTGCTGTCGGGCAGCGTGTGGCCATGCGCCTCCAGCGCCCTGGCGCCGATCGGCAGGGGCTGCCAATCGATGGCGACGCCATGCATCTCGGCGGCGGCGCGCGCGATCTCCACCGAAGCCGGCACGATCTCGTGGCCGATGTCGTCGCCGTTCAGGATGCCGATACGAAGCGCAGCGAGGGTCATGGGCGGCAGAGTTTCGTGATCGCGCGCACATCGGCCATGGCCGCCAGGGCGCGGCACTGGGCGGTGATTTCGCGTGCGCGGGCTTCGCCGAGCACTGGCGTCACCAGCGAGCTGAACTTGGCCTCGAGCTGCGCGTCGGACAAGGGGTTTTGCAGCGAGCCGATGGCGTGATCCACGCGCACCTCGACGCGGCTGCCGTCCTTCAGGACGGCGGTGACCATCACCGACTCTTCCTTGATCGAGTCGTCGACGGTGGCCTGCACCTTGTTGCGCAACTCGACGACGCGCGGGCTGGTCACGATCTCGTCGGCGAATTCTTCCTCAGCCGCGCGGCCGAAGAGCAGGCCCACCGCGCAGCCGTGGTACACGCTGAACTTGCCTTGCAGGCCGTCCTTCGGTTCCTTCTTGCCAGTGAGTTCCAGCACGAGCGAGTGCACTCGCAACTCGATGCGCTCCACCTGTTCCGGCCTCACGCCCTTGTCGCGCAACTGCACGCACGCGTCGATGCTCGGGTGGATCACGATGCCGCAGGCAAACGGCTTGTAGCTGTTGAAGGAAATCTCGAATCGCTCGCCGAGCTCGTCCGTCACTTCGTTCCAGGCGCGCTTGTCCGAGACCACCTGGACGAAGCCGCGCGGCGCTTCAAGGGCACGGGGGCTCGCGGTAAAGCCCTTGCTCGCCAGCAAGGCCGACATCAGCCCGGCGCGCGCAGCAGCACCCGGATGGAATGGCTTGGTCATCGTGCCGAACTGCTCGCGCAGGCCGACGGGTTGCGACGCTGCGATGGCCAGGGCCATCTGAGTCTGTTGCTCGGTCAGCCGGAGCAGGCGCGCGCAACCCGCTGCAGCGCCCAACATGCCGGTGGAACCGGTGATATGCCAGCCGCGGTCGTAATGGTCGGGGTACATGGTGTTGCCGATGCGGCAGGCCACGTCGATGCCCAGCACCAGCGAATCGATCACGTCGCGGCCACTGGCGCCGTTCTTTTCGGACAGTGCCAGCACGGCGGACGCGACCGGCCCCGCCGGGTGGATGATGGTCTTGAGATGCGTATCGTCGAAGTCGAAGGTGTGCGAAGTGATGCCGTTGACCAGGGCGGCGCTGGCCATGTCCAACTGTTCGCTGCGGCCCAGAACTGTCGCTTGCGCTGAAGGCTCAAGCATCTGCACTGCGGCGATCGCGGCATCGGCCGCCTCGTGGTGCGCCGCGCCGATCGCGCAGCCGAGCCAGTTGTAGAAGGTGCGATGAGCCTCATGGTCCACCGCGTCGCTCCAGCCGCGCGAGGCGTGGCCAGAAACGAACTTCGCGAGGATCGCGGTGATGGGCGGCGCCGACATATCTGCGATGACTTGGGTGTTGCGGGCCATGCGCTCATTCCTCCAGGCGGATGCCGCGGGCCTTGGCCAGCTTGGTCCAGCGCGCGATCTCGTCGCGAATGTATTGGCCGAACTGCTCCGGCGTCATTGGCCAGGGCTCGACGGCTTCGCTCGCCAGCTTCTCCGCGAGGTCCGGCGCCTTCAGCGTCGCGACCTGGGTTTCGTTGAGGCGCTTCACCACATCGGCGGGCATGCCGGCGGGACCGACCGAGCCATACCACTGCATCGCGTCGAAGCCCTTGAAGCCGATCTCTTCCATCGTGGGAATGTCCTTGAGCTGCGGGCTGCGCCGCTTGCCGGTAACGGCGAGCGCGCGCATGCGGCCGGAGCGCAGGTGCGGCAGCGCGGCTGCCAACCCCGGGAACATCGCCTGGGTCTGGCCGCCCAGCAGGTCCTGGATCGCCGGTGCGATGCCGCGATACGGGATGTGCAACATGAAGGCACCCGTCTCCTGCTTGAACAGCTCCATCGTCATGTGCGTGAGCGAGCCCGCGCCAGCCGAGCCGTAACTCACCTTGCCCGGGTTGCGCTTCACGTAATCGATGAACTCCTTGACGTTCTTCGCGGGCACGCTGTCGTGGATGGCCAGCACATTGGGCGTGGCGCCGATCATGCCGATGGGCGTGAAGTCCTTGATCGCGTCGTAGTTCACCTTGCGGGTGGCCGGCGTGGTGCCGTGCGTGGCGACGTAGCCCTGCATCAGCGTGTAGCCATCTGGCGCTGCGCGCGCCGTCGCCAGGCAGGCCACCACGCCGCCGCCGCCGCTCTGGTTGTCGACGATGAAGCTCTGGCCGAGGGCCTTGCCCCAGCGCTCGGTGACCACGCGCGCAATCATGTCGTTGCCGCCGCCGGCGGCCACGGGAACGATGTAGCGGATGGGCTTGGCTGGAAAAGACTGGGCGAGAGAGAGTGAGGGCAGCGCAATGGCTGCCGATGCTGCCTGCAGCAGGTGGCGTCGCTTCATGGCGGATGTCTCCTTGTGTGGAAGGCATCTTCCGCGCCCGAAGGATTACTGTAAATTGCAAGTTTCTGAGGTTTTATTGCATTTGCTGCATGAGTGAATCCCTATGCTGAAACCATCGATCGCCGACTTGCGCGCCTTCGTGATCGTGGGTGAACTGCAGAGCTTCGCCGGCGCCGCGAAGGCGCTGCACCTGTCGCAGCCCGCGCTGTCCCGGCGCATTTCGCACTTGGAAGAAATATTGGGCGTGCGCCTGTTTGATCGCACTACGCGCAGCGTTGAGCTCACGGTGCTGGGCCGCCGTTTTCTGGGCGAAATGCGCGGGCTGGTGGAAGACCTGGACCGCTCGGTGCTCAGCCTGCGTGATGCAGCTGAGCTGGAGTCGGGCGACGTGACGGTGGGCTGCGTGTTCTCGGCGGTGCACAACTTCCTGCCGCCGGTGATCCGCGCATTTCGCGAACAGTACCCGCGCGTGCTGGTTCGCATCATCGAAGAGGGCGCCGACGAAGTGCTGGCCAGCGTGAAGCACGGCGAGGCGGATTTCGCGGTGAACTACATCGGCATGCAGGACCCTGAGGTCGAATTCACGCCCTTGCTCAAGGAGCCCTATGTGTTGGCTTGCCCCATCGGTCATCCGCTCGCAAGGCGGCGCTCGGTGAAGTGGGAGGAGCTTGCGCAGTACCCGCACGCGCGCGTGTCGCATGCGTCGCGCAACCGGCTCTTCATCGACCAGGCACTGGCCGAGTTGCCGCCCTTGCCGCGCCCGACGATCGAGGTGCGGCACGTGTCCACGCTGATCGGCCTGGTTGAAAGCGGCCTGGGCCTGGCGGTGGTGCCGCAGCTCACGCTGCCACTGCGCCCGACGACGGTGATCGGCGTGCGGCTGGAGCAGCCTTCCATCAGCCGGACGATTGCGATCGTGCGGCGCAGCGGCCGCAGCCTGTCGCCAGCAGCGGCGGCTTTCGTGAAACTGCTGACTGCTGCGGGCGCGTCCACGCTCAAGGCGATGCGCGGCAGGCCACGCCCATCCTGAGAGAGCAGCTCCTGAGCGTTCTTCGAAAGTCTGCCGCTGGCGCGGCGCCAGACGGGACTGTCAGAATGGTGACCTACCCATTGCCCTTCATCGCCCACCATGATCGTCGTCCACCACCTGAACCTGTCGAGGTCGCAGCGCGTGCTGTGGCTGCTGGAGGAACTGGGCCTGCCTTATGAAGTGCAGAAGTACCAGCGCAATGCCAGCACCCTGCTGGCGCCGCCTGAGCTGCGCCAGGTTCACCCCCTGGGCAAGTCGCCGGTGATCACCGACGGCGCGCTGACGCTGGCCGAATCCGGCGCGATCCTCGAGTACCTCGTCGAGCGCGAGGCCTCGTCGCTGGCGCCCGCGCCCGGCACGCCCGACCGCGCACGCTACCTCTATTGGATGCACTACGCCGAGGGCTCGCTGATGCCGCCGCTGTTGATGAAGCTGGTGTTCGAGCGTATCGGACGCGCGCCTGTTCCGTTCTTTCTCAAGCCCGTCACACGGCGCATCGCAGCGCAGGGGCAAGACTCTTTCGTGCTGCCGCAAGTCAAGCGTCACCTGGACTACATCGAGGGCGAGCTGGCACAACGCCCGTGGTTTGCCGGCCAGGCGCTCAGCGCGGCCGACATCCAGATGAGTTATCCGCTGGAGGCTGCGCACAAGCGCGTAGGCATCCAGGGAAAGAACACGCTGGATTGGTTGCAGCGCATTCATGCGCGGCCCGCGTACCTGCGCGCGCAGGAGAAGGCCGGGGAGTTCGGCGTGCCGGAGTTTCCCGACTGAGTGCGAGGGCATGCGAAGATGAGTTTCCAGTTCACACCAGGAGTGAAGCCGCCATGAAAACCCGCATCACCGAGCTGTTCGGAATCGAGCACCCCATCATCCAGGGAGGCATGCACTTCGTCGGCTTCGCCGAGCTGGCCGCCGCCGTCTCCAACGCGGGAGGCCTGGGCATCATCACCGGCCTCACGCAGAAAACGCCCGAGCTGCTGGCCAACGAAATCAGGCGCTGCCGCGAGATGACCGACAAGCCCTTCGGCGTGAACCTCACCTTCCTGCCGGTCGTGAAGTCGCCCGACTACCCGGGCTACGTGCGCGCGATCATTGAAGGCGGCGTGAAGGTGGTCGAGACTGCCGGCAACAACCCGCAGCAGGTCTTGCCGGTTTTGAAGGAACACGGCATCCGCGTGATCCACAAATGCACCTCGGTGCGGCACTCGCTCAAGGCCGAGTCGATCGGCTGCGACGCGGTAAGCGTGGATGGCTTCGAGTGCGGCGGCCACCCCGGCGAAGACGACGTGCCCAACTTCATCCTGCTGCCGCGCGCAGCGGAGTCGCTGAAGATCCCCTTCGTCGCCTCAGGCGGCATGGCCGACGGCCGCTCGCTGGTGGCTGCGATGGCGCTGGGCGCCGATGGCATGAACATGGGCACGCGCTTCATCGCGACCAAGGAAGCGCCTGTGCACGATAACGTGAAGCAAGCCATCGTGGCGGCGAGCGAGCTCGACACGCGGCTGGTG
>JBKJOM010000035.1:0-6979 GCA_046595775.1 Ramlibacter sp. | reverse complement strand
GGCCGAGCCGGCGGAGACTGGGACGCCATGGTTGCGGCTGTGAACAGCTGACGTCCTCAATACGGACTCCCGTACGCAGAAGTTATGCAGAGGTCGCAGAAGGACTTCCAAGAAAATTTTTCTTTGGATTCTTTTGCGTCTTCTGCGTAACTTTTGCGCCCTCTGCGTCCGGGTGTTGGGCTTCTTGTTTACAGCTTCTTCACCTTCTGCTCGATCGCGCCGAACACGGACTGCCCGTCCCGGCCCTTCATCTCGATCTTGATCGTGTCGCCGAACTTCATGTAGTCGGTCGAAGGCTTGCCGTCCAGGATGGTTTCGATCGCGCGCTTCTCGGCGATGCACGAGTAGCCCTTGACCCACTCCTTCTTGCCGTCCTTCTCGACGGCACGGTTGCTGACCGTGCCGCTGCCAACGATGGAGCCGGCGCGCACGTTGCGCGTCTTGCAGATGTGCGCGATCAGCTGACCGAAGTGGAAAGTCATTTCCTGGCCCGCGTCACACATGCCCACGGTGCGGCCGTTCCACTGGCTTTGCACCGTGAGCCCGAGCTTGCCGCCTTGCCAGGCGTCGCCAAGTTCGTCGAGCGTCACAGCAACCGGGCTGAACGCGGTGGCCGGTTTGCTCTGGAAGAAGCCGAAGCCCTTGGCCAGCTCGTCGGGGATCAGGTGGCGCAGCGACCAGTCGTTGGCCAGCATCACCAGCCGTATGCCTTCGAGCGCCTGCTCCGGCGTCGATGTCATCGGCACGTCGCCCGCGACCACCGCCACCTCGGCTTCGAAGTCGATGCCCCAGGCTTCATCCGCGAAAGGCGCATCGTCGCGCGGGCCGATGAAGTCGTCGCTGCCACCCTGGTACATCAACGGCTCGGTGTAGTAGTTGTCGGGCACCTTGGAGTTTCGCGCGAGGCGCACCAGCTCCACATGGTTGATGTAGGCCGAGCCGTCAGCCCACTGGTAGGCGCGCGGCAGCGGCGCCATGCATTGCGTGGGGTCGAAGGGAAAGGCGTGGCGCGCCTTGCCGCCATTGAGCGTGTCGTACAGGTCCTGCAATTGCGGCGAGATGAAGCCCCAATCGTCCAGCACCTGCTGCAGCCTGTCGGCGATGCCGGTCGCATAATGCGCCGTGCCCAGGTCGCGCGAGACGACCACCAGTTGCCCGTCGCGCGAGCCGTCCTTGTAGGTTGCGAGTTTCATCGGTTTGCCGCCTTGACGTGCATGCGCTAGAGTCGGGAGACGTTACGCATTATGAAATGAATTTACCTAATCGTAATTCTACAGGACACCCCCGGTGACCAAGGAACGCGCCGGCATCCAGTCGGTCGAGGTGGGCTTCGCGTTGCTGGACGCGCTGTCCCGCGCGCGCGGCCCGCTGATGTTGCGCGACCTCGCCGCCGCCGCCGGCATGAGCGCCGCCAAGGCGCACCGCTATCTCGTGAGCTTCCAGCGCCTCGCGCTCGTGGTGCAGGACGGCGCGAGCACGCGCTACGACCTGGGTCCCGCCGCTCTTCGGCTGGGCCTCGCATCGCTCTCACGGCTCGACGCAGTCAAGCTCGCGCGTGAACGCATCGTCGCGCTGATGGAGCAGATCGGCCACACGCTGGCTCTCGCAGTGTGGGGCAACCATGGCCCGACCATTGTCCACTGGGAAGAGTCGCCGCAGGCCGTGACGGCCAACCTGCGCCTGGGTGACGTGATGCCGCTGCTGTCCTCGGCCACGGGCCGCTGCTTCGCGGCCTGGTTGTCGCGCGACGCAATCACGCCGCTGCTGAAGGAAGAAATCTCGCGCGCGCAGAAGCAGGGCCGCGCCGACGTGCCCTCCACGCTGGCTGACGCGCGCACCATGCTTGACGAAGTGCGCCGCCGCGGCGCGGCGCGTGTGGTCGACACACTGCTGCCGGGCATCGTGGGCTTCTGCGCGCCGGTGTTCGATTCGGACGGCCACATCGCCCTGGGCATCGTCGCGCTCGGGCCTACCGGCACGTTCGATCCCGCGTGGGGCGGTGCGGTCGACAAGCCGCTGCGCGCCGCCGCGCAGCAGTTGTCCAGCGACCTGGGATGGGGCGGTGCCTGAAGCCCGCGCCCCGTGGGGCCGGCTGGCTTTGCTTGCGCTTGGCGTCTTCGCCTTGCATGCGTGGTTGTTGGGCGCAGGACCGCGATGGGTGCAACCGGCCTTGCGTGCCAACCCCTGGCTGGCGCGCACGATCGCCGCGCCGATGCCCGCGCCCGCTGTGCAGGTTGCTGCTTTACCTGTCGCACCCGAAGCGGCCGCCCCGGAAACCATCGCACTCGCGCCGACACCGCCCGCCAAAGTTCCGGCCGTGCGAGCGGCGCGAGCGAGCGACGTTGTGCAGGCCACCCCGGTCGCGGAGACTGCGGCTCCGAAGGCTCCGGCGACTGCCAGCAAAGCGACGGCCGGGGAAGACCGCTACATCGTCGCGCCGCCGGCGCGCGTGCGCTACCAACTCACCGCGCAGAGCCACGGCATCACATTGAGCGGCGACGGCGAACTGCTCTGGCGCCACGACGGCCACCAGTACGAAGCGCAGTTGCAGGCCAGCGCGCGGTTCCTGCCCACGCGCACCCAGCGCAGTACCGGCGCGTTGACTGCGGAAGGCCTCGCCCCGCAACGCTTTTCGGACAAGTCGCGCCACGAGGAGGCCACGCACTTCGAGCGCGAAAGCGGCAAGGTGATCTTCTCGAGCAACAAGCCCGAAGCCGTGCTGCAACCCGGCGCGCAGGATCGTTTGAGCGTGATGCTGCAACTGGGCGCGCTGATTGCCGGCGCGCCGCAGAAATACCCCGCAGGCACTTCGATCTCGATCCAGACCGCGTCCACCCGCGACGCCGAGCCCTGGGTCTTCGTCGTCGATGGCTTGCAGACGCTGCAGCTGCCCGGTGGCACCGTGGAGGGCCTGAAGCTCAGTCGGCAGCCCCGGCGCGAGTACGACGTGAAAGTGGAGCTGTGGCTGGCTCCCGGCATGGCTTACGTTCCGGTGCGCCTGCGTCTGACACAGCCCAACGGTGATTGGGTCGACCAGCAGTGGTCGTCCACCGACAGGGGCTGAACAGCACCGGGCCGTAACCTTAAGGCAAGGTAAAGCACGCTGGCGCTGTCCTCCTTGAAAGCGCCAGAAGCGTTGCCATCTATAGCGGCAAGGAAAAAACATGCAAATGCTCTATGACTCCGAATCGTTCGTCGTGGTGCACATGCAGGCGAACGAACCCACCGAGGGTGAGCCCGCGCCGCGAACTGCACGCCACGGCTTTGAAATCCTCGACAAGCGCACCAATAAGGAGGTGTACCTCGACGGCACATGGGCCGACGCTTTCCAGCGGCAGATCAACGCCTGGCAGCTGAACACGCCCACCCAGGAAGAAGTCGAGGAAAAGCTCGAGGGCTACGCCGAACTGGCGCAGAACCCCTTGGTCATGCACTGAACCCCTGCGCGTTCAGCGCAGCCACCTGCGCGAATACAAAGGCTCGACCAGCACCAGCACCGCCACCAGGCGGCAGACCTGGAAGGCCGTCACCACCGGTACTCCCAGCTGAAGCACCTTCGCTGTGATGGCCATCTCTGCAATGCCGCCGGGCGAGGTACCAAGGATCATCGTGGCCCAGTGCAGCCCCACGGCCCAGGCCAGCACCCAGGCCAGTCCCGCACACAGAGCAATCATCACCAACGTGCCGCAGGCCACCGAGGCCAGCCAGCGCGGCGCGGTGCGCACGAACCCGGGCGAAAAGCGCACCCCCAGGCTGACGCCAATGAAGAGCTGGGCCGCGTTGGTCAACCATTGCGGTAGTGCTGACAACTGCACCCCCCACATCGCAAGGCCCATTGACGCCAGCAACGCGCCCATGAACCAAGGGTTCGCACGCCCTGTGCGCGTCAGCAAGATGGAGCCCGTCGCCGAGACAGCGAGCAGGACCACCAAGCCGGGCCATTGCACGACGCGCGCGCCGGGCAACGAAGGATCAATTCCATGCATGCCGCCAAACGCCAGGCCGAAGGGAACCACGAGCGTCACGATCAGCAGGCGCAGGCTGTGTGCGGCAGCCACCATCTCTGTACGGCCGCCCGCGCGCTCAGCCAGCAAGGTCATCTCCGAAGCTCCTCCGATCGAACCGGCGAAGTAGCTGGTGGCGCGTTGCTGCGCGGAGTCGGCCCCCAACTCGCTGGCATGCCGCCGGTGGAGCCACACGCCGAAGCCCCAGCCAAGTACCAGCGCCCACGCGATCGCCAGGACGATGGCCCACCAGAGGCTCGCCACCAGTGCGGTGACCTGCGGCGTGAAGTACAGGCCCAGCGCGGTACCGATCCACCATTGACCCGTATTGCGAAACGGTACGAAGCTGCGTGTGGGAAAGCCCAGGACGGATGCAAGCCCCGTCGCGACGAGGGGCCCGATGGTCCAGGGAATGGGCAGGCGCAACGCCTGGCACGCGAGCGCCGCGGCGAGCGCAAGCACCAGCGTGGTGACGACACGGGCAGGGAGCGTCAAAGCCATCGAGCCGTGTAGTATCGCCGCCTATGAACGGGCCGCGCCCCACGATCAACGTCATCGAGAAGAATCCGTACCTGCCGGCGCCCTTCGTGCTGACCGAGGTGGCCGTCTGCCTTCGCGACTCGATCCGTGCGGCGGGGTATGCCAGCGAGCACCTGGTCAACCGCATCGATCCCGATGCCTTTTCGATCATCCTGCAAGGCATGCCCGCGTTCCAGGCTGAGCTCGCGCACATGCACCCCGCGCGCTGCGCCATCTTCAATTTCGAACAGCTTGGCCCCAATCTCGCCGCAGGCCCGGACTACCGCCGCTGGCTCGCCGATTGGCTCGTCGTTGACTACCACAACAAGAATGTGGAGCTGCTCAAGCGCGAGAACGGGCCGGGCCAACTCGCCTTCGAACTGCCGATCGTGCCCAGCGCTGCGCTGGCACAAGCGTCAACCACCGAGCCGACAGTCGACGTGCTGTTCTACGGCACGATGAGCGAGCGCCGCCGGGTCGTGATCGACCGCCTGCAGGACCTGGGACTCACCGTCGAAGTGGTGGCCGGCGCCTATGGCGTCGAACTCGCACCGGCGGTGCAACGCGCGCGGCTGGTGCTCCATGTCCACTTCTACGAGACCGGGCTCTTCCCTGTCGCGAGAATCCTGCAACCGGTGATGCAGGGCGTGCTCATCGTTTGCGAGACCTCGGTCTTTTCGCCGCTCAATGACTGGCTCGACTCGGGCATTGTGTTCGCCGGCTACGACGAGCTGGCCAACACCTGCGCCGAGCTGCTGAAGCGTCCGCAGGAGATGCTCGAGCGCGCCCAACAGGCCCGCGCTTTCTCGGAGCACATCGACTTCGCAGGCCCGTTCGCGGCCGTCGTCCGCGAGTTCCAGGGGAAGGGCTCGACGCCACCGCCGGATGATGTCGAGCGGCTCCTGACCAACGAGGAGATCGAAGCCATCCTCGCTGCGGAGGGCGCCGAGCTTCCGCCCGAGCCGCACGTCGCGGTCGCGCCGGTGAAGATGGTGGAGCGCCAGCCCGGCAAGGGCCCCTATGGTGTGTGGATCGTCCTCCTGCTGATGGTGTTCAGCTTCTACACCATCTGGCTATCGATGAAGCACTAGGAACCTGGATCGCCGAAGGCCCGGGGCAACCAGCTGCCTGAAGTCACCGAGCCGGGCTGCGCGTGGTACACCGACGTGAACCGGTCCGACACATTGCAGCGGAACTTGGGCATGGTGACGTGCGCGACAACCTGGTCCGGGTAAGAGTGGGTCGGATCCGCAGTGAGGTCGGCAAGCAGCTCAAGCGCAAAGCGCCGGTTGAAGCAGATCGAAGAACGCATGCCGCCCGGCGCGTGCGAGGTGAAGTTCACCTCGGGGTTGTAGCGCCAGTCGCCGGGCCGTGTGAACAGCAGGCCGCAGCGCCGGGCCACGGAAAAATCCCGGTCGGCCAGGTCGTCCATGCCGCGGGCGATGTGCTGGTGCAGGTAGATGTCGTCGTCGTCGCACCAGAAGAAATGCGAACACTGGTTCTCGAGCAGCCAGCGCAGCGGAATGGTGTACCAGTCGTGCGGCCGCAGCTTGTCGTTGGTGTGCAGCCATGCGACCTTGGGCGAGACCTGCAGGTCCGCCACGGCCCACTGGTACGAGTCGGCGTGGCCGTTCTGGTGGACGCAGATGACGTCCGGGGGCCGGGACTGGTTCGCCAGTTGCAGCACGCAACCGCGCAACCGGTCGGGCCGGTTGAAGGTCGGCACCATGACGCCCACCTTGGAAGGAAAGCGCGCCTCACGCAGTGCCTGCACTTCCTGCGCGAAGCGCAAGAGCGAAGGCGCGCCGGCGGGTGTCTCTTCAGGCATTCTTGCGGATCGAATCGGCCAACATGTTCACGAGCGCGTCGATATGCGATTTCTCGGCGATGTAGGGCGGGGCGATCACCAGCACGTCGCCGGCGGGCCGCACCAGTGCACCTGCCTTGAAGCAGTCGATGAAGATGTTGTATGCGCGCTTGCCCGGCGAACCCGCGATCGGCGCGAGCTCCACCGCGGCGGCCAGGCCCAGGCTACGGATGCCGATCACGTTCGGCAGTCCCTTGAAGGTGGAATGGAAGGCATCGCCCAGCACCTTGCCCATCTCGCCGGCGCGCGCGAACAAGTTCTCGTCCTTGTACAGCTGCAGCGTTGCGATCGCCGCCGCGCAGGCCACCGGATGACCCGAGTAGGTGTAGCCATGGAAGAACTCGACGACGTGCTCCGGCGCGTCGGTCTTCATCATCGCGTCGTACAGCTTGTCGCGGCAGATCACGCCGCCCAGCGGGATCACGCCGTTGGTCACGCACTTGGCGAAGTTGAGCATGTCGGGCACCACGCCGTAGAAGTCGGCTGCGAAGTTGGTGCCCATGCGGCCGAAGCCGGTGATCACCTCGTCGAAGATCAGGAGGATGCCGTGCTTGTCGCAGATCTCGCGCAGGCGCTTCAGATAGCCCTT
>JBKJOM010000197.1:0-10653 GCA_046595775.1 Ramlibacter sp. | reverse complement strand
CGCGCGGCGTGCTCGGCATGAATGCCTCCATGTTCAAGGGCTACCTGCGCTACATCGCGAACCGTCGCGCCACGCAGATCGGCCTCGAAGCGCTCTTCCCCAACGAGGAAAATCCTTTCCCGTGGATGAGCGAAATGATTGACCTGAAGAAAGAGCGCAATTTCTTCGAAACCCGCGTGATCGAATACCAGACGGGTGGCGCACTTTCCTGGGATTGAAATTGCCTGCCTTGAACGACTGGGCCAAAGAGCACAGCACGAGGCGGCTACGGTGTTCATGGAGCTGGGTCCGCCCAACTCCATGGATCGCTTCATGCGATACCAACCGCGTGGAGTGCTCTTTGGTTGATGTTGATCAACTTGAACAGGAGATATAGAAATGGCAACTGCGAAAAAAGCGGCTAAGAAAGCCCCGGCCAAAAAGGCCGCGAAGAAGTCGGTAGCGAAGAAGGCACCGGCCAAGAAGATGGCAGCCAAGAAGGCCCCGGCCAAGAAGGCGGCGGCCAAGCGTCCGGCAGCGAAGAAGGCTGCTGCGAAGCGTCCGGCTGCGAAGAAGGCAGCCAAGAAGTCGCCGGCGAAGAAGGCGGCGAAGAAGAGCACGGCCAAGAAGGCGCCTGCGAAGAAGAAGGCCGCTGCGAAGAAGCCCGCGAAAAAGGCTGCGAAGAAAGCGCCTGCGAAAAAGGCTGCCAAGGCGCCCGCCAAAAAGGCCGCCAAAGCACCTGCTGCCAAGCCGGCTGCGGCGAGCCCCGCACCGGCTGCACCTGCGGCTCAAACGACTTTGAATCCGCAAGCAGCCTGGCCGTTTCCGACGGCAAGCAAGCCCTAAGGCGAGAGCCTGAAAGCAAAACCCGGTCCTTTCGGACCGGGTTTTTTTTTGGGAATCGGGGACGAACCGCCGGACGCAGAGGACGCAAAGGATTCGCAGCGGACGCAAAAGAAGACAAAAGAAAAATTTTTTGGAAGTCCTTTTGCGTCCTCTGCGTAGTTTCTGCGTCCTCTGCGTCCGGCTGTCCGCTCCCGCTCCTACCCCTCGCCGGTGATGATGGCGATGCGGCGGCGCAGCCGCTCGGCTTCGTCCTTCGTGCCTGCACGCTCGGCGCGTTGCAGCTGCACGCCCAGCCACGCGAGCAAGGGCCGGCGCCAACCTTGTTGCGAGGCAATGTCGACCGCCAGACTGATAACGGGCGGCGACGCGCGGCCGGTGCGGAACAAAACACCGACGGCCACCAGGCGCGCGACCGGGTCATCGATCGACGTGAGGGCGCCGACGTCTTCCCGACCACTCGCGACAGCGCGATGCTGCGCCGGCAGGAGGGAGACATCGGCGGGCGTCGCGCGGCCAGCAAGGTACGCGGCGTACGCGCGCTCCGCAGCGGGCGCGTCGGCACGAACTGCTTCAAAACCCGCACACGCATCCAGCACCAGGCTGGCCAGTTGCACCGCGCAGCGCGTCAGCTCGATGCGCGCGACGTAGGCGGCATCGCCGGTGGTGGCGACCTCGCGCCGGGCCCGCTCGAATTCGGCCGTGGCCACGCGTGCATCGCCCTTCAGGTAGGCCGTCGTGTAGCGCTTGAGCGAATCGACGGTGCTCTCCTGCCAGTCCGGCAACTTCGGTTTCGTGCCGCAGGCGGCCAGCAACAAGGCGAGTGCCGCGACAACCAGTGTGTTCTTCATCCCCATCGTGACTTTCCTTTTCATGGAACCTTGACCTCGGTCTCGCGGGCGAACGGCCACTTGCGGTTGATCTCGTCGATCAGACCTTGCACCTTGCGCAGGCTGGCCTCGACTTCGCCTCGCAGTGCACCCAGGTCGGTGGTCGCGCCGCGCACGTTCGCGCCTACGCCTTGCGCTTCGGCCAGCACCGCATCGACCTTCTTCAGGCTGCCGCGGGTTTCGCCCAGCAGGCCGTTGAGCTGGATGATGGTCGCGCGGGCTTCCTTCATCACGCCCTCCGGCCCGAACACCTGGGTGTCGGCCTTCGCGGCGAGGCCATCCAGCCGCGACAGCAGCGCATTGGCCCGCTCCAGCGCAGTGACGACTTTTTGCGCATCGGCTTCGTTGCCCAACGCGGCGCCCAGCGCGCCGCGCGGGCCCTTGAGCTTGCCCGTCACCTCGCGCAGGTTGGCCAGCGTGGCCCGCAACTCGGCGTCCTGCGCCGTGATGGCGCTGAGGTTCTCGAGCACTTCGCGGGCCGACGACAGCACGCGCGGCAATTCGGCCGTGGCGTCGCCGCGCAGCACCGGACGTTGCGCGCCATCGGGCAAAGCCGGGTCGGCGGGCAGTCCGGTGAAGGCCTTGATCGTGGTGCCGCCGACCAGCCCGCGCACCAGCGTGAAGATGCTGCTCGTGCGCAACCAGTGGGCATCGCGCGTCGGCACGTCGATGACGATGTGCACATTGCCCGCGTCGGCCAGTTCCACCTTGCGCACCCGCCCGATTGGAAAGCCCGAGAAGGTCATGTCCATGCCGACGCCCACGCCCTCGGCGTCGTCGGCCACCAGCACCAGCGTCTGCGTGGGCTCGAACGCGCCACGCGCATACAACAGGTACAGCACCGAACCGGCGACCAGCAGCGCGGTGAAGACCAGCAGCAGGGCCGCCTTGAATTCGAGGTTGCGCACCGGGCGCGTGCCGGTCCCCGGTTCGGAGTTCTGTTCGGGCGTAGGCGTGGCCATGGGTCTGGGTGAGTTTCTCAGGCGTAGTTGCCCGCGAGCGACGCCGACTCGAGGATCAGCAGGACAGCAAACATGCGCACCAGGCCCTGCAGCGCAGCGCTCTCGCGCGAGCCGTCGCCCTCGACGTCGTACAGGCCCGAGGCCATCGGGATGAAGGAAACAGCCAGGCTGAAGAACAGTGTCTTGAGCAGGAAGATCAGCGACACCGAGGGGTTGAACACATGGCCGAAGACATGGGTGTAAGCCGGCACACCCGCAGCGGTGAAACCGTACACCGCGAAGTACGCCAGCAACAGGGCCACCACGCAACTGAGCGCGGCCAGGGTGATCGTGGCGTAGATGCCGGCCAGTGCACGCGGCAGCGCCTGCGTGACGATCGGGTCGTGGCCGGCGCCGGCAAGCGCTTCAAAGCGGCCCGCGCGGCGCATCTCAGCCAGCGCCGCGCCATTGGGGATGGTGCAACGCAGTGCGACGAAGAGGGCCGCCGTCAGCGGAATCAGTTCTAGCACCAGCACGCGGATCACCATCTCGAGCGCGTACTGCGACAGGCCATAGCTTTGCGCCGTGACCACCACGATGCGGGTGATGATCAGCGTGAGCAGCGCGCACAGCACGGTGAACCACGCCAGGATCGGCGCCGTGTCCACATACACATGGTGAAGCAGCGCGGCGCGCGTTTCGCGACCATAGCTGGACGGCGTCATGGCCAGGACCAGCAGCGAGGCACCGAAGAAGAGGATTCGCCACCAGCCCGCCAGCCAGCGCAGCGGCAGCGTGCCGGTGCGCCCGACATGCTGGTGCCAGGTGGTGGTCGTCATGGGCGCATGATAGCCACCCGCTTGCAGGGCAACAGGGCGCGCCGTCCATCGCGGCCGGCCAGCTCTGCACGCACCCCTTCATCGAGTGCATGCGAACCGACCTCACCAACTTCCGGTAATTCATCACGGCGATTTACAGGGGATTACAAAAGAGACGCCCATCAGGGCCACGCTTTACATCCCGTTTGCGCTCTTCGATCCAGCTCAGGCGTTCTACTTGGGGAAGACCCCTGCCATGACGCCCATCAGCCTGTTCCGCCATGTCCTAGTTCGCCTGGTGCCCGTGCTAATACTGGGCTGGACTGCTCACGCCATCGCGCAATCCGACCCGCCGGGCCGCATCGGCAGGCTCAACCATGCCGAAGGCGCCGTCACGTTCTCGCCTTCCGGCGACAACGAATGGACCGATGCAGAGGCCAACCGGCCACTCACGCGCGGCGACAAGCTGTGGACCGACAAGGGCAGCCGCGCCGAAGTGCAAGTGGGATCTTCCACCGTGCGCATGGACGGCCAGGCGCAAATCCAGGTGCTCGCGCTGGATGACCAGTCCACGCAGCTGAGCGTCACGCAGGGCTCGGTGTATGTGCGCGTACGCAACCTGCCCGAGGGCGAGAACTTCGAGATCGACACGCCCAACCTGGCATGGCGCGCCGCGTATCCCGGCGACTACCGCATCGACGTCGACGGCGCGCGTGGCACCACGCGAGTCACCGTCCATTCGGGCACTGGCGCCGTCTATGGCGACAAGGGCCAATCGCTCACGCTGGGCGGCGGCCAGCAGGTCACCTTCCGAACGCGGGGGCTTGCCCAAGTCACCGCGCAGGAATCGCCGCCGCAGGACAACTTCGACCGCTGGGCCGCCGAGCGCAATCGCCGCGAGGACCAGTCGGTGGCCGCGCGCTATGTGCCACGCGAAGTAGTGGGCTACCAGGGGCTGGATGCGCACGGCCAGTGGTCGCAGGATGCGACTTACGGCGCGGTGTGGATTCCGCAGGCCACGCCGGCGAAGTGGGCGCCCTACCGCGCGGGGCGCTGGGAGTGGATTGCGCCCTGGGGCTGGAGCTGGATCGACGACGCGCCCTGGGCTTTCGCCACTTCGCATTACGGGCGCTGGGCGATGGTGGGCGACAAGTGGGCCTGGGTGCCGGGCCGCATCGGGCTGCGGCCGATCTACGCGCCCGCGCTGGTTGCATTCCTGGGCAGTGGCTCCTCCTCGAACATCGCCGTCGGCGGCAAACAAGGCGTAGCCTGGTTCCCGCTCGCGCCCGGCGAAGCGTGGCAGCCGGGCTATCGCGCGACGCCGCTCTACATCAGCACGATCAACGCCAACATGCCGCCGCAAGCCGGCAGCTACGCGCACCAGCGCAGGCCCGAGGCGTTAACCGCGATCGCCGCCGAAGACTTCCACCGGGGCCGGCCGGTCAAGGGGGGCTGGATGAAAGTGGCGGGCAACCTGCTGGTACAGGCGCAGGTGGTGCCGCCTCCGCCCATGCCGGACAAACCGGCCCAGCCGACCATGGCACGCGCGGCGCCGGTCTCCGCCGATGTCCGTCAGGTCACAAACAACAACGCGGCCATCGTGGCGGCGCAGCAGCAGCAACAGGCCGAGGCGCAACGCCAGCGCGATCAGGCAGCGCAAGCAGAACAGGCTGCCAAGGTGGAACGCCAGGCGAAGGCCGAACAGGCAGCGAAGGCCGAAGTCGCTGCCAAGGCAGAACAAGCCAAGGCCGCTGAACAGGCGCGTGCTGCGCAACAGGCCAAGCTCGCGGACCAGGGCCGTGCCGCCGAACAGGCCCGGGTTGCATTGGCTCAACAGCAGCAATACGCCGCCGGGCAGAAGCGTGTGTCGGAACAGGCACGCGCCGCGGAGCACGCCCGCATCGCAGAACAGTTGCGGCAAATCGAGCTGGCCAAGGCCACCGAACAGGTGCGCACCGCGCAACAGGTGCGCAGCGCAGAGCAGGCTCGCGCCAACCAGCAAGCGCGCGCCGTCGCACTGGCGCAAGCGCGCGTGCAAGAACAGCAGGCCCTGCGCGCCGAGGCCGCGCGTCACGAGTCATTGGCGCGCCGTGCCGAGCTGGCCAAGCGCGAGCAGGCGAGCAAGCGGGAACAGGCGCTCCGCGAGCAGTTGGCGCAGGCCAGGCGCGAGAAAGAAGCCCAACGCGCGGCCGCTGTCGCCCGCGCGCAGGCCCAGCGCGAAGCGCAACGTGAGGCGCTTGCCAAACGCGCCCAGAAAACCAAACTGGCCGCGGCAGCCGCGCGCAAGGGAGAAGACGCACGCAAGGCTGCACATGCGCAGCAGGTGGAGGTTGCGCGCCGCGCCGCCGATCGCGATGCACAGGCCCTGCGGCAGCAGCGCGTGGCTCGCGAGGAAGGCGCGCGCAAGCAGGCCGAGGAGCGCGAGCATGCACAGCGCGAAGCGTGGCAGCGCCAGCAGCAGGCACTGAGCGAACAGTGGCGCCGCGACCAGCAAGCCTGGGAACAACAGCAGCGCGACCGCGCCAGGCCCGCGCGCCCGGACCTGCGCAACACGAACTCCGATCGCCGGCCCGAGCCCGAAGTGTGGCAACGCGGGATCCCGATCCTGAACCCCGGCCGCACGAGTTGAGCTGTCGGGCTGCAGCTTTACACCGCATTACAGAAGGTGACCGCCCGGGGCGGGGCTTTACGCGCGCTTTGCGGCTCTTCCTGCGTGTCGCGCGTTCTAACGTGAAGGAGACAATCCGCATGAAACCGCACACGTACTCGCACGCCCGTGCCGGGCGCTGGTTCGCCGCCCTGGCCCTGGTCATCGCCGGCAGCGCATTCGCGCAGGCGGCCGATCCTCCCGGCCGCGTCGCCGCGCTGACCCACATGGAAGGCTCGGTGGTGTTTGCACCGGCCGGCCGAACAGAGTGGTCCGAAGCCGCCCGCAACCGACCGATCACCCGCGGCGATCGCCTCTGGACCGATGAGGGCGCGCGCGCCGAACTCCACATGGGATCGGCGGCGCTGCAAATGGACAGCCGCACCTTCGTCGACGTGGTGGCGCTCGATGAAGAAGTGCTGCAAGTGAGCCTGAACGAAGGCGTGGTCAATGCCCGCGTTCGCCAGGTCCAAGGCGGCGAGAACTTCGAGATCGACACGCCCCACCTCGCGTTGCGCGCCACGCAGCCTGGCGACTTTCGTGTCGACGTCGAGCCGCAGCAGGGCTTCACGCGCGTCACCGTGCATAGCGGCATGGCGACCTTGTATGGCGCCGGTGGCGGCGTGCTGCAGTTGCAGGCGGGCCAGAGCATGGCCTTCGCCGGCCGCGAGCTTGCACAAGTCGCCGGCTCGCCGGCGAACGCGCAAGACACTTTCGACCGCTGGGCCGCTGATCGCAATCGCATCGAGGACCAGTCGATCGCCGCGCGCCATGTACCGCGCGCAGTGGTGGGCTACCAGCAACTCGACGCGAACGGCACATGGTCCCAGGACGCGACGTACGGGCAGGTGTGGTATCCGCAAGTGACGGTGGCCGACTGGGCGCCTTACCGCTATGGCCGCTGGGAATGGATCAACCCCTGGGGATGGACCTGGGTCGATGACGCGCCCTGGGGTTTTGCGACCTCGCACTACGGCCGCTGGGCCGAGATCGGCTCCCGCTGGGCGTGGGTGCCCGGCTCGATGGGCCCGCGTCCGATGTACGCGCCCGCGCTGGTGGCTTTCATGGGCGGCGGCTCGAGCCTGAGCCTGTCGATCGGCTCGGGCCCCGGCATCGGCTGGTATCCGCTGGCGCCCGGTGAAGCCTGGCAACCGTTCTACGCCGCGAGCCCACTGTACGTGCGCAATGTGAACCGCTACATCGTCACGGACAGCCGCTACGCCGGCCGGCCCCACTACTTCCAGCGCCGCCCCGACGCAGTGACCACAGTGCGCGTCGACGACTTCCAGCGCGGCCGCCCGGTGCACGATCGCTGGTCGCGCGCGAACTTTGCCGACCTGTCACGCGCCCAGACGATCGCGCCGCCACGGGCGCATGACACGAACCGCTGGATGGCTGAACGCAGCAGCCCGCTCGGATTGCGCACGCAGCCCCCGTCATACGGCGCACAGCAAGCGGCGATCGTCGCTCGGCCTCAGCAAGTGGAGCGCCGCGACGAGGATCTGTGGCGCCGCCGCGCCCAGGAGGAACAACAGCGCGGACAACAGGTGCAGCAGGAACGCGGACAGCGCGAACAGGCGCAGCGCGAACAGGGCCAGCGCCAGTGGCAACAGGAACGTGCGCAGCGCGACCAGCAACAGCAGGCAGCGCGCCAGGCGCAGGTGCAGCAACATCAGGCGATGCAGCAGCAGCTTGCGCAGCGTGACCAAGCGATGCGCCAACAACAGGGGCACGACATCCAGCAGCGCCAACTGGCGTGGCAGGCGCAACAGCAGCAGCAACGCGCGGAGATGGGCTATGGGCCGCAGCGCGGTGCGCCGCAACAAGCCGCACCGGCGCAGCAGCCGCAACACGAAGCTCGAGGCCCGCGCGGGCAGCGCGGGCAGCGCGACGAGCGCGCACAAGGCGGCGACGATGACAATGGCCGCAGCCACGGACGCGGCAACCGCAACAACTAGAAAGCCCCGCACCCCAAAACGAAACGGCCCCGCATGCGGGGCCGTTGTCTTGGGCGATGGTGGCTGTGTCTAGTTGATCGTCTTGGGGTAGCCACGCGTCACGGTGGCAGGCTTGTCTTCTTCGGGCGGCAAGTACACCGTCGTGCGGTCGATCTTGGCGTCGTAGGCAGCGAGTTCGGCGCTGGCGCTGCGGATCACCGCGCGGTCGAGCGGGTGGCACTGGCGCTGCGAAAGCCGGGCCAACGCTTCGGAACGGTCGATCGTGGCGCGCACGCTCGCTGGATCCGTCATCAATGCGAAGGGGTTTCCGGCCATGGTTGCTGTGGTCATTCGCTTCGCTCCTGGTAGGTCGAACAGGCTTGTTGTTGGATGGATTGACTGTGGCTGATGGGCCGGCTTTGTAACGTCAGGGCGTTTCGTTACACCTTGTAGGACAGCTACCCGGCGCGGCCGGGAGGGCGTTGTCTCACCCTTTCTGCCGCGTTGCACAATGACTCCCATGTCCTACCTGCCGCCCTTCATCGCTCCCAGCCGGCACAGCGATCCCGAGAGCGCGCTGGCGCAAGTGCGCACCATCTATTCGCAGCAGATCAGCCATTTGCGCGATGCGATGCAGCGGTTTGTCGCGGGCGAGCAATTGCCGGGCCACGTGCGTGCGTGTTACCCGTTCGTACGCATCCATACCGAGTCCGTATCGCGCCAGAACGCGCTCGAGAACTCAGGCCTCTCCTACGGCTTCGTCGCCGGCGCAGGCCGATTCGAGACCACGCTGACGCGCCCCGACCTCTACGCCAACTACTACCGCGATCAGTTCCGCCTGTTGCAGCAAAACCATGGCGTGGAACTGGAGGTGGGCACCAGCACGCATCCCATCCCCGTGCACTTCTCTTTCGCCGAAAACGACCACATCGAAGGTACGCTCACGCCGGACCGGCGGCAGCTGATGCGCGACATGTTCGACCTGCCGGACCTGGGCGCCATGGACGACGGCATCGCCAACGGCACCTGGGAGCACCGCCCCGGCGAGCCGCAGCCGCTGTCGCTGTTCACCGCAGCGCGCGTGGACTACTCGCTGCACCGCCTGCGCCACTACACCGGCACGGCCCCGGACTGGTTCCAGAACTTCGTGCTGTTCACCAATTACCAGTTCTACATCGACGAATTCGTGCGGCTCGGGCACGAGGAAATGGCCAACCCGGCGAGCGAGTACGAGGCCTTCATCGAGCCCGGCAACGTGATCACGCGGCGCGCGGGCCTGCCCGCAGTGGCTGGCGACGAGCTCGGCGCAGTGCCGCCGCGCCTGCCGCAGATGCCCGGCTACCACTTGATGCGCCCCGGCCATGGCGGCATCACCATGATCAACATCGGTGTCGGCCCCGCCAACGCCAAGACCATCACTGACCATGTCGCGGTGCTGCGCCCGCACGCCTGGATGATGCTCGGCCACTGCGCGGGCCTGCGCACCAGCCAGCAACTGGGCGACTACGTGTTGGCCCACGCGTATGTGCGGGAAGACCATGTACTCGATGAGGAGCTGCCGCTGTGGGTGCCGATCCCGGCTCTGGCCGAAATCCAGCTCGCGCTGGAGAAAGCCGTCGGCGATGTCACCGGATTCAAAGGTGCGGACCTCAAGCGCATCATGCGCACCGGCACCGTCGCCAGCACCGATAACCGCAACTGGGAGCTGTTGCCGCACAACACGCCGCAGCGCCGCTTCAGCCAGAGCCGCGCCGTCGCACTCGACATGGAAAGCGCGACCATCGCGGCGAACGGCTTCCGCTTCCGGGTTCCCTACGGCACGCTTCTATGCGTGAGCGACAAGCCGCTGCACGGCGAGATCAAACTTCCGGGAATGGCGAACCAGTTCTACCGCGATCGCGTGGACCAGCATTTGCGCATCGGCATGCGTGCCATCGAAATCCTTCGCGAGCAGGGCTCGCAGCGATTGCATTCGCGCAAGTTGCGGGCGTTTGACGAGGTGGCGTTTCAGTAGGCTGCCTGAAAGCGGGAGCGGACTACCGGACGCAGAGGACGCAAAGGTTTCGCAGAGGACGCAAAAAAAACATCGGGGCCACGCATCTTGTCATCGCGGACTCGATCCGCAATCCATTGGTCTCTCTGCCTGCGAGGAAGTCATGAATGCCGCATCAGGTCCGGCCCGACAAGCGGAGGCCAAGCCCACCCCAACAAGGAAATTTTCTTGGTTGTCCTTTTGCGTCCTCTGCGAAACCTTTGCGTCCTCTGCGTCCGGTAGTCCGCTCCCGATTTTAAGGACGCTAGCAGCGGCCGCTCAGTCCGAAGGCCCCCGATGCGCCCCATGCACCGTGGCCATCGCCTCACCCAGCCGCACCGGCCGCGTCGGCGCCCAGTCCCGGTGGAACACGACCACGTCTTTCGGGAACAACATGACCACGGTCGACCCTAGCAGGAAGCGGCCCATCTCCTCGCCCTTCTTCAGCCGGATGTTCTGGTCGTCGTAGCGCCATTCGCGGATGTCGCGCGTGCGCGGCGGATTCACGATGCCATGCCAGACCGTGGCCATGCTGCCGACGATGGTCGCGCCAACCAGCGTCAGCA